>CAWUKV010000056.1:0-25618 GCA_963923025.1 uncultured bacterium
CTTGTCAACTTCCCCAGCTCGACGGCTACCGCATCACAGAATGTCTGTACTCAGGGACGCATAGTCAGGTTTATCGGGCTGTGCAGACGACACAGCAGCGGCAGGTTGTCATCAAGATACTGACCAAGGACGTGCCGGCTTTGAGCGAGGTGGCTCAGATGCGAAACCAGTACGCGATTGCCAAGAATCTGCCGATTGCTGGCGTGGTTCATCCGCTCGGACTAGAGCCCTATATCAATGGCCCTGCCCTCGTGATGGAAGACTGGGGTGGTGTCTCACTAGACCGGCATGCTCAGCCAATGACGCTGCACAATGTCCTTAGCATCGGCGTGCAGATGGCAGAAATTTTGCACGGGCTACACCAACATCGAGTTATTCATAAAGACATCAAACCTGCCAATATTCTGATGCATCCGGTTTCAAAGCAGATCAAACTGATCGATTTTAGTGTCGCATCGGTGCTGCCCAAGGAGACTCAGGAACTTCAGAGCCCACAGACTCTGGAGGGGACATTGGCCTACCTGTCGCCCGAGCAAACCGGTCGGATGAATCGAGGCATTGACTACCGGGCTGACTTCTATGCTCTGGGGGTAACGCTATATCAGCTCTTGACGGGACAGTTGCCCTTTGATTCAACCGATTCGCTGGAGCTGGTTCACTGTCATCTGGCAAAGACGCCAATGTCAGTGTCTCAGATCAATGGTGCAATTCCCCTGATGGTGAGCGACCTAGTGGCGCGGTTGATGGAAAAGAATGCCGAAAACCGTTACCAGAGTGCCCTCGGGCTAAAGCATGACCTGAGCCGCTGTTTGACCGATCTGAAAGAACACAGTCAGATTGTGTCGTTTACGCTGGGTGAGCAGGACATTAGCGATCGCTTTTTGATTCCTGAGCGGCTCTATGGCCGTGATGCAGAAGTGAAACAGCTGCTCACGGCTTTTGACCGGGTCTCGGCAGGTGCAGCAGAACTCATGCTGGTGGCCGGGTTTTCGGGTATTGGTAAAACCGCTGTTGTCAACGAGGTGCACAAGCCGATTGCCCGACAACGGGGGTACTTTATTAAAGGCAAGTTCGACCAGTTCAACCGAGATGTGCCGCTGTCGGCTTTTGTGCAAGCATTGCGGGATTTGATGGGGCAGCTGCTCTCAGAGTCGGATCAACAGCTTGCATACTGGCACGACCAGATTTTGGCTAGCGTTGGTGAGGCCGGACAGGTCCTGATTGAGGTCATTCCAGAACTAGAAGAGATTATTGGAGCGCAACCGCCTGCCCCTAAGCTCTCTGGCACGGCTGAACAGAATCGGTTTAACGTTCTCTTTCAGAAATTTATCAGCGTGTTTGCCTGCGCAGACCATCCGCTGGTTTTGTTCTTAGATGATTTGCAGTGGGCCGATGCCGCCTCGCTAGCGCTCATTAAGCAATTGATGGGCGATCAGGGCCATTTGCTAGTTCTAGGTGCCTACCGAGATAATGAAGTCTCGCCAGCACACCCGTTTATGCTGACGGTTGAGGCACTGCAACAGATGCAGGTGACCATTCACACGTTGACGCTAGCGCCGTTACAGTTTGATGATGTTAATGCGCTAGTTGCAGATACGCTAACTTATAACACCGAAGCAGCTCAGGCACTGTCGGGACTGATTAACCGCAAGGCAAAGGGCAACCCTTTCTTTATTACCCAGTTCCTCAAAGCGTTGCACAGCGAAGGACAGTTAACCTTTGACCGAGCCCAGGGGCAGTGGGTATACGACATTGCCAATATTACGGCACTAACCCTCACGGACGACGTAGTGGCGTTTATGGCGCAACAGCTGAAAAAGCTGCCCGCCGCAACTCAAAACGTTTTGAAATTGGCGGCCTGCGTAGGTAACACATTTGATTTGCAGACCCTGACTATTATTTCGGAAACGACTGCTGCCGAGGTCGCAGCAGCGCTGTGGCCTGCTTTACAAGATGGCGTAGTACTACCGACCGATCAGGCTTACAAGTTTTTTCAAGACTCAGCCGCAACAGAGGCTCAACTGGGCGTTAACCCCAGCTATCGGTTCTTGCATGACCGTATTCAACAGGCGGCGGCATCCCTAATTGCAACGGCGGCTCGTCAGCAAACCCACATAAAAATTGGGCGGCTTCTACTGGACAACACACCCGAAGAGGCGTTGGACAGTCGCGTTTTCGATATCGTCAATCATCTCAATTTAGGGATTGAGCCGGGTACCCCAGAACTATCAATGGGGATTGCAAGGGGAGACCTGGCTCGACTGAACCTGATGGCGGGCCAAAAAGCAAAACGGTCCAATGCGATCGCCACCGCAGACAAATATCTTACCGTTGGCCTGACACTATTGCCTGATAACGGTTGGGCGGCTCATTATGCGCTGACCTATGGGTTACATCGCGATGGAGGAGAGTGTAAATACCTCAATGGCGACTTTGCGACCAGTCGTCAACTTCTGGAGACTGCGCTGGCAGCCGTGACTCACGATTTAGACCGGGCTGAGCTGTATGGGATTCTGATGAATCTCTCGATGACTCAGGGCGACAACTTTAAAACCGGTATCAGTGCAGGGCTAGAGGGTTTAAGTCTTCTAGGATTGTCTTTGCCGGTATCTGAAGACGCGCTACGGGAGAGGCTAGCCTGTGACCAGGCCGAGGTGCAGCAACACTTATCAAAAATCGACATTGCCGATCTCTATCAGCATACGGTGCAGACCGACCCGGTGCAGAATCTGATCATGCGGCTACTGGTTGACCTATGGGCACTCGCTTATCTGGACGGCAACGTTGATCTGCTTAACATGACGGTGATTCAGATTGTGCTGGCCTCGCTTCAGCAGGGCAATACTAGCCTTTCGGCGTTTGGCTATGTTACCTATGCCATGAATTTAGCCTACGGGCAGCAGTATCAGACCGCCTATCAACTGGCTCGTCTGGCCCTGCAGCTCAACGAGAAATTTAACCGCACCGATCTGGTAGGCAAGGTTAACAATCTCTTCTGTAATGCCATTAATCCCTACAATCGCCCCCTAGCCACCAATCTGGAGTACTACCAGGCGTCCTACCAGCACTGCATGGAGTGCGGTGACGTCACCTATGGAGTGTGGGCGCTCTTCCTGGGTATTTGGACTCGATTTGATAGTGGTGAACCCCTGCCACAGGTCCTGAAGGAAGCCGAGAAATACCTGACAACGGTTGAACAGATGGGCGATCTCAACATGCATGCCGCCTATTTGGCGCTGCATCGCGTGGTGCGTCACTTGCAGGGGCAGGGCAGTGAACGGTTGAGTCTAGATGATGAAGACTTTAACGAAGCGCAGTGTATCGCCCGCTGGCAAGAGAACAATTTCGATCACGGTCTCAACTGGTACCACTACCTGAAAGCTGAGCTGCTCTATACCTATGAACAGTACGGTGCAGCCCAAAAAACATTTGAGGCGGTCATAGACAAGGTGGCGGCGAATGTCGGGTTTTTTCCGGTCATCAAGTACTACGTCTACTATTTGTTGGTACTGACGGCTCTGTACCCAACGGCTACTGACGCAGAGCAGGCCAATTACTGGCAAACGATTGAGCGTCACCACCAGCAGCTGACGGTGTGGGCCAATAACTGTCCCGAAAACTTTCACCATCAGATGCTGCTAGCGGAGGCAGAAATTGCTCGTATTAGCGATCGTCCCTTAGACGCTATGAACCTTTACGATCAGGCCATTGCGGCGGCCCAAGAGAACCAGTATTTGCACCACGAGGCACTTGCTAATGAACTGGCGGCCAAGTTCTATCTGGGTTGGGGCAAAGCCCAGTGTGCAGCGGGCTACCTACAGGCTGCACACTGTAGCTACAGTCAGTGGGGGGCGCAGGCTAAAGTTGCCGATCTAGAACGCCGGTACGGCGCGCTGTTGCCTGTTCCCCCAGTGCCGGTTGAGGGCTCAGTCAGTCCATCATCCACCGCCACCGTACGGCCCCAGCCTCATCTGATGACATCTACACCGCAAACGGTGAGCATTGCCGATACGCTGGATTTAGCAGCGGTGTTGAAGGCATCTCAAAGTCTTTCGAGCGAAATTGAACTGGATCGGCTGCTGGCAACAGTCCTACATACGGCGTTGGAAACGGCAGGGGCAGACCGGGGCATCTTGCTAATGCCTGAAGCAGGGCAGTGGCAGATTGAGGCAGTGGCAACGGTAGACCGTACGCCGCAAATTCAGTCCACTGGGCTAGATGACTTTGTCCAGATTGCCCATGCGGCCATACACCGAGTAAAGCGAAGCCAAACTGCCTTGGTGATCGACAATGCGGCAACGCACGCAACGTTAGCTAACGATGCCTACGTTAGACAGCACAACATCAAAAGCGTGCTGTGTATCCCAATTTTGCGTCAGGGGCAACTGGTGTCGATTTTGTATTTGGAGAATCGGGTGGTCGTGGGGGCCTTTACCCGTCATCGGGTTGAAACGCTACAGATGTTAGCGGCCCAGGCTGCTATTTCACTCGTTAACGCGCGGCTGTATCGGCAGGTCGAGCAGCAGTCCCAAACGTTGGCCGCAGAGGTTGATCGGCAAACCCATGCCCTACGGAAAAAGACGGTGGACTTGGAACAGACGCTGCAAAATTTGCAGCAGACCCAGTCACAGCTCATTCAAAGTGAGAAGATGTCTGCGATGGGCCAGCTTGTCGGCGGGGTTGCCCACGAAATCAACAACCCTATTAACTTTATCCAGGGCAACCTCAACCACGCCGCAAACTATGTACAAGATTTGATGCATTTGCTGTCGCTGTATCAGGAACAGTGCCCTCAGCCTGGACAAGCTATTGTCGATGAGATGGAGGAGATGGACTATGCGTTTGTTCAGCAGGATTGCCTACGTCTGTTTGATTCGATGAAGGCAGGAAGCGAACGGATCTCACAAATTGTTCTTAGTTTGCGCAACTTCTCACGGTTGGATGAAGCCGAGTTTAAGCCGGTCAATATTCATACTGGGCTTGAGAGTACGCTGATGATGCTACAGCAGCGACTAGCGGGGGATAATCAACAGACCCCTATTCAAGTTGTAAAACAGTTTGGTGAGTTGCCTACTGTCTCCTGCTACGCCAGCCAGCTCAATCAGGTGTTCTTTAGTGTGTTGAGTAATGCGATTGATGCATTGCGAGAGGTTGTTCAGCCTGAGCAGCCGCCCCAAATCACCCTAACAACTGAGTTGGCTGATGATAGCCGCGTTTGCATTCGCATAGCAGATAACGGTCTAGGCATCCCACAAGAGATCCGCGATCGCATCTTTGAGCCCTTCTTTACCACGAAACCCGTTGGCAGCGGTACGGGGCTGGGGCTATCGGTCAGCTACGCCATTCTCAAACGTCACAGCGGCCAACTCCGCTGTCGGTCTGAGGTCGGAACAGGGACAGAAATCATCATTGAGTTGCCAATCTTGGTTGGGTGACGTGGGGCTTGATTGGCCTAATCAAACACCCAGCGACCAACCTTACCGTCGTCCAAGTCAACATAGTACAGGTTACCGTCTGGTCCCTGAGCGATCTGTACCACGACGTTAGCGCCAGTCGTGAAGGTGTTGATGTTGGCAATGCCCCCGCTGCCGTTGAAGCTAACGTGACGGACACGACCCGTGTAGAGTTCGCTGTAGAAAAGGTCCCCTTTGTACTTGTTGGGGTAGGCGTTGCCCGTATACACATCTCCCATGACGATGGCGTTGATGTTGTCGCTAGCGTGGTTCAACCCCAAGAACGGAGAAACGACAGGCTTACCGCTGGCATAAAATGCCTGGGCTTCGGGCAAATCCTCATAGTTGCTGGTTCTCACGCTGCCGTTTTTGCCGCCTTCAAAGAAGGGCCAGCCAAAGTGGGGCCAGCAGGGATGCGCCGCCCGTCACGTTGTCGATGGTGATAGCAAAGTCTTCTGTCCCTTCATCCAGCGTGTCGTTCGTGACCGGGACGCTAATCGTCTTACGGGTTTGACCAGGACTAAACGTGAGCGTTCCCGACCGACTGGCATAGTCGGACCCAGCTTTAGCACTACCGTTCACGGTTTGGTAGTCGACGGTAACGGTGCCACTGCTGCCCTGCTGTCGCACCACATCGACCTTGGCCGTGCCAATCGACTCGTCAACGGACAGCGCTCCTTTTTCTAGCGCAATGGACCCTGTTCCTCCTGTACTGCCGCCAATTTCAATAATGCCGCGAAGCTGAGCCGTAGCGGAGTTATCGTCCCACTGGCGAGTATTGCCGTAGTTAATCCAGCCGTAGTCCTGGCCACTACCCCAGTTATTGGGTTCTCCCGGTGCCCAGTTGATATAGGTTACCGATTCACCATTGGCCCATTGAAAGGTACCTTCCTGCTGCTGATCGTTGATGCCGATCCAGAGCCCTTCAGTTTTGCTAAAGGTATTGCGCAGCCAGATCTCTTCTGCCGCGTTATTAATGGTGACGAGATGCCCGCCTCGATTCTGAGCCTCGGCCTCGGCCTGCTGCCAAGTCTTTCTGCCACTGGTCAGAAGATATTCTTTCCCGTTATAGGTCGCTAGAGTACCGTCATATATCGCCTGAGTGGCTGAGTCAATCATACTGGCCGTGTCAATTTCTCCAACGGTTACCTCAAACTGCCAGTCACCGCCCTGCCCAGTCAGGTCATCGGATGCCGCAATATCTGCCCCGGTCAACTGTGCCAGCTGCTGTACAAAAGCCGTACCTTCGGTCCCTTGCCCCACGTTACAATGGAAAAAAATTATCTGGCACGAGCGGACTACCGAATGCCGCGTCTGCATCAGGCACGAAAAAGGGGGTGGACATGCGTTCAAACCTGTAGAGCTTCGAGGTGGGTTAGCAGATAACCGGCACGTCCCATCCATGACGAGCTGTGATCAGCGGTACTATTCCGCTGATCAGCAGGCACTCAAAATCGTGAGCGAAAGATCGTCTGTTTGCCGTGTCTCCCTGCTCAGGATTTACCCGCGTATTCCCAGCCTCAAACCCAGTAGGGGCAACATTCCTACACGACGTCCTCAAAGTCTTTCCTGAAAGAAGCCTCTAACTTGGACGTATGGTAATTCGGGGGAAGTGCCGTGCTTGGAGACTTCAGCGAAGTACCCAACGCTATAGCCTAGGACGGCTCAATAGCGTTGGCCTTGAGCGTATCTAGAGACACGTACTTTAGTGCTGCTGCATGGGTGGACTCTAGCACTACTGGGGGAGCCATCCCGTCATCGAGCGCTTCTTTCCAGCGACTAGCGCAGAGGCACCATCGGTCACCGGGCTTGAGACCTGGAAAATAGGACCGGGGTGTACTCAGATCGTTACCTTGGGCCTTGGTGTAGGTCAAAAAAGCGTCAGTGACCTGGGCACAGACTACATGTACCCCCAAGTCTTGGGGGCCAGTGTGACACAGTCCATCTCTGTAGAAGCCTGTCATCGGGTCAGTACAGCACGTCTGAAGTTTACCCCCTAAGACATTTTGAGTACTGCTGTTCTGAGAACGATCTTGAGGGGTGGAGGAACCGTCTGATGCTGTCACGGGACTATCTATTGAGGGGACAATGGGGTTGCTTCATAGCAACTGCCAGCACCGGTAGGGCAAGGCTGCGGCAACCTATGGTTTTATGCCAAGCAGGACTGCCGTACTCGGTGTCCTAACCGATATGGCGCTAGCTACAATTATTGCACCCGTCTCCTGACTTGGAATACTCAAAAGGTTGGAACCGTGCCTAACAACAGCTGCAAAACAAAAGGGGAGACGCCTCTGACGCCTCCCCTTTTGTCTACGACACCTTTGCAGGCGCTGTGCTGGGTGTACTTGAGCATACTGTCCCTAATCAACGACAGAAGATAGGGGCAAACTACACGCCCATTTGGCTAACCGTCTGAGATAGAAATTCGAGCTGCTGATCAGCGCTCAGACGTTCTGCTTGAGCTACCAGGTCTTGGACTGCGGCAGATGGAAAACCCTGACTGTGACGATAGGGATTAAGGCTGCGGACCAGGCGGTGCCAAAAGGCGAGGCGAGCGTTGGTGTCTAGCTCACCATAGGCTCGGCTAAAACGAGTGTTTTGACTGGTCAAGATGTCTTTGATCACACCTGTGCGGTCGGCACGGTTGACCTGCCCAACCTTGCAGCTGAGACGATGAGCCAAGCTAGACCACTGGGCCCCCACCGCCTTGTCGGTGATCGATTCACCAAGACGATTGTAAATGGCTTTAATAAAGTCGAACCGCTCGGCACCCGAAAGGTGTTGGTAAGCGGCCAGTGTCTGGGCGGGGGTTGGAGTGGCTTTGGGTGCTGTAGTTGTTGGTGCAGTGTAAATGGGCAAGGTGTCAACCGCTGGCAGGGCAACGGAAGCAGAGTTGGCTAAAGTCATAGTAAAAACCAGATATAAAAGGACGATTGACAGCGGGTCTAACGGAGGCTCGGTTCGGCCCCTATGTGTTGGAAGTGTTTTGGAAGCGAGATGTGGGTAGGCAATAGGTGTGCCTACCAAGCGCTTTGCCGTTGCACGGCACAGTGTGGCAGACATTCCCACTCCGATAGCGGATCGTTCTACAGGGCAACAGAATAGAATACCTACTAGGGCACTTCCGGTCTATCACATCCAACAGCGGCTTTTATGGGCAGACTTGCTGGAGTTGGTGCGGCTGATCAATTTTGAAAAGAACCGCATTCATACTGAGGCTTGACTGTTAGCAGTGGCGCACAACACTCAAACGTGTGCTGAAGCAGGGCTGGGGGCGGTAACCGAATCGATGCCTAGGTGGAAGCCCGACTTCCTAATATCAGGATAACAAGACTCTTGACTAGAGGGAATCGATTTTTCGTTCAATTTTGAAAAATGTAGCAGTTTTGATCCTGCTACCCATTGAGTCCTATTTTGATGCAGTTGCGACGAAGGCCCATCAATCTAAAGAAATTCCTAAGCTTCGTTCTTTTTCAGGAATTAGCTCTCAAATTGTTGTGAGTGCTACAGAATTATTAGAGCAATCTAACGAAAGAACTATGTCAGCCTGTTCGTGCCAATGCTATGGTCGGAGCGATTGGCTGTTTAGTCTGGCAGGCTGTTGAGTCTGATGATGAGTCTATGCTGTTCACGACGGATGCTGCGGTTGCTGACAAAGTTCAGAAAATGCGCGATCGCATTCGGTGGCAACAGTCGGCCCTGACGCAGCGACAGATTGACCAGCGGCAGCTCGTCATTGATGACGGGCGGCAGTGCGAGGAAGACTTTAGCTTTATGGTGCTGGGGGACAGCGGTACTGGGCGATACCGCGGCGATAGCCCCCAACGGCAAGTGGCAGAGGCGCTGCTGACCCATGGCGAAGACGCACGGTTCACCCTCCACACCGGCGATGTGGTGTATCTGGTGGGGTCGAGCGAACAGTACCCAGAAAACTTCATTGCGCCTTACCGAGAGCATATTGTTGGCGGCGATCGCCCCAGACAAGTTGCCTACGACCGGATGGTATTTAAGCGACCCTTCTTACCCACGCTGGGCAATCACGACTATTACGACCTGCCTCTGCTGGCGGGGGTAGCCTCGCTGTTCACTCGGCCACTCCGGCGGTTGCTACAGTCCTATGTCGATTTTGACCTGGGCTGGCATGGCTCCTACACGGGAGATGCCTTTGCCCGAGCCTTCATAGACTATCTCAAGGGGGTGGGCGAGTCTGAGCTGGCTGCACATCTCGATCGTCACTATACCGGTACCGGTCCAGACGGGCAGCGCTGTCTGCGCTATGTGCCGGGTGAGTTTACACGGGTGCCCAACCGTTACTACAGCTTCCGCTACGGCGGCATCGACTTTTTTGCACTGGATTCGAATACCTTTAACGCGCCGCAGCCGCTGACCGACGATGCAGAAGGGCAAAAGCTACGGCAACAGCTTCAGGTAACCCTGGAGAAGCTGCGATCGCGGCAGCAGGAATGCCTGGACAAAATTGTCCATTACAAAAGCACCGAAGACCCCAGGGACGACGACGCCATTACCGACCTCACAGCCGAAGCCGAGCAGATTGCCGAGCAGATTCGCGATATCGAAAAGCAGCTCGACAGTGACCGTGACCCCTCGACCGTAGATTTAGACCAGCTCAACTGGCTTCGCGATCGGCTGATTGCCTCCTGGCAAGACGACAATGCCCGAGGACGAATTCTGTTTTTTCACCATCCCCCCTACGTCACTGAGGCGACTAAGTGGCCCCAAGGGCAGACCTTGGCGGTGCGACGTAACCTGCGCAACGTATTAGCGGCGGTACAGGGGGAGGTGGACAGTCAGGGGCGACCGCTGGTCGATCTGGTGATCAACGGCCATGCCCACTGCATGGAACATTTGCAGTCGGGAGAGAATGGCCTGGCCGATGCAGGCATTAACTATATTGTCTGCGGCGGCAGCGGCTACAGCTTACGACGTCAGCGGACCAACGGGCCTGACATCAAAGAAGGGATTGGCACACGAGTGCAAACGGTGGCGGTCTCTCGTCGGTACATTGGGCGGGCAGGTCACGGTAGCGAGAAACGGCGACCCTATTCGTGTTTACGGGTTGAGGTTAAAGCCGGTCGTCAACCTAAATTTGTGGCAACCCCCGTGATTGTAGAGAAGGTTCACCACCAGTGGAAAACCTACTTAGACGAGCCGTTTGACCTGTAAGGGCCCCTCAAAACGCCAATGCCATGATTTGCTTCGGATTCTCGGCATCTCCACACACTGCCTGCTTAACCTCCTCATCGTGAAAGATGCCAATTAAGCCACAGCCCTGCGCCTTGCGCTGCAAAATCAGATCTACCACCACCGCCCGGTTTTGAGCATCCAGCGCCGAGGTCGGTTCATCCAATAATAAAATCGGATAGTCCATCGCAAAGGCGCGGGCAATGTTGACGCGCTGCTTTTCCCCACCGGAAAAGGTGGTGGGAGACAGCATCCACAGCCGTTCAGGTAGGTTGAGCTGTTGGAACAAGTCGCGAATTTTGTCCAACGCCGTCTCTCGGTCTTCGCCGCTGTCAATCAGTGGTTCCGCCGCGACCTCTAAGGCGGGCACTCTGGGAATGACGCGGAGGAATTGGCTGACGTAGCCGATGGTATGACGGCGTACGGCCATGAGTTCGTGGGGTTCGAGCTGGGGCAGGTTCACCCAGTGACCCTGGTGACGCACCCAAACATCGCCGCTGTCGATGCGGTAGTTGGCATAGAGGGCACGCATAAACGTAGATTTGCCTGAGCCTGACGGTCCCGATAAGGCGATACAGTCCCCAGGATTAAGCGTCAGAGAAACACCCTGAAGCACAGGAAGGTGAATACTCCCTTGACTGTGGAGAGTAAAGCCTTTAGCTAGGTTGTTGGCTTGAAGCAGGGCGCTAGCCCCTTCGCAGGGCGCTACAGATTTAGGCTGTGTCTGAAGCATTGGGCTTCTCCCCCAGGTCGGATGGATTCAAGGTAAGTTTTCGTCGTTCGAGCCAGTAGCCGATCAAATAGATCACCGGCAACAGCCAAAAGGTGGCCTCCCACAGCACAGGACTGATGCATGCTGCCGGAATCGACAGCAGGGCTAGTCCAGGTTCGACTAAGGACTCTCGCCGAATAGTTGAGATTTCTTTAGCGGTGATCTGCGGCGAGAGTAGCCGGTTCTGTTGGCTGGCATAGAACCAACCCGCACTGGACAAAAGCCCAACCAACAGCAGATTTAGGCTATAGACCACCAAAGAAGGGACGTTCTTGTCATATACGGTGATCAGGTCATTGGTATACGGGACCAGCACCACAAACATCAGCGACAGCAGAGACACCCATATATGAACCGTATCCGTACGTCGAAAGTGGCGCAGCTGCTGAAGGTTCTCGAACCAGTAGAACGCAATTAAAACAAAGGTCGTTAGATAGATACCCAGGGCAGGCAGCTGCGCCACGAGGTACTGGGTGACCTGCTGGTTGTTCAGGGTCTCGGATAGATCCGGCAGGTCAAACTGTAAGACCATGAGCGTCATGGCAAGAACAAAGATACCGTCGGCTAGACGCTGTAGCCGATTTAGTGTAGTTTCATCGCTCTTGAGGGGCCGTTTCATCACCGTTCATGGGTTTGATTATGGGTTTGACTAAGGCACCAGAGTCGCGCTGACCAGTTGCTGAGTGTAAGGGTGCTGAGGGTCGTCGAGCACCTGATCGGTAAGGCCCGATTCAACCACCCGACCGCCCTGCATTACCAGCAGGCGATCTGCTAGCAGGCGAACTACGCCGATGTCGTGGGTCACCAAAATCACGCTGAGGTCGAGGGAACGAACCAGGGACCGAATCAGGTCCAACAGCTTGGCCTGAACCGAAACATCCAGACCGCCCGTGGGTTCATCCATCAGTACCAGTCGCGGTTGAGTCACCAGCACGCGGGCTAGCTGAAGCCGCTGCTGCATCCCACCCGAAAAGGTTCGGGGCAAGCCGTCAATTCGCTCGGTAGGAATCTCGACCTGGGTTAGCCAGCGGGCCGCTTCGCTGCGGATGTTGCCGTAGTGGCGGGCACCCACCGTCATCAGTCGTTCGCCAATATTGGCCCCGGCCGTAACCCCCAAACGTAGGCCATCGCGAGGGTTTTGCTGAACAAAGCCCCATTCGTCGCGCATGAGCTGACGCAGACGAGGCTCTGGGAGGGTTGGTAGGTTTAGCGTTTCGCCAGAGCGGGCATGGTAGTGGATGTTGCCCGAGTCAATGGGAAGGTTGGCCGCAATCGCATTCAGCAGAGTGGTTTTGCCCGAGCCCGATTCGCCGATGATGCCGAGTACCTGGCCAGGGTAGAGGGAAAAGGAGATGCGATCGCACGCCAGAATTTCCCCATAGGCTTTGGTCACTCCGTCTACTCTCAACAATGGCTGTAGCATCATCCCCCTCCCAAAACTTCACGACCCTTCAACACTTTTGATATTGGAGCAGCCGTCATCGCGTCTGTCTCCCGCTGTTGCCATTGCCACTGTGGCCGACCTGCTCAGCCTGCCGCTGCTGGCAATAATCTGTATCGGAGCAGATCCACAACCGCCCACCGTGGTTGTCGGTTACCACTTCGTCTAAGTAGCTGTCGGTAGCTCCGCAAAATTCGCAGGCGCGGTCCCAGGACTCGACCTCGAATGGGTGGTCCTCAAAGTCGAGACTTTTGACCGGGGTGTAGGGCGGGATGGCGTAAATACGCTTTTCGCGGCCCGCGCCGAACAGCTGTAGGGCAGGGCTCATGTGTAGCTTAGGATTGTCAAACTTAGGAATGGGGCTAGGCCGCATCATGTAGCGCTGGTTGACCATGACCGGATAGTCATAGGCCGTGGCAACATGACCAAAGCGCGTGATGTCTTCGTAGAGCTTCACGTACATGGGGCCATAGTCAGCCAGCGCATGCATCTTCCGTGTTTCGACTTCTGAGGGCTCGATCCAACGCAGGGGCTCGGGAATAGGCACCTGATAGACCATGATTTGTCCGTTGGTCAGAGGGGTCTCAGGAATGCGGTGCCGGGTCTGGATGAGGGTCGCTTCCGTCGTCGTCGTCGTCGTCTGGACCCCGCAGACTTTCTGGAAGAATCGTCGGATATTAACGGCGTTGGTGGTATCGTCTGCACCCTGATCGATAACTTTGAGGACATCGGTATGACCAATAACTGAAGCGGTAACTTGCATGCCGCCCGTGCCCCAACCATAGGACATGGGCATTTCTCGTGAGCTAAACGGAATCTGATGACCAGGAATGGCAACAGCCTTCAGAAGCGCTCGACGAATGGAACGCTTGGTTTGTTCGTCGAGATAGGCAAAATTGAAGCCTGGCTCGACCGTAGATTTGGCTGTATCGAAAGCGTTAGTAACAGGGGCGGGGGAGTTAGCTGCCATCACGACCTACAGGGAGCTTCATTTTAAGGGCAAAAAACAGATTTGAAAACGGACTCTAAAGAAGTTGTTGTAATGTTATTACAAAGGTATGGCAGGATACGCAGCAGTGATACGAACCCTGCAAAATAACCATCCTATGTTCATTGAGAAGGGCCTACATAGCTGAAATTACTTGTGCTCTGTAGTGGGAATCGCTGCACAAGACACAGGGTTGTCTTCTGTGGTTTTGTTATCGACATCGGTGGCCCTATCCATCGACTTGTGCGTGGCTGAAGACGGTCCATCAGGGGTTGAGGCCTCCTCACTTCGCTGCTGATACTCGGCACGGAGCTTACGAATTAGGTTAAGTTCAGCCTGAAAGTCAATATAGTGCGGCAGCTTCAGATGTTGAACAAAGCCCTGGGCTTCGACATTGTCGCTGTGACTGAGGACAAATTCTTCGTCCTGGGCCGGACCCTGTTGCTCCTCTCCAAATTCTTTGGACCGGAGGGCTCGGTCGACAATGGCCATCGCCATGGCTTTGCGTTCGTTGTAGCCAAAGGTAAGCCCATAGCCGCGGGTAAACTGTGGAGCCAATGCCTTACTGCCTTTGAACTGGTTCACCATCTGGACTTCGGTGACCTGGAGGGATGCAATCGCAACTTCAAACCCCAACTCCTCTGGCGCGATCACCACTTCCACCTCCCCCATGCGAATTTCGCCCGCAAACGGGTGGTTGTTGCCGTAGCCCCGCTGGGAGGAATAGGCCAGACTGAGTAGAAACCCTTCATCAGCCCGGGCCAGGGTTTGCAGCCGCAGGTCCCGGTCGGCAGGAAGCTGTAGCGGTTGGCGGGTAATGTCTCCAACGGTCTGGGATTCAGCGTGGGGGGTATTAGCCAGACCCTGTTTACCGTTTTGGGCCGATTTAGATACCGGTTCCGGTTCGCTCATAGCTTCGGGCTGGATGAGTCCCTCCTGACCGAGTACGTCTAGCACGCGAGGCATGTCGTCAGGGGAGGCCTCTGTCGATTTGGCCTGAAAGTTGTTGCCCTCTGCGGCTAGCTTAAAGTCCAGCAGGCGATGAATGTAGTCAAAGGTGGGGCCGAGGCGCTGCCCGCCCGGAACGTCTTTAAATATAGAGGAAATGCGCCGCTGCACCTGCATAGCGCTGGTGTCGATGGGCTGGCTGTAGTAAAAGCGGGGCAGTGTGGTGCGATAGGCCCGGAGCAGGAAAATAGCTTCCACCAAATCGCCCCAGGACTGCTTAATCGCCAGTGCGGCTAAGTCGGGGTCGTAAAGGCTGCCTTCGGCCATGACGCGGCTAACGGCTAGCGCCATCTGCTGTTTGATCTGGGCCAGACTCAGTTCAGGAACAGCCGAATCGCCACGCCGCTGTTTTTTCAGCAGGGTTTCAGCGTTTTGAATCGCTTTTTCTCCGCCTTTAACGGCTACGTAAGACATAGGTGGGTGAGGGTGTTGAAGGGCATGTCACGGTTGTATGGGGAACAAACTTAAAACTACGGCTCGGTCGCAACCGGGGTGGGTAAGCTCTGTACAGCAACGGAGCGGGGTAGCCCCATCACCTGTGTTGACGAGAACAAAAACACGTCTACGCCGAGCGGGTAGCGGTTGTGGTTGCGGACCCACCAAGACCAGAACGATAGCGAGAGTTGAGGCGAGACTTCAACCGTTTCCAAAATGCCGGGACCGCGCAGCTTAACCGGCAGGCCACCGGTCAGATGGGAAACCTGAACCAGCAGCGTACAGGCCGCTTCGGGGTCGGTAGGGGTACCCGCTGAGAAGTCATCCAGGTTTGGTAGGGCAGCGCCATCTAGAACAGCGAAGGTCGCAGATTCAGGGGTATGGCTCCTGACCACACCGGTGTGAAAGCCCAGCCAGGTCATGACTGTTTCGGGGAAGTCCGGACACCAAACGGCTGTTTCTAGATCAAGCAGGGTCAAACAGGCCGCAGCACAGGCCGATGTCAGACCGGTTGGCGGCGTTAGGGCCTGTGACAAAGTTTGAATCTGACCGGGGCGAGACAGTGCTGCCAGCAGCTGCCGAAAGGTGTGCTGGGCATCATGAACAGGATTAGCAAAGCCAGGAGACAGTGCCATTACTCACCTCGCAATAGCGTGAAGAAATCTACCTGGGTGGCGGCCGCTTCGCGCTGGGTCTGTGCCTGTCGGGCTGTGGCCACCGCCTGGAGTGGCACAATGACGTGCTCGTAGACCTTGGGGTACCAGTCTGGATGTTGGAGAAGGGCATCGCACAGGGCAGCCAGTTCAGCATGCTGCCGGTTGCGTCCAGCAACGTAGCCAAACCCAGTGAGGTCTTCGGGTTCTTGGCTTAAAATAACCACACAGCGCGTCACCGTCATTTCTCCCAGGTTGAAAACCTGCCCGGTACCCCCTGCCCGTCCGCGTACCATGGTCAGCCCTGTCTCAGGGGGGCGGAGCCGTTGGTAGTCGGGCAATGGGCCTAGGGACTGAACACGGTCAACCAGATACTGGGGTATGGACTGGGACAGCGTTGCCATCCAAGCCGGTCTATTGCGATCGCGATGGGGTTGAGAGATCGGCATAGACATATTGCAGTATTTGTCTAGACGAATAGACGAATATGCAAAATGTTAGCTCAGCTTGACGGTTACCGATGCATGGCAGATCACATTTTTTTGCGGTCACCCGCTGTCAATTAGAGTCAACAAAAGGTTGCAATTCAGTGACTGTCCTGATGAGACGGACCTTGTCAGGGTATTCTGCAAGAATTAAATTGAGCCTTGTGCAGACCTGCAAATTTCCGCCGCACGTTAGGGCGGATCCGTCGCTCAGGCCAATAACAAACACTGAAGATAATCGCTGAGGAATTTGAGATGACGGCTGCATCCGCTACCCCAGACGCCCCGGTCCTAGACGCACTCACCCCAGAGGAACAGCGCAACCTGGGCAGCGCTGTAGACTACAGCCACGTTCAGTCTGTCTCTGAGATTTGGCCGATTACGGCAGAAAAGTTTGGTACAGTCGCCGCACTGATTGACCGACAGGCAGAACCGGCGGTAGAGGTCACCTTTGCAGAACTCGCCAACCAGATGGTGCGCTTTGCCACAGGGTTGCAGGCGTTGGGTGTGCAGCCCGGAGATCGAGTCGCGCTGTTCTCCGACAATCAGCCGCGTTGGCTGGTAGCAGACCAGGGCATTATGACCGCTGGGGCAGTGGATGCCGTGCGCGGCTCCCAGGCCGCCGTCAAGGAACTGGCCTATATTTTGGAACACAGCGATGCGATCGCGCTGATCGCCCAGGACCAAGCCACCCTCAACAAAATTGCCGACAAGGTGGGCCACCTGAAGTTCGTCATTCTCCTATCTGATGAGGTCCCTCAAGCCGAAACCAACGCTCAACTGCTCAGCTTCAATCAGGTGATGGCCTTGGGCGAAGGGAAAGCGTTGCAGCCGGTACCGCGCGATCGCAACAGCCTCGCGACCCTAATGTATACCTCCGGGACCTCCGGCAATCCCAAAGGCGTCATGCTCAGCCATAGCAACCTGCTGTCTCAGATTGCCGGGGCGTGCAGCGTGGTCCGGTTTACACCGGGGCAAAAGGTACTGAGTATTCTGCCCATCTGGCACTGCTACGAGCGGACGTTTGAGTACTTTGTCCTGTCCCAGGGCTGTTCGCAGATGTACACCAACATCCGCAACGTCAAAAAAGATTTGCAGTCCTTCCAGCCCAACTACATGGTGGGCGTCCCCCGACTGTGGGAGTCCATTTATGAGGGCGTGCAGAAAAACTTGCGATCGCAGCCCGAGAAAAAACAAAAGCTGGTCAGTTTTTTCCTTCACCAGAGCCAGCGCTACATCAAAGCTAAGCGCATGTCCGAGGGGCTAGACCTGGATAACCTCAAAGTGTCTGCCTTTGACCGCGCCATGGCCGCTGCCCAGACCGCGACGCTCTGGCCAGTGCATCAGCTCGGCGACAAGCTGGTCTACAGCAAAATCCGCGAGGCCACGGGCGGCAATATCGACTTTGTGGTTAGCGGCGGTGGCTCCATTGCCGACCACCTCGAAGACTTTTACGAAATCATCGGGGTACCCATCCTTGGCGGATATGGCCTGACGGAGACCTCTCCCATTACTCATGTGCGTCGTCCCTGGCGAAACCTGCGTGGCGCAGACGGGCAGGCACTGCCCAAGACCGAAACGCGAATTGTCGACTTAGAAACGCGCAAGGATGTGCCCGTTGGGCAGCAGGGGCTGGTACTGCTGCGGGGTCCCCAGGTCATGCAGGGCTACTACAAAAACCCAGAAGCCACCCAAAAGGCCATTGATCCAGACGGCTGGTTTGATACCGGAGACCTGGGCTTGGTCACCACATCTGGCGATCTGGTGATTACCGGACGCGCTAAAGACACCATCGTGCTAACCAACGGCGAGAACATCGAACCGCTGCCGATTGAGAATGCCTGCCTGCGCAGCCCCTACGTGGATCAGGTTATGCTGATCGGCCAGGACCAAAAGGTTCTCGGTGCGCTGATCGTGCCCAACTTTGAAGCATTAGAGAAGTGGGCCACTGCTCAGGGCAAGTCGTTTTCTGCCGAGGCTGCGTCTGGAACGAACATGCTGACCCTAACTAGCGATGCGGTACAAACGCTGATCAAGCAAGAGCTGACCCGTGAGGTTAAGGCTAGACCGGGCTATCGCCCCGATGACCGGATTGGTCCCTTCGTTCTGCTGAATGAGCCTTTCACAATGGAGAACGGCCTGCTGACTCAAACACTCAAGGTGCGACGTCCAGTGGTGACCGAGCGGTATCGCAGCGTGATCGACGGACTGTTTGCTGGATAAGCTGGGGCCATCGAGTCAACCTGTTGTGGCAAGAAAACGCGCCGCTGCTTCAAGAAAGTTTTGTCTGCGATCGCGGCTAGCATCACAAAGCTGAGGCAAACCGATTGAACGTCGCCACAGCAGGTTATAGTATCCGCGCAGCGTAATTGAAACTTTCAACCGAACTCCTATGGATGACATTCAATCTCAGCAGCTTTTACTCAAGCGCGTCATCAACGTCAAAGCCGTGGTGACCCCCCTCTGGAAAGAAGAGGCCCAAAAGCAGCTCCAGAAGCAGATCAACCAGCTCGACAGTCGGCTACAGCAGCTCGAAATGCAGGGGCAGCGCATGGTGACCGAGCTGCAAAAGCAAGGCGAAGGCAATGATGCTGTTGCTCAGCAAATCACCGCCGCATCCAACAAAATCAACCAGGACAAGGGCCAGCTCCTCCAGCAAAAAAATCAAATTTTGCAGCAGCTCCAGCAGGTACAGACCTTAGAGCTCAATAAAGAAGTCAGCCAGGGCCAGATCGAAGGCTTCTTTAAGGTGGGTGTCGGGGACAACATGGTCCGCAAGATGCAGATGGAAATCTTGCTGCGTGACGGCGTCATCGAAGAAATTCGTGGTGAAGTGTAGACGTAACGCTGCTGCCAGATTGCCGATTTCCTTTAGAATTGTATCTGCGCCATTTACGCTAGGGCTCTAAGAGCTGTTCTGCTTAGTTCAGGGCAAAATGGCTCCCGAGAAGTAGTGAGCAGGCTCATCCTAACGGATCTGACGGCTGCTATGACTTGGGTTGTTTGCCGCAACATGCCTAGGACTCAATAATCTAGGCAACTTTGGACGTCGGTACCCAGACTGATTCATCCTGCTAGCTTTAGCGGATGAACCGAGTTGGGCTGACTGCATCTCATTCCTAACCCCTTAAGCTCATCCATTTCCCATGATCCGCGAAGTCTTCATGCCCGCTCTCAGCTCAACCATGACCGAGGGCAAAATTGTGTCCTGGTCCAAGGCAGCGGGCGACAAGGTTGAGAAGGGCGAGACGATTGTGATCGTCGAGTCTGACAAAGCCGATATGGACGTAGAGTCGTTCTACGAAGGCTTCCTAGCAACCATTGTGGTTGATGCCGGTGACATTGCCCCGGTGGGCGCACCCATTGCGCTGTTGGCAGAAACCGAAGCAGAAATTGCCGAGGCAGAGCAGAAGGCTGCCAGCCTAGCTAACGGCTCAGCGCCATCCCCAGAACCCGCCACAGCAACCGTCGCTGCTCCCACAGCCCCAGCTCCGGCAGCGGCAACCACGACAGCCCAGACGGTACCCGGCCAGAACGGCAGCAAGCCCAGCGGTCGCACCATCGCTTCTCCGCGCGCCAAGAAGCTTGCCAAAGAACTGAAGGTCGATATCAGCACCCTTCAGGGCACCGGTCCCCATGGGCGGATTGTGGCTCAGGATGTGGAGCAAGCTGCGGGCAAAGCGCCTAGCGTACCAGCGCCGTCGATTCCCGCTACTATTCCAGCGGGTGTTGTTCCGGCTCCTGCACCTGCGATCGCGGCCGCCGCCGCGTCTATTCCTACGCCACCGCCAGCCGTCCCCGGTCAAACGAAGCCATTCACCACGCTTCAGCAGGCCGTTGTCCGCAACATGAACGCCAGCTTGGCGGTGCCGGTCTTCCGGGTGCAGTACAGTATCACCACCACAGCCCTAGACACCCTCTATAAGCAGGTGAAGCCCAAGGGGGTGACCATGACGGCGCTACTCGCCAAAGCGGTCGCTGTCACCCTGACTAAGCATCCGCTGATCAACGCCCGCTACGTCGACGAAGGCATCCACTACAACGGCAGCATTAACATCGCCGTTGCTGTTGCTATGGAAGATGGTGGCCTGATTACGCCGACCCTGCGCGGCGCAGACCAGATGGATATTTACTCTCTGGGTCGACTATGGAAAGACCTCGTGGCCCGGTCTCGCAGCAAGCAGCTTAAACCTGAAGAGTACAGCACGGGCACCTTCACCCTTTCTAACCTGGGCATGTTCGGCGTTGATACCTTTGATGCCATCCTACCCGAGGGCCAAGGCGCAATCCTGGCGATTGGCGGTGCGAAGCCAACCCTGGTTGCCAGCAAAGACGGCTTTTTCGCTGTGAAGAACCAGATGCAGGTAAACCTGACTGCCGACCATCGGATTATCTATGGTGCAGACGGTGCAGCTTTCTTGAAAGATCTAGCTGACCTGATTGAGAACAACCCCCAATCACTGACGCTGTAAACAGGGTTAATACTTTAGCAACAGGATATAGTTGCTTTAAAGCAGATTCCTAAAGATCCGTATGACAGCGAGTAGTGCTCACCGCTCAAAGGCAAAGGTATCTCCACAGAGTTCAGTTTTGCAGCACAACCTGCGAGAATCCATTGCGGATCTTCGTAAGGTCAACTTTTGGGTTGGGTTTTGGCGATTTGTGGGTCTAGGGCTGGCTCTGGGTGCAACGATTGGGCTGGTATGGACCTGTCAGTCTAAGGTTTCATTTGTTTTCTGGACCATGCTCAGTGGCCTCCTCTATGCTGGCTGGCTGGTATGCACCCATGACATGACCCATCACACCCTACTGGGTACACCCGCTGTAGAAGCGGGTTTGGCACGGCTTGTTGCCTGGCCCATGTTCTGGCCTGTGGGAGTTTATGCTGAACTGCATCGCTTACACCACGGTTGGAATGGGCTCGATTTAAGAGATCCAGAACGGGTGCAGTGGACCGAAACAGAGTACCAGCAAGCCCATCCATGGATGCAGTTTTACGTCAGACACCAGTGGTTGATTGATGTGTTTGTTCTAGGCGGCTGGGGATTAACACTGCATACCTTGATTCAAGGGTACCGCTGTCGGTCCTGCTCACCTCGATTAAAACAGCGCATTGCCATAGATTTGATTGGGATGTTTGGCGCACAGGCAATCATTGTCATGGCGGTCGTATTGTCAAATCTCAACCTTTGGCAATATCTGTTGTTTTGGCTGCTGCTAGAGCGAACTATTGGCGTGATCATGCAAATCAGAGGCCATCTGGAGCATGAGGGGTTGTGGCAACAGACGGGCGGGCATCTGACCACGCAGCTCTATGCAGGGCGCAACTTTGAAGCATCTAAGTTTATCAGTGGGATGATCGGTGGTCTAAACTACCATGCCGTCCACCATGCGTTTCCCGACATTCCATTTGATCAGCTTCCCCTCGCATATCGACGCATTCAAATAGTCTTAGACCATCACGGCCTACCTCTAATGGGTATTGAACAGAATTATTTGAGTACAGCTTTCAAACTCATGCGTCAGGCATCGCAAATTCCTTCTCCTGGTCAGGTGTCAGATTTAGCTTCTTAGGCTCCAGGCTTGCAGCTTCTCTGGGACTTTCGTCTGGGGATTTTAGATTTCGGCAGCAGCGAGACTGCCTAACCGCTAGAATTATAGCCCTGGGCATTTTGCTTGAGCCTTCTAGTGTGGTTATTCCTCTTGGCGTACAGCGCTTCGTGCCTCTCAATCCGGCTCAACCTTTTCGCGGATTGCTATATCCCTGTCATCCAGCACAGATTTTATGACAGTTCAAAAAATTGCGGCTTTCTCAGACGGTAATACTGGTGGAAATCCGGCTGGGGTTTGGATTGCCGAGACCCACCCTAGCGATGCGGAGATGCGGAGTATTGCAGCTGAGGTCGGGTTCTCGGAAACTGCGTTTGCCTACCCGCTGAACGATGGCTTCCGAGTCCGTTATTTTTCTCCAGAGTCTGAGGTGCCGTTTTGTGGGCATGCAACCATTGCTCTGGGCGCAGCACTGGCGCTCAAGCATGGCAATGGTACGTTTAAGCTGGCGTTAAATGAAGCTAACATTACCGTTGAGGGCCAACAACAAAACGGCGTTATCTCTGCTGCGCTTCAGTCTCCCCCCACGCACAGTGCTGTCGCCTCTCTCCAGCTCATCAGTCAAACGCTTGAGCTCCTAGGTTACACTGCGGATGATTTAGCTCCTAACATTCCACCTGCTCTCATTAATGGTGGGGCTAATCATTTGGTGTTGGGACTCAAAACGCGCACAGCGCTTGCGGCAATGCAGTATGACCTAGCCTCAGGTCGTGAGCTAATGAATCGTGAGGGCTTGGTGACTATTTTGTTGGTCTATGCAGAAACGCCCCAGCGATTTCATACCCGCAACCCCTTTGCTTCTGGCGGTGTTTACGAAGATCCGGCAACAGGGGCGGCAACGGCAGCATTTGCCGGTTACCTACGGGATATCGACTGGCCCCACAACGGCACTATCGACGTAGTACAAGGCGAAGATATGGGCATGCGGTCTCTGCTAAAGGCAGAAATATCGCCAGTACCCAGTAGCTCCATCCGCATCTCTGGAACCGCACGATTAATGGTGTCTTAGGGGGTACCGCAGTGTGAGTGTTATGCCGTTATCGCTATTTGCTGTTGAACTTGCGTTTCAAGTCTTCTAAAGTTGGTGCTGAAGATGAATTTGGTGTGGGCGAGGTTCGCTTTTGTGCTTTTTGTGAAGGCTTTTGTGAGGGCTTAGGCCTGTGTTTTTGGGAGTTGTCAGAGGGCTTGGACCGTGGCATATTCTCCGCCGTTTCCGACCGCATGGAAAGGCCAATACGCTTCAGCGATTCATTCACCTCTAGTACCCGTACTTTGACCACTTGCCCCACTTTGACAATATCTTTCGGGTCCTTAACAAAGCGATCGGCCATCTGAGAAACGTGAACTAGCCCATCCTGATGAACGCCCAGATCGACAAAGGCACCAAAATTTGCCACGTTAGTCACAACCCCCTCCAGCGTCATTCCAGGTTTGAGGTCACCGATGGTTTGGATGTCATCGCGGAACTGAGCCGTCACAAACTGGTCACGGGGGTCGCGTCCGGGTTTCTCGAGTTCTTCTAAAATATCGCGCAGGGTCGGTTCGCCAACCTCATCAGTAACATAGCGCCGAAGCTGAATCTGTTGCAGGTTGAGCGACTTGAGAGCATCGTCATTCTTGAGACTAACACCCTGGTCCGTGAGGATGGTTTTCACCACGTCGTAGCGCTCGGGGTGGACAGCGGTATTATCCAGGGGGTTGTCCCCAGCACGAATACGCAGGAAACCTGCCGCCTGCTCAAAGGCTTTGGGGCCAAGTTTGGGAACTTTGAGCAGCGTGCGACGGTTTCGGAATGCGCCGTTCTCGTTGCGGTAGGCAACAATGTTGTTGGCAACTGCAGGGCTAATGCCGGAGACGTAGGTGAGTAGAGCCTGAGATGCCGTGTTTAGGTCTACGCCCACATAGTTTACGCAGCTTTCGACTGTGTCAGACAGCTTTTGCTTCAGACGCTTTTGGTCCACATCGTGCTGGTACTGGCCTACGCCGATAGATTTTGGGTCAATTTTCACTAGTTCAGCCAGCGGGTCTTGCAGGCGACGACCAATGCTAATGGCACCGCGCACGGTCACATCCAAATCTGGGAACTCTTCAATTGCGGTAGGGCTAGCGGAGTAGACGGAAGCCCCAGCCTCGTTGACCATTACCTTTGTGGGCTTGCGGTCAAGCGTTTGCAACACTTCTGCTACAAAGGCGTCGGTTTCTCGGCTGGCGGTACCGTTACCGATGGCAATGAGGTCGATATTGTGTTGTTGAATCAGCTTTTTAAGGGTCTGAGCTGCTTTCTCTCTTTGGGCTTTAGCCTGATGGGGGAAGATGGCCTGATAGCTGAGGAACTGGCCGGTTTGATCTACCACAGCAACTTTGCAGCCGGTACGAAAGCCAGGGTCAACGGCAAGGGTCGGCTTCATGCCTGCCGGTGGGGCGAGCAGCAGGTTTCGTAGGTTCTCTTCAAAGGTCTGAATTGATTCTTCGTCGGCCCAGGCTTTTTTCTCGGCGATGACTGTGTTGGTGATGCTGGTTTTCATCAGCCGGTTGAAGGCGTCTTGGATGAGGTCGCGGTAGAAGGTGCGCAGGCGGGGGGCTTTGGTGCGGATAACCTGAGATTCGAGGTGTTGGAGGATGCGATCTCGATCAAACTCTAGCTCAAAGTCAAGAATGCCCTCGCGCTGTCCCCGCAGCAGTGCCAGCAGATTATGCGGCGCGATCGCCTTCACCCCATTGCGGTAGTTGCGGTACAGCTCAAACTTCGTACTGCCTTCGGGATAGTCCTTCTTAATTTGGCTGACAAACACGCCAGATTTCAGCAGCGTCTCGCGGACCCAGGCTCTAAGGTCGGCTCGCTCAGCAACGGCCTCCGCCAAAATGTCGGCGGCACCCTTGAGCGCATCATCTGGCGTTTCTACCCCTTTCTCGGCATCGACGTACTTTGCCGCTTCTTTGCTGAGGTTGGCGTCTTGCTTCTGACGGTTTTGCTGCTCAATCCAGTCGGTGAGGGGCTGCAAGCCCTGCTCACGGGCAACGGTTGCTCGGGTGCGGCGTTTGGGTTTGTAGGGTAGGTACAGGTCTTCGAGTTCGGTCTTTTGCTGGCAGGCTTCGATTTTGACCTTAAGGTCGGAGGTGAGCTTGCCTTGGTCGGCAATGGCGCTAAGAATGGTGTCTTTGCGGGACTGAAGTTCGGTCAGGTACTGATGCCGCTCTTGCAGATTGCGCAGCTGCACCTCATCCATTTCACCCGTACGCTCTTTACGGTAGCGCGCCACAAAAGGAACCGTTGCCCCTTCGGCAAAGAGGGCCAGCGCGTTTTCGACCTGCTGTGGTCGGAGGTTGAGTTCCTGAGCGAGGGTTTGGTTAAGGGGTTGAGCAGCGTTGGGCATTGCTAGGGCGGACGAAACAGTCATGCGGTCGTCTTAGCATAGACCGCATGAGGGGCAAGGAGGACAAGATTAACCCATACGAGCGCTAATTGTAAAAGTGTAGTGACTCGTAAATTAGCTCGATTTTAAATCACTACAGAATGGCGTTGTTGCATGAAAGGGGTCACGGACTCAGTAATGGACTAAGGTTTAAGTAC
>CAWUKV010000057.1:0-25560 GCA_963923025.1 uncultured bacterium
CAATGGCAGGCAGCGTGTTAGTACCGGGAATCGGAATCATCATACAGAGAGACATCAGGGCGATCGCAATGCCAATGGCTAGTCGTCCTGGCAGGCTCGTACAAATCGCCGTTAGCCGAGGCCGCGAAATCGCCTCAATTCGCCGCAGCCAGGGCAGCCCCGCTTTAACAAAGCCCCGTACTCGCTTTCGAGAAAACCCTTTCTTGCGCCAGCCTAGCGGTAGCCACGGCTGTTTTGCCCCCTTAATTAGCTGCCAGGCCAGCAGCCCCATCACAATGCCAAAGGGAATCGAGTAGCCCGGCGCAGGCACCGGCAGCGCCGATGGTAGCGATAGCATGACGAATAAAAAGCCAAACGTCCGCTCACCGGCAATGGATAGCAGCTCATCCAGCGTGACATCGGCCCCTTCTGAATTTCCTTCTGCCTCAACGTCAGACAGCGCCGGATCCGCAACACCTGCGTCCGCAACCGCTGCATCGGGTGCCGCATCTAGAAAATAGCGCTGTAGTTCGGTAGAAAGCTTAGACATAACAATTCCAATAGAGCCTAATCAAAGCCGTGAGGGGAGCAGCGTCGCCGCAGATCAAGGTGCCCAAAAGTCGGTCATCCCTTCACCACAACTGGGCACATCGTGCCCTTACACCCTTCATCCCCTCACCGCCTTAGTCAGAACAATCGACCGTAGACGAGCGCTTAGGTTCCAACCGTCCAGGAGTTCATGTAGATCTTCTGGTCGGCAGTCAGCTCATCAATCTCGATGCCCATGGCCTTCAGCTTGAGCGCCGCGATTTCTTGATCCACTTCATCGGGGATGGAGTGCAAACCGGGCTGGAGAGAGCCCTTGTTCTTCACCAGGTATTCGGCAGCTAGGGCCTGGTTGGCAAAGCTCATATCCATGACCGCGCTGGGGTGACCCTCAGCCGCCGCTAGGTTGATCAGACGGCCTTCGCCCAGGACGACAACCGACTTACCGTTTTTGAGCTTGTACTCTTCGGTGAAGGGGCGAACCGTGTTGACCTCAGTTGCCTGTTCCTTTAGCGCAACCAGGTCAATTTCGATGTCGAAGTGACCGGAGTTGCACACCATCGCGCCATCCTTCATCACATCAAAGTGCTCACCGCGAATCACGTGCTTGTTGCCCGTGACGGTGATGAACAGGTCACCCAGGGGGGCTGCTTCAGCCATGGGCATGACGCGGAAGCCATCCATCGCTGCTTCAATCGCCTTGACCGGGTCAATTTCGGTGACGATGACGCTGGCACCGAGGCCGCGAGCGCGCATGGCTACACCCTTGGCACACCAGCCATAGCCGATCACCACAACGGTCTTACCGGCAATCAGGACGTTAGTGGCCCGAATGACGCCATCCAGGGTGGATTGGCCCGTACCGTAGCGGTTGTCGAAAAAGTGCTTGGTCTGCGCGTCGTTGACGTTCATTGCCGGGAAGGTCAGCACCCCGTCATTGAACATGGCCCGCAGGCGTACGATGCCCGTGGTGGTTTCTTCAGTGGAGCCAATTAGGTCGCTCAGCTGGTGCTGGCGCTCTTTGATCATCGTGGCAACCACGTCGCTGCCGTCATCAATAATGATGTTGGGGCGATGGTCTAGGGCCGTCTGTACGTGACGGTGGTAGGTGTCGTTGTCTTCACCCTTGATGGCGTAGACCGGGATGCCGTAGTCCACCACCAGGCTGGCGGCAGTGTCGTCTTGGGTAGACAGCGGGTTACTGGCGATGAGAACCGCATCAGCACCGCCTGCCTTGAGTGCGATCGCGAGATTTGCAGTCTCGGTCGTCACGTGGCAGCAGGCCGCAATGCGGACCCCGTCCAGGGGTTTTTCAGCGGCAAAGCGATCGCGAATTTGCTTGAGCACCGGCATTTCACGCCCGGCCCAGTCAATTCGCTGCTTGCCCAAGGGTGCCAAACTGGCATCCTTAATGTCGTATTTCAACTTAGTGGGCGTTGCAATCATTGAATTTCTCGATATGAGAGTTTGAAGTTTACGAAGTGTGAACGAGTCACCTAGTCAGCTTAGCGGCATTTGATGGTATCAACCGAACAGCAGCGTCAACCACCGCAAAAGTTCACTCTCCTGAACAGGATGGATAGACCTAAGCACGCTACAGAGCATCACAACCCTATTCTGCTGATGTCTGATCGCGAACCGTTTGACAAAATTTTTCTGCCGCAGCAATGGCCTGCGATCGCAGATCAACATAGGGCTTGGCAAAGGGCGGCTGCCACTCCGATAGCCCCCACAGGTCCGACGTCACCAGTACCTGCCCGTCACAGTCCGGCCCAGCACCAATGCCGATCGTAGGAATACGCAGCCTTCGAGAAATCTCCTTGGCCAGGTCTGCCGGGATATGTTCCAGCACAATCGAAAACGCGCCTGCCTGCTCTAACGCGGTGGCCGCCTGAAAAATTTGTTGCCCGCTGTCCGCCGTCTTTCCCTGTTTGCGGAATCCGCCAAACTGGTGGACCGATTGCGGCGTCATACCCACGTGCCCCATCACCGGAATACCCGCCTGGGTGAGTCGCTGCACCGTTGCGGCCATCGCCTCGTATCCGCCCTCCAGCTTGACAGCCTGAGCCCCCGTCTCTTTGAGCACACGCGTCGCCGACTGCAGGGCCTGTTCTTCACTGCCCTGGTAGCTGCCAAAGGGGAGATCCACCACCATCAGCGCTTCCTTTAGCCCCCGCCGTACGGCTCGGGCATGGTGCAACATTTCATCGAGCGTCAAAGGCAGGGTAGTGTCATACCCCAATACGGGCATAGCCAACGAATCGCCCACCAAAACAATATCTGCACCAGCAGCATCCACCATCTGCGCCGACAGATAGTCCCAAGCAGTCAGAACCGCTAGCGACCGGCCCTCCTGCTTCCAGCGGGTAAAGGTTTTTACGGTTAGCGCCATCGCCACAGCCTCCACAACGGGCATACCGTCAGGATAGCAATTGGGCTAACCCACTGATTGAAGGAAATTTTAGCTGCTGACCTCAGGCGCTACCTGAGCCCCACTTCACTGGTGAATGCCCCATGGGGCACGGCCAGCCCAGTCGTCTCGCTGATCCACGCTAGCCCCTCCGTCGTTCCGACCCAGATTTTGTTGCCCGTATCTGGCGAAACCGACAGCACATGGCCCGAGGGCAGGTTTGCTACCTGACCCAGCAGTGCCCCGTTAGTGGGGTCCAGCTTGAACAGCCCGGACTCTGTACCGACCCAGGCCGACCCCTGCGCGTCAAAGGCAATAGCGGTGACGCTGCGATCGCGCATCTGCGACACCGAGCGCAGCAGCCGTCCGGTCACCCCGTCCATGACGTAAAGTCCTGTTGGCGTACCAAACCAAATATTGCCGTTAGGCCCAGCCGCCATGGACTGGATCGACCCACCGGGCAGGTCGTCCACCTGCTCCACCGGAAACCCGCTGGCCGTATCAACCCCGACTACGCCAGTCAAGGTCCCCACCCAAAGCATGCCATCTGGCGTTACCGCCATCGTATTGGCGCTGACGCCGTTGAGTTCTTGCACTGTGGTCATCAGCAGGCCCCGGTCAGGGCTAATCATCACCAACCCCTGATCCGTCCCCACCCAAAGAAACCCACGGGTGTCGATTGCCATATCCAGCACCCGGTTCGAAGGCATCCGAAAGTTCTGGGCCGTAATCTCGTTGATGCGCGGATCCACTCGCACAACGCCTTCGTAAGTCCCCACCCAGATCCGTCCAACCCGGTCTTGCACCATGGCGTCAATAAAGCGGTTGGGAATGTTAACCCGAGACAAAACCCGCCCAGTTTCTGGGTCCACCCGCCCTAAACCCTGGTGCGAACCGACCCATAGGTCCCCTGTAAAGTCCTGCTGCAAGGCCCCCACCTGAAAGTCTTGGCTGATGGGGTTGGGCTCAAAGGGACGCTCAGACGGCAGCGGTTCAGTTCGTGGCGGCGGATCGTTATAGACCGGCGTATTGTTCGTCTCCTGCGCCAGGGCGGCACCGCTCGTTAGTAGCAGACCTGTCGCTATCCATGCGAGTGTTAGGCGCACCGTCGTTCTCCTCTCAGCTTGGGCTATATCAGCTTCGGTTTATCAGCCAGGATGCCCTACTTTGCAAGAATGCATGCAGTTATGTGTAAACCAGGGAATTAGCTCCGCCCACGATGGACTGCCTTGATTCCCGTCACCCAAACATAAAAACTTCTTTAGAGAAAATCGCCCCACCTAAAAGTCAATGCCATGATGACCCTAATGCCAGAGCAGCAACTGGCGATAGGCCGGCGTATCGCAATAATTCTCTCCTACGCATCAAATTCGCTTCGTTTTGAGAAAAGGAGATTATTCCGCGGCAAGAGGCAAGCGGTTTTCAACAATCGTCTTAAATATATAGTCAACAAAATCTGCATTCATAATTTTTAGTTATGAATGTAAACAGAACTTCCAAAACTAAACTTATACGCTTAGCTGATAGTATTCTTAATCATAGGCAGGCCCGTACGCCGCATCCCCGCGTGCTGGGCTCTTTCACAGATTATGCATTCCGTAACACTTCGGTTATGGGCGTTGGTTTGTGGGATGATTGCACAGTCGTCAGCAGATGTTTGCTGCCTCTGTTGTACGCCTGTTGTTGTATTGGTTAGATCTTGGCCTAGTCCAGTTTTTAATATTTTTCCGTCGGAAAAGTTCAAGTATTAAATCCGGACAGGGTTTTAGCTGCTCAACAAGTTTCGAACTCAATATCACGGATTGCTTCAGGCACGTTCTCCAGCCGCGTTTTTCATACGCGTTCTGTTGTTGCTTGTGCTGCATCTGGCTGGGCGTTAAATGCCAGTCAGAGATATTCTTGAAGGCGTGAGAGTTCGCATGCACCGCTAGTTTGAATTCACAGGAAGGGAGACGATGTCTTACTCTCAAACATCCACAAAAAAGGCTGGTTACGATGCCGGTGTAAAGGACTACAAACTGACCTATTACACCCCGGATTACACGCCGAAAGATACTGACATTCTGGCCGCATTCCGGATGACGCCCCAGCCTGGGGTTCCGCCCGAAGAGTGTGCCGCAGCCGTTGCCGCAGAATCGTCAACCGGTACTTGGACAACGGTATGGACAGACCTGCTCACCGACCTAGACCGCTACAAGGGTCGCTGCTACGACTACGAGCCCGTCCCCGGCGAAGATAACCAGTACATTGCCTACGTGGCTTATCCTCTGGATCTGTTTGAAGAAGGCTCCGTCACCAACCTGCTGACATCTCTGGTCGGTAACGTATTTGGTTTTAAGGCCCTGCGTGCCCTGCGCCTCGAAGACCTGCGCATCCCTGTGGCTTACCTGAAGACGTTCCAGGGTCCTCCCCACGGCATTCAGGTTGAGCGCGACAAGCTCAACAAGTATGGCCGTCCCATGCTGGGCTGCACCATTAAGCCCAAGCTGGGTCTGTCCGCTAAGAACTACGGTCGGGCCGTCTATGAGTGCCTACGTGGCGGTCTAGACTTCACCAAGGACGACGAGAACATCAACTCTCAGCCCTTCCAGCGGTGGCGCGATCGCTTCCTGTTCTGTGCGGACGCCATCTCCAAGGCTCAGGCAGAAACCGGCGAAATCAAAGGCCACTACCTGAACGTAACCGCAGCCACCTGCGAAGAGATGATCAAGCGGGCCGAGTACGCTAAAGAGCTCGACCAGCCCATCGTCATGCACGACTTCCTGACGGGTGGCTTCACGGCCAACACGTCCCTGGCCCACTGGTGCCGCGACAACGGCGTTCTGCTGCACATTCACCGTGCCATGCACGCCGTAATCGACCGTCAGAAGAACCACGGCATCCACTTCCGCGTGCTAGCCAAGTGTCTGCGCATGTCCGGTGGTGACCACATTCACACCGGTACAGTTGTGGGCAAGCTAGAGGGTGACCGTGCGGGCACTCTGGGCTTTGTAGACCTGCTGCGTGAGAACTACGTCGAGCAAGACAAGTCTCGCGGCGTTTACTTCACTCAAGATTGGGCCTCCATGGGCGGCGTTATGGCCGTTGCGTCCGGTGGCATCCACGTGTGGCACATGCCTGCCCTGGTCGAAATCTTCGGCGACGACTCCGTTCTACAGTTTGGTGGTGGTACCCTGGGTCACCCTTGGGGCAACGCACCGGGTGCAACGGCTAACCGGGTTGCCCTGGAAGCCTGCGTTCAGGCCCGTAACGAAGGCCGCAACCTGGCTCGTGAAGGCGGCGACGTCATCCGCGAAGCCTGCAAGTGGTCCCCTGAGCTGGCCGCAGCCTGCGAACTGTGGAAGGAAATCAAGTTCGAGTTCGACACCGTCGACACGCTGTAATCGCTTTCGCCGGGGCAGTTATAAGCTGCCCCGGTATTGGTAAGTCCTGCATTTTTTAGCTCAAAACTAAAAACATGTAAGCGCTGTGGCAGTTGCGACCCGTTGAATTTGCTTTAATGCCGAAAAATGCATTAAGCGACCTATGGACCTGAAGCGCATCACAAAAGATACGGCGAAGACGCTCACGAGCTACATCACCTATCAAGCAGTTCGCGTGGTCTTGGGACAGCTGAGGGAAATGGATATTCCTCGGTCTTACTGGTTCAACGAGTTTGCCACCCGTGACAAGCTACAGGACGGTGAAAAGTTTATTGCCGACCTGATGCAGGAACAGGCCGATTTGGCCTTGCGCGTGATGACTGTACGGCAGCATATCGCCGAGGAGATTAACGAATACCTCCCCGAGATGCTGACTACCGGCATCCAGCAGGCCAACATCGAACACCGCAAACGCCATCTAGAGCGCATCACACAGATGAGTTCCGATGAGTTAAGCGGGACCGATACAAGCGATACAGGCTCTCCCGACTAAAGATTTTGGACCCAGCAAGAGCATTTCTTGCGGTCCTCCTCAAGCAAACTTTACGAGACAACAACGAGACCTATGAGAACGCTACCCAAGGAACGCCGTTACGAAACCCTTTCGTACCTGCCCCCGCTCAGCGACGCCCAAATCGAGCGTCAGATTGCTTACGTCCTAGAGCAAGGCTACTTTGCCTGCGTTGAGTTCAACGAGACGTCCGATCCTGAGACCTACTACTGGACCATGTGGAAGCTGCCGCTGTTTAACGCGCGCTCCACTCGCGAAGTTCTGGACGAAGTTCAGGCTTGCCGCTCTGAGTACCCCGACTGCTTCATTCGCGTGGTTGCCTTTGACAACGTGAAGCAGTGCCAAACCATGAGCTTCATCGTGAACAAGCCCGGTTCTGGCAGCAGCTACCGCTACTAGAATCGACGTTGACGCCCATCTGAGATAATTCAATCATAAAAAGGAATCAGAAGACTACAAATAGTCTTCTGATTCCTTTTTGGCATATCAACATTGGCGTCACATCATCCATTATTTGTAACAGTATGAATATGCCTGTCTATAAGCGGAATTACGACATATCTGCTTGTCTCCATTAGAATCAATGTGAACATATCTACCAAAGCATCAATCCTGTAGCCAAATTGGTTCTTTAACGCTTCAAAGAGAAAGTGCTTATCTTCATCATCGTGCATTTCTCCTCCATAAAGAAAAAGTTGAAATAGATCGCCAGGCCCAAGGCCATTTTGGACAATCTCGGCTTTGCTAAGATTTTTCTTATTACCCAGCCTTTTGATTAGGAAATCTTGTGAGAGTCTGTTCTCTTACATAGCCAAAACTATTGGTGAATAAGGCCAGCCGCTATCACCTGTCATAAAAGCCCATGATTTTACTCCTTTTATAAAGTCCGAATCTGAATCAATAACAGAGTCGATGACTCGTTAAAAATTGCACCCGTCTTTTTCAAGATATATTTTTCTGACGAGAATCTTTGATCTGTACCTTTGTTCTCTTTCCTCAGAAGATAGACTGTCAATTATTTCTTGATATTTCTCTTGTGAGAGAAATGGGTTTAAGACAAAGGAAAAACCTGGATAGACGCCTAAAGTTTCAATAGCATCACTCCACGAGGAGAACTTGGCTCCATTGTGGGAAAAACTATGAATATCCAGTGTCCACTGAAGTTTTGCAAGTTCCTGAAACTTTTCTGATTCAAAAATAGGTAGATTACAGTATTCTTGAAGCTTGTTTTTCAGGTTCAATAACTCGGTAGTATCATTCACCATAAAATAGCAGTGTTATCTATTTCTCTAGTCTACCCTTTCTGAATTTCCGTGGATCGAGCAGTGATGGATATGCAATCAGAAAGTAGGGTGGCAGGCATCCACCAAACTCTATCTGCTTTTGTCAGTCCTCCTGTTGGCCTACCAACATCTGACACAGGTGATGCACATGATGCAGCTATGCTACACTGACTCTCGAATCAGGATGGAGCGGTTATGTCGGATAAAGCTAAAACCCGCCGCATTAGCGTAGATATTGGCGGCATAGAGCAAGAACTCGCTGAGTTTGCAGAGCTGGCAGGCATTCCCGAAGATGTCTGGTCGCAGATGCCCGATAGTCAAAAACTATTGATATTAGCCAAACGTGGTATTCAGGCGACTCGAGACGCGCTAGCCGCAGATGCTGCCCAAGATGAGGCCGGTCAAGATGGATAACGATACCCGTCAGGCTATCAGTCAGCTTCGCAGCCGCATCGACAGTGTCAACGAATCGCTAGAGATCACTACAGAAGCCCTTGGCATTTTTATGGAAGAGTGCAACCAGCAGTTTTCTGGCATCGATGAGATCTTGGAAATTTTAATTAACGAGTCAACTGTAGGGCGCAAAAGTTTATTGGACAAAATTGACGACATCAACAGGAGACTAGATGAGCAATTATGATCACCTGAAGCAACAGCTTACAGACATGCGCCTAGAGCGGGAAGCATGGGAATCTCGAATGCAGAAAATTGACGCTGAACGAGAAGAGCGAGACCGCCTACGAGAAACAAACTGGCAGCTTTCGACCCTCTATAAAGTGAAGCAATTTACCCTCAAAGTGTTTGATTACTTAGAAGCATTACTATCCAATGATTCTGCCTCGTAACAAGGGGTGATCAGAACAAGGGGTGATCACACCGGGGTTAATTGGCTCGAATCGATGACGCTGCGGCCAGTGTTTTGGCCCCAACACACATCTGCTCAATTTCTTCGAGCGTCCAGGCTTTGGGCTGCTGGCAGTGGTGCGCCACCAGCAGCCCCCACAGCTGTCCGTCTGGCAAAATGGGAACCACCAAGTTGGCCCGCACATTCATGTAGCGTAAAAAGTCTCGGTGGCAGGGCTCAATACTTGCCGTTTCAATATCTTCGATGGCGCGGACGCGACCTTCTAGGTACATCTGGGCGTAGTCACCGTTGAAACACTCGTCTGGCCCAGTAGAACCGTAAATAGAAAAACGCGTGTCACTCAGCGACTCGAAGGTCACTTGCCCTTCCCACTGTCGATAGAAGTAATACAAAACAACCCGATCGACCTGTAGGGAATGCCTCAAATCATCGGTTGTGCTTTGCACAACCTGATCATGCTGCATCGACTGGTGGAGACGCTGCAAAATGCCACCAATACGTTTGGCCTCGGAATGAGTACGGCTGGCATGGACGTCGGGATCGAATTCAGTGGGCATAGCAGAACGCCTGACCAAGGAAAAGGATGCTAAACCACGTCCAATTTGAAACTCCTAGCTTTCCCCAATGGAAAAACTCCAGTTCTGAACGTGGCCAAATTTTAATACAGCATAGCAGTGCTATCAGCTCAATCCTACTACCCAATCAGGGGAATGGATACCGGCTGAACCGAGCCATATATCACTAAGTAGGCCGTACTAAGCAGGCTGCGCCGCCATTGCCTGCTGACGAATAGCTAGCAGGTTTTCGGTAAGGTTGTGGCAAAGGTGCTGCTCGATCAGACGAACGGGCATAACCAGCGGCGGCTGCACGATGACTTCGTAGGATAGCAGCGTACCCGGCTGTTCGCCCAACAGGACAGGCTGAAGCTGCCAGCGCCCGAGAAACTGTTTGAAGTCGCCCTCGACCATAGAAAAGCCAATCTCTTTAGGAAAGTGTTCCTGCATGTCGAGCAGGACGCGGGCGCAAAACTTAATGTTGAGAAAGCACTGGGCCCCTACCTGCTCCAGGCGAATACCGCCCTTGGGGTGCTCAACCTGACGGCTGACGGTGAGATTGGGAATGTAGTCGGCTAAGCGATCATAGTCAGTCAGTAGCTGCCAGATGGGCTCTAGCGCGACCGGAATAGCAATGCTTGCAGAAATTTTCCGCTTGCGGCCTTCGACCTTTTCAGCAGAGATGTTGACGTTGTCGGCAGCGGCATCAAGACGAATAGGCTCAACACTGGAGCGATTGGCAGCGTCGGCAGGGGTTTGTAGCGGTTGAAACGTGTCTTGACTCACAAGCAATTCAAAGAAGGAGCGGCGATGCCTGGGGTTACAACTAATGCTCTAGCAGTTGGACTCCAATTCAAAAGAAAGGGTACCTAACAGCTAGATAAGTATTTACGCTTAGCCTTCATGGCCTAGTATAGCGCTCAAACGGCATGGCGGCGACCCCCGCAGGGGTACTGACGGCAGCATGTATCATTTGTGTCGCTGAGCCTAGATTGCCCAGCCCGCAAGCTTACTAACCGTCCAACCCGCTACGATTTCGGAAACCTTTGGGGAAGCTTTACGTTTTGGTATGACCCGGTGAAGTTCCCATAACCTAGTCGAATGTGTGACTGAATTCGCATCGCTGGGTAGAGTTCATTTATACTGGTCTCGCCAGTTAACCCTGGCAATTCGTCACGGCACTGTCTACAGCGTTCAACTATGGCTGCTCACGATCCGGCTATTCCCGTCATTGGCACTGTTAAAGGGCCAGGAGAAGACGGCAATCAATATGTCTTTATTACTGCCGACAGCAGCCACGTCAAAATTGGCGAGTTTGTGTTCTACAGGGTGGCTGCACCGGACGATCCCACAAAGCCGCTGCAAATTTTGGGCAAAATTTCAGGCCGCAAGCTCAGCGACCACCTTCCGGACCGTATCTTTGCCGATACCGAAATCAGCCCAGAAACCGTGGCTGCACTGGTTGGGTTTTCCTACCAAAATCCAGAAATTTACGAGATTACGGTAGACGTCATTGGCTATTTCCACCCGGCACTGGGCTTTATCAACCCCCGCCTGACGCCCAACCCTGGTGAGAAGGTCTACATTGCGGATGACGCCCTGCTCAAGCGTATCGTCAACAAAAAGCAGCCGCAGGATGTGGGCTCGGCCCATATTGGCTCGCTACTATTGCGGCCCGGTGGAGCGGTGCCTGTGGCGCTGGACGTAACGGCGCTGGTCAGTACTCATATAGCTATCTTGGCGGGAACGGGCTCGGGTAAAAGCTACACAGCAGGGGTACTGATTGAGGAGTTTTTGCAGCCCTACAACCGGGCAGCCGTGCTCATCTTTGACCCCCATGGCGAGTACAACACCCTTGATGAAATGCGCGGTCACCCCGCATTTCAAGACGTAGACGGCTACGCGCCTAAGGTCAAAATCCTCACCCCAGACGATATTCGCATCCGGATTTCGTCGCTGGACTACTATGACGTACTGACACTGCTGCCAGAGATGAGCGATCGCCAGCAGGCTATCCTCAACAAAGCATTTACGATTCTGCGCAAGCACAAGCGCGGCAGCTATCGCTGGAACATCAACGATTTGATCGCAGCGGTTACTGAGGCAGATACGACAGCAGACGACACAGGAGAAGAGAAGGTCGGGTCTTCAGCCCCGGCGCTGGAGTGGAAGTTAGAAAAGCTCTCCCATTCCCCTTACTTCCATCAAGTCGACCACCTAGCCCCCAGTAATCTGTTTGAGCCGGGTCAGGTTACCGTGCTGCAAATGAACGAGATCAGCCAGGAAGAGCAGCAGGTAATCTGCGCAGCGGTTCTACGCCAGAGCTATCACGCTCGCATGAATACCCACAAGGAAAATATCGGCGAAGAAGACGTTGAGAACTTTCTTCCCTACCCGGTGTTCACGCTGATCGAGGAGGCCCACCGCTTTGCCCCTGCCAAGGAACCGTCGCGGTGCAAGGCCATTTTAAGGACCATCCTCAGCGAAGGCCGTAAGTTTGGTCTAGGCGTCGGACTGATCACGCAGCGCCCCGGCAAGCTAGATTCGGACGTGCTGTCCCAGTGCATGAGTCAGTTTCTGATGCGGATTGTGAACCCTGTCGATCAAGAGAGCCTCAAGTACGGAGTGGAGGCGGCTGGACGAGACCTGCTGAAGGAGCTGCCAGCACTGACCAAGGGGCAAGTCATCATCTCTGGAGCCTGCGTCAACACACCGGTCCTGTGTCAAGTCCGCAAGCGCATTACCCAGCACGGTGGTGAAACCATGGATGCCCCCGCTGCATGGCAGGGACATTTCCAAAAGCATCGGGTCAAGGCCCAGTCCATCAGTCGTGCCCCTGTCGCCGCTGCCGCCAAGGCAGAAACCTTTCAGGGCGTCAGCATTGATTAGGTCGGTTATCAGGCACGTTGTATAACCCTGCTTAATCGGGCTCAGCTGAGTGGATCGCTTACAATAGCAGCAACGTTGGCCCCAGGCATCGCTATGGTTTCCCAGCCGCTAGACAAAACCCGCCTACCCAGTACAGAAGAGCTACCCTGCTCAGACGAAACGCCTGTGGACAACGAAGGACAGAATCTGTTGCCGAATCTGCTTCTCTTCTTGCTGAAGCACCTGTGGGCGGATCGGATGGATTGGTTCTTTGGGGTAGACATGGCGATTTACCACACCACGGGCGTTAGTCCGAGAGTGCCAGTAGTGCCCGACGCATTTCTGAGTTTGGGCGTAGACCGGCAGAACCATGATCGAGGTGGCAAGTTTCGCAAGAGCTATGCCACCTGGGAAGAAAACGATGTTGTGCCCATCTTGACGCTGGAGATGGTGTCCCACAAGTACAACGACGAGTACGAAGACAAGCTGGCGCTGTATGCCAAACTGGGTGTGCTTTACTACGTCGTCTATAACCCCGAATACTGGCAGCGTCACAGTCATCAGCCCTTTGAGGTTTATAAGCTTGAGAAGGGTACCTACCATCTGCAAATTGGTGAACCATACTGGATGCCAGAGGTGGGGCTTGGCCTGGGGCGGGTGCGACAGATGTTAGGTGGTGTAGAGCATGAGACGCTGCGATGGTTCGATGCTCAGGGGCAGCTGCACACCTCGCCAGATGAAGAGTTGGAAGTTGTAAGAGAAAGAGCAGAATCGGAGCGGCAGCGGGCAGATCGGTTGGCAGAGTATGTGCGATCGCTCGGCCTAGATCCCGACAATCTGCCTGATTAAAAGCCTTGTATGAGACGGTATTCAGCTCGTTGAGTAAGCCATTGCAGTCAAACTCACGTAGCTATGCAGTTGAAAGCACCTCATGCAAGCTGCGATCTCGAGCCATTCAACGCTTTTGATAATCCATTTCTTAAACTGCATCACAGCGAATCTCAACCAAAAATCCATCCGGGTCATAAAAATAAATACCGCGCCCGGTAGGGCGACTGACAGGCCCGTGATCGATGGGAACCTGGTTCTGTTTAAGCACTTCAACCGCTTGGTCAAACTGCTCTGGGGCAATATCGAAGGCGAGGTGGTTGGCTCGAGTGAACTGCTGAGTTGGGTCTGGCGCGGGCGGCGTTAGGTCGGGCTCCCAAAACAAATCTAAGACGGTGCCGTCGGGCGTCACGAAGTTTGCGACTTTGCCTTGAGCGACCAGAGTGACTAGCGTACTGGGCACCTCCTCTCCGGTTAGCTCATGCAGGCCCAGCACCGTACCGTAAAAGTGGCGCGAGGCATCCATGTCCTGCACGTTCAGGGCAATGTGATGGACACGACGAAGCATGCCCACCATCAGTATCTTTGGTGTTTCAGTAGTCGGCGTCATGGGCCTGTCTCCAAACAGGGTTGCCTTTACTTTATCGGCAATTGATTGAAGCTGTAGATAGGTCAGTTAGCATTCCGCTCATAACTTCACCTCTAACCTCAGTAATAATAGAGATAGTTTTATGCACTGATCTGCCGATCCAATGACTAGCCTTTTCCTCGAACGGTTACACAGTCCTGAACGTCCCGTTATTGTGTTTGACGGCGCAATGGGCACCAACCTACAGGTACAGGACCTGACTGCTGAAGACTTTGGTGGGCCGGAGTACGAGGGTTGCAACGAGTATTTAGTGGTGACTAAACCAGAGGCAGTGGCGACGGTACACCGCGACTTCCTCAAGGCTGGGGCAGACGTGATTGAAACGGATACCTTTGGCAGCAGCACCTTTGTGCTGGCAGAGTATGGTTTGCAGGACCAAGCCTACGACCTCAGCCGCAAGGCCGCAGAGCTGGCCAAAGCCTGTACCAGCGAGTTTTCCACACCAGACAAGCCGCGCTTTGTCGCCGGTTCGATGGGGCCAGGGACCAAGCTGCCCACCCTGGGCCACATCACCTACGACGAGCTGCTAGAGGCCTTTACCGTTCAGGCCAAGGGGCTATACGACGGCGGGGTAGACCTGTTCATCATTGAGACCTGCCAGGATGTGCTGCAAATCAAAGCGGCGCTAAATGCGGTAGAGGCGGTGTTTGAGCAGAAGGGCGATCGCCGCCCTATCATGGTCTCCGTCACAATGGAAACCACTGGCACGATGCTGGTGGGTTCCGACATTACCGCTGTGGTCAGCATTCTAGAGCCTTACAACATCGACATTCTGGGCCTTAACTGCGCCACCGGACCCGACCTAATGTCAGAGCATGTCAAGTACCTGTCCGAGACCTCGCCCTTTGTAGTGTCCTGCATTCCGAACGCAGGCCTACCCGAGAACGTGGGCGGTCAGGCCCACTACAAGCTGACGCCGGTAGAGCTGCAAATGGCCCTGCACCGGTTCGTAGAAGATCTGGGCGTGCAGGTGATCGGTGGTTGCTGTGGCACCCGGCCTGGGCACATTGAGGCGCTGACCCAGATGACGCGGGACCTAACGCCGAAGGAGCGGGCAGTAAGATCCCCATTGGCAGTTCAGGTCGAAGAGGAGCCGCGTCCGGCGCTGAATTACACCCCATCTGCGGCCTCTGTTTATGGCGCGCAGCCCTATGACCAGGACAATTCTTTCCTCATCGTCGGTGAACGGCTAAACGCCAGCGGCTCGCGGAAGGTACGGGAACTGCTGAACCAAGATGACTGGGATGGGCTGATTGCGATCGCAAAAACTCAGGTCAAAGAGGGCGCTCACATTCTCGACGTCAACGTGGACTATGTGGGTCGTGACGGCGAGTCGGACATGCACGAAATTGCCTCGCGCCTGGTCACCAACGTTACCCTGCCGCTGATGCTCGACTCTACCGAGTGGACCAAGATGGAAGCGGGCCTAAAGGTCGCAGGCGGCAAGTGCATCCTCAACTCCACCAACTACGAAGACGGCGATGAGCGCTTCTTTAAGGTGCTAGAACTGGCGAAAACCTACGGTGCAGGCGTGGTGATCGGCTGCATTGACGAAGACGGCATGGCCCGTACCGCAGAGAAGAAGTTTCAGATTGCCCAACGGGCCTACCGGGACGCGTTGGAATATGGCCTACCGCCCCACGAGCTGTTCTTTGACACCCTAGCCCTACCCATCTCCACCGGCATCGAAGAAGACCGAGAGAATGCCAAGGCCACCGTTGAAGCGATTAAACAAATCAAGGACAACCTGCCTGGCGTTCACTTCATGCTGGGCGTCTCGAATATCTCCTTTGGTCTCAGCCCCGCTGCCAGAATCACGCTAAACTCCATGTTCCTGCATGAGGCCACACAGGTGGGGATGGACGGTGCAATTGTCTCAGCAGCGAAGATTTTGCCGCTAACCAAGATTAAGCCTGAACACCAAGCAGTGTGCAAAGATCTAATCTACGACAATCGCCGCTTTGACGGGGATATTTGCACCTACGACCCGCTGACAGAACTCACCACTGTATTCGAAGGCGTCACCACCAAGGACGCTCGCTCCTCTGCCTCCCTCGCAGACCTGCCGATTGAGGAACGGCTCAAGCAGCACATCATTGACGGTGAGCGTATTGGCCTAGAAGATGCCTTGCAGGTCGCCCTCGATGGTGGGCACGCGCCGCTATCGATTATCAATACCTTCTTGCTGGACGGCATGAAAGTCGTGGGTGAACTGTTTGGCTCCGGTCAAATGCAGCTGCCCTTTGTACTCCAGTCTGCACAGACGATGAAGGCTGCTGTGGCCTTTTTGGAGCCCCTGATGGAAAAAGAAGAAGGGGATGACAGCGGTAAAGGCAAATTCCTCATTGCCACGGTCAAGGGCGACGTCCACGACATCGGCAAGAACTTGGTAGACATCATTCTCACCAACAATGGCTACAAGGTCATTAATCTGGGCATTAAACAAACCGTAGACGCGATTGTTGCCGCCTACGAAGAGCACCAGCCCGACTGTATTGCCATGAGTGGCCTGCTGGTGAAGTCTACCGCCTTCATGAAAGAGAATCTGGCGGTGTTCAACGAAAAGGGGATTTCTGTTCCCGTCATCCTTGGCGGAGCAGCGCTAACGCCCAAGTTCGTCTATGGCGACTGTCAGGACACCTACGACGGTCAGGTCATCTACGGCAAAGATGCCTTTGCCGACCTTACCTTTATGGACCGGCTGATGCCTGCTAAAAAAGAGAGCGCCTGGGCAGATGGCGATGGCTTTACCGGCGACTACGCCCAGTACAACCAAAAGGGTCGTAAAGCCATTGAGCAAGCCGAAGCAGAGCTAAACGGCGGGTCGAAGAAAGAGGAACCAAAGGAACCTGTTGAAGTAGATACTCGCCGATCCGAAGCCGTAGACATCGACATTCCTCGCCCCACGCCACCCTTCTGGGGAACCAAAATCCTCAAGCCGGAAGACTTTGACCTGGATGAGCTGTATTGGCATCTGGATATGCAGGCGCTGGTGGCCGGTCAGTGGCAGTTTCGCAAGCCCAAAGACCAAACCCGCGAAGAGTATGACGCTTTCTTGCAGGAGAAGGTATACCCGATTCTGACTGAGTGGAAGCAGAAGATTAAAGACGATAACCTGTTACAGCCGCAGCTGGTGTACGGTTACTTCCCCTGCGTAGCCGAGGGCAACAGCGTCCATGTCTACGACCCCACCGTCATTGATCAGGGCCTCACACCGCAGGATGCCGCACCGCTATTTACCTGGGAGTTTCCCCGGCAGAAGTCCATGCGCCGTCTGTGCATTGCCGACTTCTTCTTGCCGCTGGAACGAAACGAATTCGATGTCTTCCCCATGCAGGCGGTAACGGTGGGTCAGGTCACTGCCGACTATGCCCGACAGCTCTTTACCGAAGATAAGTACACCGACTACCTCTACTTCCACGGGCTGGCCGTACAAATGGCCGAGGCCATGGCCGAATGGTGCCACGCCCGCATCCGTCGTGAACTGGGCTACGGAGACCAGGAGCCCGACAACATTCGCGATATGCTAGCCCAGCGCTACCAGGGTAGCCGCTACAGCTTTGGCTACCCGGCTTGCCCCACCGTAGCGGACCAGGCCCAGCAGCTAGAGATTCTCGGTGCCGACAAGATTGGCATGACGATGGACGAAAGTGAACAGCTATATCCAGAGGAGTCGACGACGGCAATTATCACTTATCACCCAGTGGCTAAATACTTCAGTGCGTAGGCGTTAGACTAGAACCCAGCGTCATTGAGTGTCAGCATAGAACGAGTCAAGGCAAGCGAGAAACGCTATAACTCAGCAAACGCCAGGTAGTTCAGAAACATCATGACCAGCCATCGCGTTCCAATTCTCAAGCCAGAGCAGTCTTATACCTTTGCCAGCTACTTCAAGATGAAGTATCCGGTGGACGAGATTTTGCAAGAGCTGGGCGTAGGCTTCGAGATAGCCGCCATCGAGTTTAAGCGGGCCACAACAGGTTTAGCAAAGACCGCTGAGGTACTCAAAAATCGTCTAGAAAATCGCAGGCGACGCGTTCGTTTAACCAGCGAAGCAGCCCGACGTGAGGTTTTAATTGCGCCAGTTCTGCTAGAAGTTGCCGACCTTACCCAGGCCATCATTAACATCGAATATCCGGTAGAGGTCAACTCATTTCTGAGTGGTGATTTGGACTATTTGCTCGAAGCTGAGCAGCAAGTATTGGTAGTAGAGGCAAAGCAGGCTGATCTAACGCGCGGCTTTACGCAGCTTGCAGCGGAGCTGATTGCCTTGGATCAGTGGATCAAGTTAGACGACCCTATCCTATATGGCGCGATCACAACTGGCGATATCTGGCAGTTTGGCTGCTTTGACCGAATCAAAAAGCAGATTACTCAGGACACCCTGCTGTACCGGGTTCCGACTGACCTGCTACCGCTGATGCAAATCCTGATTGGGATTCTACGCGGTTCGCCTGAAGATGCTACACGATAAATCTTATTTGGAAGAAATGGCCCGTATATTCTCTATGCATTGACGTATAGCTAATATACGCTCCTGATCCTTTCTAAGAGTTTCCATGAGCAGGAACTGAAAGACACCGTCAGAATCCATCCCTACAACTTTCTCACCAAGCAGATATATCTTTTTCTTTACATCCCCTTCTTCAAGAATGTCTGGAGGTAAGTCTTCTCCCAAGAGCTCTGCTGCAAACCTGTCGTGCCAAACAAAGTGTTCTGGAGTTAAAGCTGGCAGAAAATGGACATATCGCTTAAAAAAGCAGATATATTCTGTCATATCGTATCTGTTCTCTAAACCTATCTTCTTATAGACATCAGGTCCGTTTACATTATTGCCTTTTGTGATTGATAAAATCAAATCTTTCAATCCCCTCTCTCCTTGCGGCAGATTTCCTAAGTCTGGTATTTCTTTTTGAGGCCTATGATCTCCATCAAATAGAACAAAAATATCTTTCCTTTCTGAATTTGAGAATGCTTTTATGTCGGCATAAATTTTGGATGTTCCTCCTTTCTGAACGATTATCTTAAAATTTTTCTCTACCTGAAATATCTCAAGTTGTAATGCAGCCGAGACTATGGCTTTAGCACGCTCATCTTCAACAAGGATAGTTTTTCCCGCGGGGAAAGTGCCCACCTCATGAAATGCCTCTTGTGCTGAGATATCGGACTCAATATATACGTGCCCATTAGGCCTCAGTTGAAGTACTCTAACAGCCTCTTGCGGTAGATGTTCTGCAATGTGAACCGAATGGGTAGATATCACTATCTGAAGAGACTTCTGTACGGCTTGGTGGGCTAGAAATTCAAGCATTCTTTGCTGAGCTCTCGGATGCAAAGAAGTTTCAGGCTCATCCAGTAGTATCAGTGAGTTATCTGGAGCTTCCAACACATTGTGAACAAGGAGGGCTGCAGCTGACTCCCCGCTACCAGCGAATGCGTCAGAGTATCCACTGATGTTTTTAGTTTCGAACAATATGGTCCAACCTTCATGCCCATGTAATAGGCTGTGCTTCCATACTTTTCCACTTACATATGAACGCTCGAGAACATACCTCAAAGTCCGTAATTCTTCTTCGGTTAAATCCTTTCCTTTTTCCTGCAGCTCCCTTTTTAATTGGGAAGATCGTGATCTAAGGTAATCCTGCTTTGTGTATCTACCTCGCGTTTTCCCTGCAGACTTCCTCCTTTCTTTTCCTCTCTTCCCTAGTTTTTCCAAATGCTTTGGGTCGGGAAAGTAGAAATATTTATCAAAAGCTGGTAACTCTCCTCTAAAATCTAAATGCTTTACTTCTAAATCTATTGGGCTTATCCTCACTCCTGGATCACTGAAATAATATTTTTTGACGTGCTTTGCTGCCTCCCAATATTCAGGATCTCCTTCTCTGTAGTATCGAAGCTTCAAACATTCCACCAAAACTCCCTCTTTATTTCGATAGCGATGAACTACACTTTGGTTCAAGCCATTGCGACTTTCTGGAATAGCATCCAACTTAGTCTCAAACCAAAAGTGTCCGATACTATTTCCCTTTACACTTCCATAGAGTGCATGCAGGATGGAGCTCTTATTAGTCCCATTTCGGCCCAGTAGTACCGTAATAGGAAAGTCAAAGAAAATTTCTGAATTCGTCGCAAGATTTCTATAATTAGGAAATCGAAGACTGTGTATGTAAACTTCTTTTCTTCTAAGTATTCTAATGCTCTTCTCAAGGCGATTTACAGGGGATTCCATCTAGTTTTCTGTTAGAAGCTTCTGACTAATTAATTGAGCTATAGGTTCAATTAATTTGGGTGGAAATGCGTTACCTATCTGGCGAGCCACATGGTCTTTCCCTCTGTCCATACAGAAGCTGTAGTGCGCAGGAAACGTCTGAAGCAGTGCAGCTTCTCTAAGTGTGATTGCTCTATCAGCTTCGGGATGCAAGAATCTTCCTTTTGATGGATTAACACATCCACTAGTTATCGTGGGAGAAACGTCATCCCATGACATCCGACCGTACACGTCGAAGTAGCCACTATTGCGAATATGGCACTGACATTGCATCTCTTGAGGTAAATCCCGACGACTACCCCCGTTTTTTGGTGTCGCTCTTATTCTCTGCATCATTTCCCTAGATCTTTTTTCAGGAATATCATGCAGCATATCTCCACTCGAACCGGCATCTAATGCTATATGAGAAATAGCTTCCCGTACATGCATTTCTTTTTTGTCGTACTCGGCCCAAGCTGTCGGTACTTCGCTGTCTCTGAATGCAATCAATACCAAGCGTTTTCTACGTTGCGGAACTCCAAAGTCAGCAGCATTGAGTATTGAATAGTCATATGTGTAACCACTTCGCTCTAGCCCTCTACAAAAATCTGTAAAACGCTGATCTTTTGCTAGACCTGGGACATTCTCAATCAAAACTGATCGAGGTCTGATGGAACGAACGAGGCGGAGAATTTCAAAAATAAGTTGATTTCTTATATCGTCTGATTGTCGCCGAGTGTTTCGTTTAGTTCGGAGAGTAGAAAACCCCTGACAAGGCGGGCATCCGGTCAAGAGGCTTAGCTCACCACGTTTGATTCCAACCAAAGTCATCAAACGTGGACCAGTAATACTGCGAATATCTTCAACCAGAAGTTGTGTGTTTGGATGATTCAGGGAGTAGCTTTTGGCGGATACCGGGTCATTCTCTACTGCTGCTACGGTCTGAAATCCCGCAGACGACAATCCGCAAGTTAAACCACCTGCACCAGAAAACAGGTCAATACATTTCAGTGTTTTCATTACCCTCTCAAGAGGTAATAGAGTCTGACTATATTCTGTACGTCCGTGGTGAACTTCGGTACATTCGTTTGTAAAGATTTAGCTACATCTAGGTAATCCATCAAGGCATTTTGAACATTAGCAAAACGTTATTTAGAGGGATTACGCTCAACTACCTAGATCGCACTATTTCTCTAGTCGGACGCTGTACCACTGCCAAGCGACCCCTGGTTCTACCTCGAACTCGCATGCAGTATCCCGTAGATGCTGGGACTGCGCTTCTACCGTGTCGAATTTTTGCAAGTCGCGGGGTAGGCTGTCCTGTCGATCTGCTAGCAGGTTCTTCAGCTTAGTCAATAGCTCGTCTGGTGTTAGGAATACCTCATCGTCACCGGGTACCAGAAGAACATACATATCTTCACTGTATAGCGAGGCTTGAGACATAGCGCTTTCCCTGCAATGTAAACGTCTCCTAACACCCTAGCTAAACCCGACGACGTTGGATGCGGCTAGATTCTCGACAGCAGAGCCCGTATTGGACGCAAACCGCCCAAAATCTGCATCGAGGAGCGCCTCAGCGCTTGCCTAGGCATACCTGCGCTGAACGTGGCAAAGCGAAAACCCCGGTGGTAGTATAGTTGAGGATAATCCCCCATAAATCGACCGGAATACCGGGGAAAGGCATATCGGTAAATCTGAGAACTAAAAATCCTTACGATTTCTGCGGCATTTCGTCGGCCTAGGATGGGGGCTCTTACAATTTAGTTCCGCCTAGCTTTACTGGACTCGCTGCCGTTTGACGGCGTGCTGTCCTGTAGGGCCAGACATACACACTGATCCACACCGATCCCGAATCTTCGAACCATGGTCCAGGCCCCTATCAAAACCAGTATCCCCCAAACCGCCGCCACTAAAGCGGAAAAGAAGGTTTCCAAATTAGAGGGCATCAAGGAGCGGAGTAACTTCCTGCGTGAGCCGGTGGCGACCGAAATCAAACAGGACACCACCCACTTCACAGAAGAAGCGATTCAGATCCTGAAGTTTCACGGTTCCTACCAGCAGGATAACCGTGACAACCGGGTCAAGGGCCAGGAAAAGGACTATCAGATGATGCTGCGGACGCGGACGCCCGGTGGCTATGTGCCCGCTGAACTGTACCTGACGCTGGATGACCTGTGCGATCGCTATGGTAATCACACGATGCGAGCCACCACTCGCCAAGCCTTTCAGCTCCACGGCATCCTCAAGCGAGACCTGAAGGCAACAATGGCGGGCATCATCCGCAGTATGGGCTCAACCCTAGGCGCCTGCGGTGACCTGAACCGTAATGTGATGTCGCCGCCCGCGCCGTACAAAAATCAGCCCGAGTATGTGCTGGCCCAAGAGTACGCCGACAATGTGGCTGACCTGCTGACGCCTCAGACCCAGGCCTATTACGAAATTTGGCTCGATGGCGAAAAAGCGGTAACGGCTGAAGAGCACCCCGATGTGGTGGAGGCCCGCCACCGTAATCGCAACGGCATGCTCTACGACGACAGCATTGAGCCGATTTACGGCACCCACTACATGCCGCGTAAGTTTAAGTGCGCGGTGACCGTCCCTGGCGATAACTCCGTCGATGCCTACACTCAGGACGTCACGCTAGTCGTCATGACTGACGAGAATAACGAACTCCAGGGCTTTAACGTACTGGCCGGGGGTGGCATGGGTCGCACCCACAACAAAGAAGAGACCTTTGCCCGTGCGGCGGACGAGATTTGCTACGTCGACAAGGCCAATGTTTACGAACTGCTGAAAGCGATTGTGGCAACCCAAAGAGACTATGGCGATCGCGTTCAGCGCCGCCATGCTCGGATGAAGTACCTGATCAACGACTGGGGCGTTGAGAAGTTTAAGACCAAGCTGCAAGAATACTTTGGTGAACCGCTACAGCCCTTCAAGCCGCTGCCCGAGTGGAAATTCTACGATTACCTAGGCTGGAATGAGCAGGGCGACGGCAAGCTGTTCTTGGGCATTCACATTCAGAATGGCCGCATTTATGACAACGGAAAGCTACAGCTGAAGCGGGCACTGAGAGAGATTACCGAAGCCTATAAGCTGCCCATGCGGCTCACAGGTAACCAGAGTCTGTTGCTGGTGGATATTGACCCGAAAGACAAAGACGACATTCAACAGATTCTGACGCGGAACGGCATTAAGGCAGACAATCAGGTGCCGCTGCTAGAGCGCTATGCGATGGCCTGCCCGGCCCTGCCCACCTGTGGCCTCGCTGTTACCGAGTCTGAGCGAGCTATTCCCGCTATTCTGGACCGGATCGGGACATTGCTAAACAAAATGGGGCTGAAGAACGAGCATTTTGTCACTCGCATGACGGGCTGCCCCAACGGCTGTGCCCGTCCCTACATGGCCGAACTGGGTTTTGTCGGGAGCGCACCTGAGTCTTACCAACTGTGGTTGGGCGGCTCTCCCAACCAGACGCGGCTGGCTAAGCCCTACATGCAGAAGATGAAAATCCAGGACCTAGAGCTGACCTTGGAGCCCATGTTTGCCTTCTTTAAGAAAAACCGACAGACCAAAGAGAGTTTTGGAGACTTTTGCGATCGCGTTGGCTTTGATGCCATCCGATCCTTCTCGGACACCTACGTCCCAGCCAAACCCGCTAGCGGTCGTCGCAAGCACCGCGTAGGTCTGTCTAGCGAAGTCTACGACCAGCTAAAGGACACCGCCAAGCAAAAGGGTCTATCGATGGCGCAGATCGCCGAAGCGGCCATTCAGACCTACTTAAACTCCCCTGAGTCCTAAGCGGTGAAGTTCAAGAACGTTCCTAATCGCTGTTTTTCCATCAACGGTGAAGAAATCTGGGCCAGCCGCAGCGTTACGGTACTCGCCATTTTGGTAGTGGTGGCTGACGGCAACGCCTATGTGCCGCTGAATCTGCGCGGCCCAGATTTACCCAGCGAAGTTGGAAAGTGGGGGCTGTGTGGGGGGTACTTGGACTATGGCGAAACGCTAGGCGAGGCAGTTATCCGCGAGGCTTGGGAAGAGCTGGGGCTCGATATTCCGGCGCTGAAGCAGGAGCATCGCCTGATTGGAGCGCTGGATCAACCCAGCTACGTTTACAGCCAGCCCAGAGGGCAGCGACAAAACGTGACCATGCACTATCCGCTGTTGGTCTTTTTGAATGAGGGGGCTGCGCTACCCAAACTTGAAGCCCAAGTGGGACCCGGCGAAGTCACCGACGTGGACTGGTTTCCGCTGCAAGAGGCCCTACAGATGTCCCTGTCTTTTCGACATCAGGACATTATTCAACAGTATTTAGACAGTACGTTCGAGCCACACCTGCGCACGGTCACGGCTTAGGGTCAGCAGGTTTCAACAAGGGGTTGAACTCTGCCAGCAACTGACCTAGCATAGTAATACAAAATTACTGAAAAGCAGATGGGCGCGATCGCACCAACCCCCACCGAACTGAGCCAGCGCATTCTAGAGATGGCGGCCACTGGCGTCTACCGTGAGTCCATTTTTGAGACGTTCAAGCCACTAGCCACAAAAAAACAAATTAGTAGCGCGATCGCCCTAGCCAAACAGTTTGGTCTGCGGACAGATGCCAGCCTGCGCGACCCAGAACTCGGGACCTACTATCATGCCGACCCGGAGCAGGTGCAGCAGTATCAGGCACTCACGACTACCGCCATTACGCTAACGGCCGAAGACGACGTGGCCCAGCGCATGAAAATCGCAGTGCAAACCCTACATGCCGCTGTCAGCATTGCTGGCGCAGTTACCATTGTGCTAGTCGTGATTGGCAGCCTTTGCGTGCTAAGCGGACGACTGATCAACGGCGCAGTCGTCTACTGTAGTGCATTCTGGACGGGCATGATTTGGCTCATCCAACGGCAGCTAATCCAAAAAGCTTTGCTACCACCCAATGCCTAGGCCAATTGTCTAGGTACTGGGTGGCTTTGGTAAGGGTGATTGAGCCCCTCAGTGGTGTATTTCCCTTTACGGGAACCGCCAGACAAGCAAATTAAGCCTGTCGCTTTCGCCAAGCCAAGCCGCCAACGGTCAGTAGGCCCACAACTAGTCCAGGCTCCGGTACGGATGCAGCAGGCGAAGGATCGACGGCGACAAGCGTAACTACCTCATCCGGCGTCGTGGAAGATCCGGTATCGTCTGTCTCTGAACCCGCGCTGGCACTCGTGACGCTTGTACTGCCCTCGCTAGTTGCGTCACCCCAATCGGAAGACGGTGTACCGTACGCAACAGGTTCCGACAGCTCAACCGCAACCAGCGGTGTGTCCGCCCCAGGTTCGGTGATCAACAACTCACCTGTCTCGACGATCAGAACATAGTCTTCAGGATTGCCATCGGGCAGCAGCGATATGGGCGTGAAGGTAAA
>CAWUKV010000058.1:0-25521 GCA_963923025.1 uncultured bacterium
TATGCCAAATGGGATCACTATACTCGGTGTCCTAACGTAAATGGCGATGGCTATAGTTACCCGCAACCTTACGGATAGGTGGTGCCCTACGACTTTGTTTGGGCACCAGTCAGACTTTTTGTTTGAGCTAAGTAGATGGCCTTAAGTATTTGACGGCATGTCATTCCGAGCGGAGTCGAGGAATCTCTCGATGTATAACGCTTTCGCCGAGATGCTAAAGCCCTTTGGGCATGGCTTCGCGTACCGACAAGCTCAGCATGACACTAGCTTTTATTTACTTGTGGCCACATAGCTTATGGGTTAAACCGGATCTTCGCTGCGTCAAAGGCTTCTTTCATCGCGGTCTGAATCTTGGCAGGGTCTGGTTTTTTACCACCCATCAGGTCGCCAAAATAAACACAGGCTCCTTCGCCCAACGCCCAGGTGTAGGCCGCTGCCCAAGATGCGGCCACGACGCTGCCAATGCCGGGAATAAACTTAATCAGCTCTCGACCAATCGCCTGAGCCACAAAGCCGCCTGCAATGGTGCTAGCAACGCCGCCTGCTTGAGAAGCCGTTAGGGTCTGACCGTAAAGCTGGCCGAGGGCGACAATCATGCTCACCTGCAAGGCCGTCAGTACCGGCATGGTGGCAAAGGGCAGGGGCACAGCAGCTAACGTGGCCGCAGCTACGGCAAAGGCGGAAATATAGCGACGCCCCACATCGCGGTACAGACTGCCCAGCTGAGCGCTGGCATTCTCCTGCTCATCCAGCAGCTGATAAATGGCGCGAGCTTCGGCCTCGGGCAGCAGTTCAGCTAAGTCATCGCGAAAGGCGTCTAGCCCGTAGAAGGTGCAGTTAAAGCCGTCTTCTTCTAAGGTGAAATCGACCATAACGGCCTGGTCGTAAAGCCCCTTGAAGGTATCCCTATGGCCGAGAAAGGCCCGCTGTACCTCAGTCTGGCTGGGAGGGTACTCAGTGTGATCGTCGGTGGGGCTGGGGTATAGCTCGTGCAGGCAGGTCACCACCAGCAAAATGGGGATATCGGGATATTTTTGGTGGAGCGCTGCGGCCGTTTTGTAGAGCGCGTCCGTTGCGAAGTCGTTGATTTTGACCGTAAGGATCAGGATGCGGGCACCGCGCGTGGGCTGCTCCAAATCGTCAATCAGCTCGTCAATAATAGCGTCGGTATTTTGCGCCGCTTCGCCTAGGCCAACCGTGTCGGTAAAGACTAGCAGCGGCAGGTCTGCGGTGGGATAGGCATAGCGCTCGGTGTGCTGGGTGTGGGGCCGAAAGCCCTGTCCGACAATCTCATCTGACACGCCCGTCAGGCCACGAACAATGGAGCTTTTGCCTGCCTGGGGCTTGCCGATCAGGATAGCTTCGGTGGTGGGGAGCTGCGATCGCACCTCACTCAATATCTCTGCTAGATCTGCCTCGTCAACGCTAAACCACTTGATAAAATTGCCCGCAATCTTCTCCAGCGCCACGCCCTGTGTCACCTGGGCAGCAGCGTCATCCCATAGGCGTTTGATGCGGTTAGTCATGATAGAGCTGGAGTGATGTCGCCAATCGCATCATAGCGGCTGTGTTCGACCTGGCAGATCGGCAAATCGGTAGGGAATGCCGCACCGTCGTGCGTTTCTATGCGGCTCCGTCTTTACCCAAGTCACCCACAATCTGCTGCATCCCTTCCAGCGTTGCCGGAATGCTACGCGGGTCCATAAACATGACTTTGCTGCTGTCGCTGGCCCCAATCTGCTGCCCCATCGCCAGGTAGCTCTGGGCAAGGATAAACTGGAGGGCTTCGCGGGCGGCAGGGTCGCCTTTGAGCTTGCTCATCAGAATGCTAACGGCTTCGGCGTTAGCCTGGGCCTGCAAAACGTGCTGCTGGCGGTGGGCCTGGGCCTGAAGGACGATAGCTTTTTCCTGGGCCTCAGCATCGAGAATGGCGGCTTTTTTGCGGGCTTCGGCGGCTAGCAGGGCAGATTCAGCCTGACCCTGAGCGGCATTGATGGCTGATTCTTTCTCGCCTTCGGAGGTAAGGATGGCGGCCCGCTTGCGGCGCTCGGCGGCCATCTGTAGCTCCATCGAATCCTGCACTGCCTTGGAGGGGACGATGTCGCGCAGCTCCACGCGGGTGACTTTGACGCCCCAGGGGTCGGTAGAGATATCTAGCTCACGTAGCAGCAGCTCGTTAATTTCGGAGCGGGCGGTAAAGGTTTCGTCCAGCTCCAGCTTGCCCATTTCGGCGCGAATCTGGGTGAGGACCAGATTCACCATGGCTGACTGCAAGTTCTCAACCTTGTAGCAGGCTTTTTCGAGATCCACAATGCGCCAGTAGACCACCGCGTCCACCGTGATGGACACATTGTCGCGGGTGATGCACTGCTGCGGCGGCACATCTAGCACCTTCTCGCGGATGGTTTGCTTGTAGACCACCTTGTCGACGTAGGGCACGGTGAAATTCAACCCTGGCTTGAGCTTGCGGCCGTTGTATTTACCCAGCGTTTCGACCAGGGCCTCGTCGCCTTGATTGACGATGCGGACGGACCCGGCGGCGGCAGTGCCGCCAATGGCGAGCATGATCAGTAGGGTGAGCGGGTTCATGATATCTCTTGGAAAAAGGTGAAGGGAAGAAAGGGAAAGGGGTGGGAATGACGTCGGAGTAGTGGCTTAGCTCAGCAGGGTGCTTTCGGGTAGGACGATTAGCGTATTGCCCTGACGGCCAACAACTAGGACGGATTGGTCGGGTGCGATCGCGAGCCCTTCATCGCTGCATCGGGCCTGCCAGGAGCTGCCCTCGTACATCACTCTGCCCGGCTGACCTTGGGGAATCGACGTGAGCGTGCGGGCGCTGGTGCTGTCGCGTAGGGTTGGGGCCGTGTGCTTAGGGACCAGGCGCTTAAATAGCCAAAACGCCACTAGGGACAGGCCCATCCACACCGCAATCTGAAAGCCAAAATCGGTGATCCACAATGATAGAAGCCCAGTTACAAAGGCACTGACACCCAGCGCAGATTCTAGAAACGCTGTAGGAATGACCAGCTCCATCACGCAGAGAACAACGCCGATCACGATCCAAAACAAAGTGCTCATTGCGGGGCTAACAGAAGTAGGGGACTAACAATTCTCTACTTACAGGTTAATTCAGTAGAACTGAGACCGTTTCCGCAGATAAAGAAATGTATGCAAAACCGCATCACGCCAAGGGTGTAGCCAATTGTTCGTTTTGCGTCTACCATTGGACCTAATCTTTTTGGCCCTCCCGCAAAAATTAGCGAAAGCGACCTGTGGCGGGCAATTGGAGCGTTGTTTTCAGGGTATTCGTCTAGATGGTGCAAACAGTCGCGATGAACGGGCAACGGGTAGCGAATCTGCCCAGTCAGTATCCCCGCAAACAATATGTCTGGGCACTGGGCGACGGGGCTAGGCAGTACGCCGTGGGCGACCGGGTGAAGGACCGCTACGACGTGGTTGCACCCTGCATTTGGTGCGATACCACCCCCGATCAGACCCCGGAACTGTTAGATACGCTGCCGACCTTTGCCCAACCCTATTTACAGGCCTACCCGCACCAGCTCCATCTGCCAGGCATCTACGGCGTCTGCCGCCCCCAAAGCGGCCAAACCTTACTCCTGCTCGACAACATCCCCGTAGACCGGGGCGGTAAGCTATTTCCTACCCTGCATCAGGCTTGGGCCGAGGCCTCGGCCTTTCGGCAGGCCTACTGGTGCGCCCAACTGCTAGACCTGTGGCACACCCTCAGCCAGCTCGGCGTCGCGGCCAGCCTGCTCAAAGGCAGCAATCTACGGGTAGAAGGCTGGCGGGTGCGGCTGATTGCGTTTGTCAGTAACCCGGCCCGGCCTAGCCTGGAGGAGATGTCCGTTGTTTGGTCTACGTTGGTGGAAACGGCCCAGCCCGCCTTTCAATCGGACTTGAGATCGCTCTGTGAGCAAATGGCAGCGCCAGAGGTAGACCGAGATGCCCTGACCGAGCAGATGAACCGTGCGCTGCTGGCCCAGGCCAGTAGCCTGACGATGAACCTCAAGGTTGCGGGCAACACCCACCCTGGTCCCGACCAGTCTCGCAATGAAGACGCCTGCTACCCTAGCCAGAGCGAGTTTCGGCGGACGCGCACCGACGACCTGCCAGCCCTGCCGCGCATTGCCATTGTGTGCGACGGGGTCGGCGGCCATGAGGGCGGTGAAATTGCTAGCCAAACGGTGGTGCGATCGCTCCAACTGCAGCTGCGCAGCCTGCTGGCCGAAGCCGCCGACCAGTCCGAGCCGATGCCCCCCGAACTGGTGAAAGAACAAATCGAGGCGGCAATTCGCGTCGCCAACAACCTGGTGGCCGCGCAAAATGACCAGCAGGGTCGTGCCCAACGCCAGCGCATGGGCACGACGCTCGTTGCTGCTGTGCAGGTACCCCAGCGCATTCCAACGGGAGACGGCAACTGGCAGGAGGTCAACGAACTCTACCTGGCCCACGTAGGCGATAGCCGCGCCTACTGGATTACCCCCGAATATTGCCACCAGCTCACCGTCGATGACGATGTGGCGGGGCGAGACGTGACCACCGGACGCAGCTTGCTGGCCGCAGCCCGACAGCAGCCCGAAGCCGGTTCCCTGTCCCAAGCGATCGGCACCCGCGAAGCCGACAAGCTGCGCCCCCACGTGCAGCGTTTCATCCTCGACGAAGAAGGCGTACTGCTACTATGCTCCGACGGCCTGAGCGACCATTATCAGGTTGAAACAGCCTGGGCCAACTACATCGGCCTAATTGTCAAAAATATTGTGTCGCTGCCCGCAGCGGTGGAGTCGTGGATCGAGCTGGCTAACCAGAAGAACGGCCACGACAACGTGGCGGTGGTGCTGATGCACTGCCAGATCAGCGGTGGACAGGCCACGAACCGCAGCGGCCCGCTGGTGGCCCAGCAAGACCAAGTGCCCACGGATATGACCGCAGCCTCGAAGGCACTACTTTATGGTGAAGCAGAGGACGACTCGGTGGAGCCGACCCCAGCCACCCAGGAAGACGAGGGCCTGCCCCGTCAGGCTCGCCGCCCGCTGGTGGTGTTGATCTTTGCCGCGCTGTCACTGGGCGCACTGGCATTGGCAAGCATTTTCCTATGGCACACGCTGCGCGTCGACCCACGCGGCCCCTCCCCCCTGCCGCCCTCTGAAACGGTTGCGCCAGAGGCTTCCGACGCGCCCACACCAGAAGAGTAGAACTTAAACCCAAGCGACTATAGCGGCGGGTACTTCCCCAGGTCTGCTGCCTAGTTTGTTACGACAGGTAAACTTTTCTGAGTCGTGCGCTTAACCCCTCAAGTCCTGCATTCTCGGGCTAAGGCTGACTTTAGCAACAAAAAAGTTGCTAAAGTGCGGCGGCGGGGTAACAATCCTGTGCAAAAATAATAGAAATTGCCCGCCTGCTGGGGCTTTCCATTTTCTACACACTGCCCATGCTTCAAGCCACGCTGACCCCAACCGAGACTCAAACCGCTATGAAAGCTGGAGACCGCGTTCGCATTTCAATGCCGGTGACGCTATTCCACCATCCGCAGCACCGAAACGAACCGTTCAACGCACAGGGGCTAGAGGGCACAGTAAAAGCAGTGCTGACCGACTGGCAAGGCCGACACATCAGCCCCAACTTTCCAGTTGTTGTGGAGTTTGAAGTCGAAGGGGCGAAGCGTCCGTTTAAGGCTCACCTATCAGCATCGGAGTTAGAAGCTATTTAGTTAGAAGTCAGGAGTCAGAATGTAGGAGATAGGAGACAGAGCCCTTCTGCATTCTGTACTCCTATCTCCTGACTCTTGGGTGACGCCATAACCTGTGGCGATACCTACGCTCACCCAGCCCTAAGAGCGCCGTAGCCAACCTAAGATTTCAAGTTCGTTTTGCATGTTGGCCAGGTCGGCTCGGTTTTGCCGTGCGGTTTCTTCGTACCAGCGGCAGTATTCAGCGAAGGCCTGACGGGCCTCGGTCTCTTGACGAAACTCAACGGCAGCTTGGTGTAGCAAAATGGACTCGTGGACGGCCTGCTTGACCGGGGCCGCCGGTAGGGGAGAAACAATCGGTTCGGACATGTACCTCGAACGGAGCTTGGCCGCAAATTTGGGGAGCTGGAGTAGAACACCCCCCTTATCGTAATGCGCCTGCCTGCTAAAGCCACCCTTTCAAGCGATAGACCCCAAAACCGACATATTCCTTAAGCGCGCGGGTCAGCCTGAACAGGGCTTCGGCTTCGGGAAGCGTGCTCAGCACACGGCCTTGCCAGGTCCTGCGGCCTTCGGCCAGTGTCCCTTCCGAGACCCAATAGTCGGTCGGCGCTGGGATGATGTCTATGCCAAGCTTGCGGAAGATGGCAGCGGCGCGAGGCATGTGGCTGGCGGAGGTGACTAACAGCACCCGATCCAGCTGCTGCTGTCGCAGTATGGCCTGGACGTTTACCGCATTCTGATAGGTATTCAGCGAGTCGGGCTCTTGCAAAATGTCTGTGCGGGGGACGCCCATCGCGATCGCAATTTGGGCCATGTCATCGGCCTCGGGCGGTCCACCGTTGCGCCAGTCAATCCGCCCACCGCTAAACAGCAGCAGCGGTGCTTTTCCCTGCTGGTACAGCCGCACCGCATACAACACCCGGTCCCCGGCCTCGTTCACTTCGACCCAAGGCCGGGGCGGCGTGGCCGCGTAGGTACTCCCCCCCAGCACCACAATGACATCGGCAGTGGGAATAGGCTGTAGTGGTTGATAGCGCCATTCCAACGACTGCACAACCCAGATCGCCATGCCCTGGTTGCTACCCAAAAACAAAACAGCCAGGGCTGCAACAATGACGCCTCTAGCCCAGCCAGGCCGCTTACCGATCAAAACCAGTGCCAGCAATAGCAACAGACAGGTCAGCCCCAGGGGGTACACCAGCAGCGGCAGCAGTTTCGAAAAGAAGACAAACACCGGCTTTTATTCTCGACCCCGCCGGTAGATTCGCCGCCGCTTTGCTCGTCTCAGCTGCCACTCCGGTAGTTTGAAGCCCAACCGCGCTCGCCCCGCCCGTTCCTGGACCTCGTCAATATCGTCAAAATCATCCGGCAGCGGCACGCCGCCAGGGATACTCCACCAGGCAGATACCGTTCCCCAGGCAAAGCCGCCCGCTGCCCCAAACAAAATGCTGAACCCAACCGGATAGCCCAACACAATGAAAAGTAGCAGAAAGAGCAGCCAAGCCCGCAACGCCGCCGGGACAATCCGGTCGGCCATGTCTGCGCCAAAGTCGTCTGAGCTGCCGTTGCCAGCCCCGTTAAAAAATGCCACGTTGCGTCACCCGGTCACATCATCATCGAAGTGCCTCTACTATACCCAGCCGATTCCTAGCTGTGGACCTAGTTGAATAATCACTGACCTACCATACTCAGCTCACCCTCTAACTCAAGGGAGGCCGCTGCGCCGTCAGTAAGCGATACACTGTGGACAGGTGTGACGTGCAGGGCCACGTATGTTTAAAAGTGCTTTGATCTGTACTGATTTTGCAGACGGCATTGACCGACTGATTCACTTTGTCCCCGCGCTAGCAGCGGGCGGTCTGGAAAAGCAGGTGTTTTTCCATAACGTTGGCTTGCAAACCGAACGAGAGATTCCGAAGGTTGATACCGAGGCGATGGAGGCGGCCAAACAGAAGCTCGCGATCGCGGCTGACGCTGCCCCCGATGGCACGACGGTCACTATCGAAGTCCCATCGGGCCGACCCTCGGACAATATTCTCAAGGCTGCCCGCGACTATGACGTGGACGTGATTATTCTGGGCACACCGACCCGGTCCCTCCTCACCGAGAAGCTGTTTGGCAGTACCACTATCGGCATTACCAAGCAATGTCATGTACCGCTGCTGATTCTGCGCCCGCAGCTGGTTGCCACCTACCGTGAGTCGGAGCTGAGCCTACGCTGTGAGCACCTATTCGAATATCCCCTCATTCCCTTCGACGGCAGCCAAAGTGCTCGCTACCTGATCGAGCAAATCAAGCAGCGGGCTGAGGGATGTCCCTCGATTAAGCAGGCGCTGCTATGTTGGGTCATCGACGACAGCATTCGTAAAGAGCTGCGCGGCGATGACCCCGTGGGTCACGCCAACGAAGTGATGGCCCCAGTTAAAGCTGAGTTAGAGGCCGTCGGACTGACAGTTAAAACTGAAGTTCGCCAGGGAGAGCCCCAAGACGAGATTTTGAAGTCGGCTGAAGTCCACGACGTCACTGGCATTGCTATTTCAACGAGCGGCGGTGGCCTGCTGAGAAAATTCTCTTCCCCCAGCCTAACCAACGCGCTGATTCGCTCCAGTTGGCATCCCCTGCTGTATTTCCCCAAGCAAAAAGGTTAGGCAGCCGTCTGACATAGCGCTACTTCTGAGATAGCGCTACTACAGTCCCATCGACAGATCGGTTCCTGGCTGCGAATCAGAGTGCATCGACTCAAAGTTCATCACCAGCTTGGGTTTCAGGTTCAGGTTGAGTTCGGACTTGAGCAGGTCTTTACTGGCTTGCGGGCTTCCAACTGACATAGCCGACCGTGCCACGGTTACCCACTCCCGCAACAGGTTGCACTGGGCCTGGGCAATGTTAAACCGACGCACTAACTGGCAGCGGTGCGGGCTCTGCTTTGAGAAAAACAACAGCCGATAGTAGCCAACTTCGCCCAGCGTCCAGGCAATTCGCTGGTGCCCCTCATTCTTGAGGTCTAGGTAGCAGGGAAGCCACCGGGGACCGTCATTTTGACCGTAAAGTGCCGTCAGCCAAAGGGTCATAGGGTGCGGCGACATCGTACACATGAAGTTGTTGTAGCGCGTGTTGGCGGCCCGTCGTTCAATTTCGTCAGGCGGCAGCATCAGCCACAGCGTCGCAATCGACTGATGGCTAGTTTTGAGAATGTGGGGAAAGACGATCTCTGCAATAGGCTTATTTTTGGGCCAGGTTTGCAGCTTGCAAAACCGGGCCTCTTCATCGCCGGGACTGGTAATCAGCTCAGGGGATGACTTTTTGACCACCGGCACCTTGGACAGGGTAGAGCCAATCCGCTGGCTGATCTTAAACCCAGAGCCAAAGCGATTTTCTAGCGGGGCCAAGGCTTCTAGAATCTGGCCTACGGTCTGAGGCCGGTCCTCACGATCCTTCGAGATACAGGCCATGACCAAATCTTCCAGCAGCTTCGGCGGCTTAGAGTCGGTCGCAACCTCGCTGAGGGAGGGGGGCGTAGCGGTTTGGTGAGCCTTGTACCAGCTGCCAAAGGTGTTGTTGTTGGGGCGTAGCGGCAGATAGCCCGACAGCATCTGGTACATCATGGCACCCAGACTGTAGATATCGGACCGATGGTCGAGTTCGCGCCCCTCCATCTGTTCTGGTGAGGCGTAGGCCAGCGTGCCCATAAAGCTGCTGGTCTGCTCGCTGTCAGCCTGCATCAGCTTGGCAATGCCAAAGTCTAGAATCTTGACCAGCTCTCCCAGCGTGGGATCAAGCGTTATCAGGATGTTGCTCGGTTTAATATCCCGATGGATGATCGAGGCCACCTGATTTTTGAAGACAATGCCGTCGTGAGCGGCCTGGAGTCCCAGGCAGATCTGTCGAGTCAGGCCCAAGAAGCGAGGAATTGGCAACGGCTGAGGCTGGATCACTTGCCCCAGGCTCTTTCCCTTCAGATACTCCATCACGTAGAAGGGGATTTCGTCCTCGGTGACGCCGTAATCGGTCACGCGGACGACGTGAATGCTCTTTTGACCCAGCTGTGCGCAGGTCATCGCCTCGCGCATAAACCGCTGCTTCATTTTGTCGCTGAGCAGGGTCTGCACCAAAAACTTCACCGCAACCGGCACGCCACCCAGCAGCGAATCTTCAGCCAGGTAGACCTTGCCCATTGACCCCTGCCCCAGGGTCTCCATGATTTCATACCGATTGGCCAGCTTGCGGCCCAGGTTAGAATCTGTCATTGATGCGGTGAGTTGCATAAAACCCTGACGCTCAGCTCGCAGACTTGAGAAGATGCGAATCCGCGCGGATAGACCTACCCACGTTGATACTCCAAGAATGCCCAGCTTTCCGGATTTAACCCCAATTGCTTAAGCTGAGGGTGGTTGAGCACAAGCGCCCAAAGCCATGTGTACCGGGACGGGATCGGTGATGCGACATCGTCTTCAAAATCAACAATCGACAGGCCATCAGCAAGCGTCGCAATGAGCCGCGCGACCTTAGCCAAGAGCTGAGGGACCCACTAGGTTGTGTGCCGCTCGACGACCGCTTCCATGGTGCTGGTGAGGTAGTGGCCCGCCATGATGCCGCTGGAGTAGTGATAGCGGTCGGCCTCAATCCGATAGAGCGTCTCAAACCCTGTCCGTCGCTGGCGATCGCTCAATACCCAGTACCGCTGAACAATGGACTCTGGGGCCACCCAGCCCTCGCCCTCAACGCGACCGAGGCCGCTATGCTGAAGGACAAAGGTATATTGACGGTCCCCACCGGTGAGACGCCCTTTGTACTGGAGGGCGATATCTTCGAGTTCGCCGCCTGGAAAGGCCAGCTTTGTCACCATCGTGAACCAAGAATCGCGATTCCAGGCCACCAGAATTTTGCCTTTCACGGTGATCGGTAACGAGTCTCGATCCAGCCAGTTACCTTGCAACGTCCAGCGACCCGGTTCAATTAAAAAGCTGTGGTTCATATCAGCGGAGAATCGATGCTGGCGGTAGAAGGGTAGTGGCGGTCACACAGCGCTATCGGGGCCAAAGCTCCGAAGCGTGCAAGGGCGTAGCGATCGCGATAGATGGCACCGTGGAGGTAATCTGCCAAGACGGCAGCATACTTCAGAATAGCCGTAAATTGAAACAGTCGGCTATGGGCAGGTTTGCTGAATCGGTTATCCACTGCCTACCATGGCTGGTGAGGGCATGCCCGTCAGTTCGCCTAGTAGACAAAACCGACTGGCCCCAGTGACGGCGGGCAGGTTGCCCGGTAGCCCATGCCAGCGCCAGAACCCCAGCACCGCAAACGCGATCGCTTCTTTGTAGTCCGCATGCAATCCGGCCTGATCCGTGGTGGTTACCGCGACTTCTGGCAGACGGGCCTGCAGCCGCTGCCTCAGGTAGGCATTCCGACTACCACCACCGCAGAGCAGCACCTCGTCTGGTAGCCGCGGCAAAAACTGCCGATAGCCCTGCTCAATGGAGGCCGTAGTCAATTCCGTCAGGCTAGCCAAAAAATCCGCCTGACTGAGGTGTTTGGCCTGGGCCTGCTGCCAGCAGGTCTGGGCATAGTCCACGCTAAACAGCTCACGCCCGGTCGACTTGGGCGGCGTCTGCGCAAAGAAGGGGTGCGCCAGCCACTGGGCCACCAGCTCTAGGTCGGGCTTCCCTTGGGCCGCCCAAGCGCCATCTTCGTCGTAGGTCTGTGCCCCGTCACTAAACTCACCCACGGCCCAGTCGATCAGCACGTTCGCCGGTCCCGTATCCCAGCCCTGAATGTCTGCTGGCAGTGGCGACTGTCGATCCCAGGCGGGCAGGTAGGCCACATTGCCAATGCCGCCCAAATTTTGCACACAGCGATCGCGGCTGGGGTGACTCAGCAAACAGGCGTCTACGGGTGGGACCAGCGGTGCCCCCTGTCCGCCCAGGGCAATGTCGGCAGCGCGGAAGTTGCTGATCGTGGGCAACCCGGTCCGCTGGGCAATCCGAGCCCCCCGACCAATCTGGAGGCTGTAGCCCAGCTCGTCCCCAGCTGGGCCAGTCTGAGGCGGGCGATGGTAGACGGTTTGCCCGTGGGAGGCAATCAGGTCGACCGTCTCCCCGTCGGCCAAATCCCGCGCTGCTTGAGCAAAGGCATCGGCCACCGCATCGTCCAGGGTAGCCAGGGCTTCTACCGATAGGGGGTGACCCGCGCAGGTTTGCAGGAGCTGCGATCGCAATCCCGATTCGTAGGCCACGGTCTGCCCCCGAATCAGCGTCACCGTAAAGTCGTAACCGGTGCCGGTGACCTCCACCAGTGCCGCATCAATCCCATCAATGGACGTGCCGCTCATTAGACCGATAATTCGCATGGCAGCTCCTGGGTCATTGTGGGGACGGTTCTAAGCTGTATCCGAAAAGCTGTGTCAAAGCTGTCTCTACAACGATTCTCTGGGTAAACTCGCAGCGCTGTCGCTAAACCGGCAGCTTATCGATGCCCTTGTTAGCCCCGACCAGGACCATCAGCGTACCGGCCTTGAGGCGGGTGACTGGACTGGGGTTGATGTCAAATTTTTCGGTCCCCGCCCCTTTGCTGACCGCCATTAGCGTCAACCCATAGCGGTTGCGTAAATCTAATTCGACAATGGTTTTGCCGTCGAAGTCTTTCGGCACCACCAGCTCGACAATGCTGTGGTCTGGGTCTAACTCAAAGCGGTCAAGTACGCCGGGGCGGGTCAGCGATCGCGCCAGTTCGCAGCCCATTTCATGCTCAGGGAAGACGACATGGTCTGCCCCGACCCGCTGTAGCAGCTTGCCGTGAATCTTCGACGACGCCTTGGCTACAACGTTAGCAACGCCGGATTCTTTAACATTTAGCGTGGTAATAATGCTTTCTTGAATGTAATTGCCGATGGCAACGATGACCGTGTCAAAGTCGGGGATCCCCGCTTCCTGTAGTGCAGACGGCTGCGTCGAATCCAGCTGTACTGCGTGGGCCGCAATCTGATCGGTTAGCACCTGAGCCACGCGGCTTTCGTCATAGTCAATGCCGAGGACCTCGTAGCCCATGCCATGCAGCGTCATACAGACCGCACGACCAAAGCGCCCCAGCCCAATCACCGCAAATTGTCGGTTGGTTGTGCGCAGATTTCTGAAAAACGTCAGCGATGACAGGTTCACGGCAGCTTAAATCTATATAAATGAGAAAAAGACACTACCGATTCTAGAGTGTGGAGGGGTGATTTAATTGATACACGATGAATTTCGTTCTTTGCTAGGCTTACCTAATTGATTTGAGCCGCACGGTTTTGGGCAGGAGGTAACAATGGATATTCAACTGGGCCGCAACAGAACTGTCCGAAGAGCATATGGCATCGATGAAATTGCCCTAGTACCGGGTCAGCGGACGCTAGACCCCAGCTTGGCCGATACCCGCTGGCAAGTTGGCGGCATCGAGCGAGAAATTCCCATTATCGCCAGTGCTATGGATGGCGTTGTAGACGTCAAAATGGCGGTAGAACTCAGCAAGCTCGGTGCGCTGGGCGTACTCAATCTCGAAGGCATTCAGACCCGCTACGACGATCCTAACCCTGTTCTAGATCGGATTGCCGCGGTCAGCAAGACTGAGTTTGTACCCCTCATGCAGGAGCTGTACGCCCAGCCGATTAAACCTGAGCTGATTCAAAAGCGCGTTCAGGAAATCAAGCAGCAGGGCGGCATTGCAGCGGTGAGCTGTACCCCAGCGGGTGCGGCTAAATATGGAAAAACCGTGGCCGAAGCTGGAGCCGATCTGTTCTTTATTCAAGCCACGGTGGTTTCGACGGCGCACCTATCTCCCGAATCGATTACGCCGCTGGATCTGGCTAATTTCTGTAGCGAAATGCCAATTCCGGTGCTGCTGGGCAACTGCGTCACCTACGACGTAGCAATGAATCTGATGAAGGCCGGGGCCGCTGGCGTACTAGTCGGCATCGGTCCTGGTGCAGCCTGTACCTCGCGCGGGGTGCTGGGTATTGGCATTCCCCAGGCGACTGCGGTTGCCGACTGCGCAGCAGCGCGTGACGACTTTCACCAGGAAACTGGTAAATACGTCCCGATTATTGCCGACGGGGGCTTGGTAACTGGCGGCGATATCTGCAAGTGCATTGCCTCTGGGGGCGATGCGGTCATGATCGGGTCGCCCTTTGCCCGCGCCGAAGAAGCACCCGGTCGCGGCTACCACTGGGGCATGGCAACCCCCAGCCCAGTATTGCCTAGGGGCACCCGGATTCAGGTCGGGACCACGGGCACGCTGGAGCAGATTCTGCGCGGCCCGGCTCAGCTAGACGACGGCACCCATAACTTCTTGGGAGCACTGCAGACCAGTATGGGGACGCTGGGCGCAAAAGACCTGAAGGAAATGCAGCAGGTGGAAGTGGTGATTGCCCCTTCTTTGCTGACAGAAGGAAAAGTCTATCAAAAGGCACAGCAGCTCGGTATGGGCAAGTAAAATTCGTCACGATATAGGCGTATCAATACGTTTAGCGAATATCCTCTAGCAGGATTCGCAATATGACAGTTGATTTTCTGGTCACTTCCTCAGCGCATTGGCTGAAAACTTGTGGTGGCTTAATATTCAGACCGTGTCAAATCGAGAACTGTCGCATACAATAAAGAAAAGCGGAGACGAAAGTTTCCGTTCACTCCTCACACCACATCCCGCCTGAGCCATTGGTTCGGGCGGTTCCTTATATCAGGGGGCGCACGTTTGGGAAGGCAAGCGTAGAGCTTTAGGCGTGGGGATTTGGAACTGGATGCAAGTATGGGGCATCGAGACCCTGCCTACCGGGGCGTCTTTAACAGGACGTAAGGAAGCGTTGGCTACATATCCAGCGAAGCGGTATGCTTATCCCATAAGCTGGGGCATCGCAATCTCTAACACCTTGCAAGGTTCACACCTTTGCAAGCTTCAAGCCTCGCAAGCTCAGCAGCGCCAGCTCAACGGTACACTTAAGGCAAGGAACGTAGGCATGTCAGCCGCACAAGTAACAGACTCAACTTTTAAGCCGGAAGTTCTGGAAAGCGATATTCCGGTGCTGGTAGATTTTTGGGCCCCTTGGTGTGGTCCTTGCCGGATGGTCGCTCCGGTCGTAGACGAAATTTCTGAGCAGTACGAGGGCAAGGTTAAGGTCGTCAAGGTTAACACTGACGACAACCCTAGCGTGGCCAGCCAGTATGGCATTCGCAGCATTCCGACGTTGATGATTTTCAAAGATGGTCAGCGGGTTGATATGGTCGTCGGTGCCGTCCCTAAAACCACTCTGGCCAATACGCTTGAGAAGTATCTCTAGACGTTTTTAGCCGCGATCGCACAAACTTAACGACCGCCGCTCTGCATAGAGAGTGGTACTAGTTTGAGAGTTAGCCCTGGGACATTTGGTCTCAGGGCTTTTAACTTTTGGCCGCTATTGCATTCGTCGAGTTGCTAGGGACAGTTCCTGGCACTGAAATTCTTGACGCTGGACCCCCTCGACGCAGTCGTATGCTCCAACCAACCCTTCGACTGCTATAGGGCGTTTAGCCAGTTTGACGCTGAGCCATTTTTGCCCCGATGGTCGAATAACCGCGACTCTATAGAATGGGGTGGGCATTCTCAAAAAGCTGGCTATGCAACGATCCATTGTTCTAGTCTGCGCCACTAACGCTGAGACGCTAAGTCAGGTTATCCTGATCAGCCCACAGCAAAATAATCCTTAGAGAAATTGTGGGCCGCCTAGTCTTACGGGTAGGTGGCGACATTCAGATGCCTGACGCCCAATAATTTGAATCTTCCTATGGTTACGTCCTTTTCCAACGTCCCCTCCGAGTCTTCAGCGGGTTTACAGGAGCAGCTGGCCGAGATTGTATCCCAGTTACCCACTGCCCAACATGGCGGACTGATCCAGCAAATTCTAGAAACGCTGGTGCGGATGATTGGGCGTGAGGCAGACCGGCTGGATTGGAAGATTCTGAATGCGGCGCTGCTGGATATGGAAAAAGGCTTTCAGGGCTTTTACCCCCACCGACACGTGCGCAAGATTGCCGTTTTTGGTTCGGCTCGGACGCCGGAAACTGAAGCCGACTATCAGCTCGCCAAAGCCTTTGGAGAAATGGCGAACAAGAAGGGCTTCATGGTGATGACGGGCGCAGGCGGCGGCATCATGCAGGCGGCAAATGAGGGAGCTGGGTTAGACAACTCCTTTGGCCTCAATATTCAGCTGCCCTTTGAACAGGGGGCTAATGATGTGCTGGAGGGGAGCGATCGCCTGTTTAGCTTTAAGTACTTTTTTACCCGGAAGCTATTTTTCTTGAAAGAGACGGATGCGATCGCGCTCTTCCCCGGTGGCTTTGGCACCCAGGACGAAGCCTTTGAGACTCTAACGCTGATCCAAACTGGCAAAAGCAGCCCCGTGCCCATCGTCCTCATTGACCACGCCGACGGTGGCTACTGGACCAACTGGGACCGCTACATCCGCGATAACCTGCTAGACCGCAAGCTGATTAGCGCCGATGACCCCAGCCTGTACAAAATCACGAATGACTTGGACGAAGCCTGGGCTGCCATCACCCACTTCTACCGGGTCTTTCACTCTATGCGCTACGTGGGTGAACGACTCATCATTCGGCTAAACTGCAACCTCAAGGACGGCGGCCTCGACCAGCTCAATCAAAACTTCAGCGATATTTTGGTGCATGGCAAGATTGAATCCATTTCGGCACTAGATGAGGAGCAGGGCGACGAAACTGAGCATCTGCCTCGGCTAGCGCTGTACTTTAACCACCGAGACATGGGTCGGCTGTATCAATTGATAGAGATGATCAACGATTTAGGCGTGCCCAGTCCAGCCATTGAGCATCCTGAGAAAAAGTAGATAGGCAACATTAACATGGCTGGTCAACCCACCAACGACCCCACAGATTGCGGCAAAGCACCGTCTCCACAGTGTTAAACAGGTGATACGCTGTAAGGACTACAGATAAAGTATATTTGTACTGATACTTTGGTGCGTAACCGGGCATGATCACCACCTATGACGAGATCCGCAGCCCTCGAGACCTGCGTAACAATCAGTTGCAGGCTGAGGATCGGGCTTTTCATGACTGGTATCGCTTCATTCTGTCCTTCCCCCCTCAACTGGTCAGAACCTATCTCGATCAGTTCGCACTCACGACGGACAATCTGGTCTTAGACCCGTTCTGTGGAACCGGCACGACCATACTAGAAGCTAAGAAAAACGGGATACCGGCAATTGGGCTAGAAGCAACGCCTATGTCGCATTTTGCATCGGTGACTAAAACCAGCTGGGCCGTAGACACCGATGCGACGCGTCGATTAGCTCAACAACTGTTCGAGCAGTGTGTCGACGATGTTAACAGTAACAATGCCCTGAGGACGCTAGAGGCAGAACAGTCGAAAGTTCTTCTCAAAAATTCAATCTGTCCGCTGCCACTACATAAGTGTCTGACTGTGCTGGAGAAGATTGATGCCGCCGCTGCCCCAACTGCACAAACACGCCTTCTGAAGCTGGCTCTAGCCCATGTTGCGGTCCATGCCGCCAGCAACCTGAGATTTGGGCCTGAGGTCAGCGTTCGCCGAAAAAAGAGAACTGATGCTGACGTTTTTGGTATCTGGTTAGACCGCGTGCAGCAGATGCTGGGCGATGTGGACCGCTGTAGCACGACCCCATCGATCCCAACAGACTGTTATCGGGGCGACTCACGAGCGCCCGAGCAATACCTAGAGCCCAACAGCATTCGTGCGGTCATTACCTCACCGCCCTATCCCAACGAAAAAGACTATACCCGGACAACTCGATTGGAGTCTGTGCTGCTGGGGTTCCTCAGCAACAAACAGGATTTAAGAGCGATTAAAGAGACCCTGATGCGCTCTAATAGTCGAAATGTTTATTCTGGCGATAGTGACGATCGGTGGTTGAGCAATCAGCCGAAAATTCAACGACTTGCTGACGAGATTGAGCGTCGCAGAATAGATCTGGGCAAGACCTCTGGATTTGAGTGCAAGTACCACCGCGTGACCCGGCTCTATTTTGGGGGAATGGCTCGGCATTTACATCAACTCAAACCTTTTTTGCAGAAAGGCGCTCATCTAGCTTATGTGGTGGGCGATCAGGCTTCTTTCTTGCAGGTGATGCTGAGAACCGGTGAACTATTGGCCGATATTGCCCACGAGCAGGGCTATGCCGTCACCGATCTTGACCTGTTTAGGACTCGACTTTCGAGTGCGACACAGGAACAACTCAGGGAGGAGGTTCTGGTTTTGACATGGCAGGGAGAGAAAAAGCAAATCAGCATGATGGGCCAAAAAGCTCCGCTGCAAGATGTTAGCCACGATCGCTTCATTGAAAAGTTGTTTTTTGATAGCTACCAGGCAGGAGAAAAAGTTGTTTTTCTCAGTGAAATAGGAGCCGTCCAAGCTGCCAAGAATCTAGATATTCAAGCCCCTAGATTGGGTGATGTCATCTACAGCTATCAATACCAGCGCCCTCTACCGACTTCAATTACTGCACTTCTCCACGAGGGAGAAGCTTGGATAATTCGTTCAGTAGGTAGGGGACAATATACATTGACGAGAGAAACCGTTAACGAGGTCAAGCCTCATCCACAACTCGTCGAAGCTGGCTAGATAGGGTTCTAACGGAGAGCTTAACCTTAAGAACTGCGCTGCAAATGCACTAAGATTCCCCGTGAGATCGCAACGGCCATGTTCTCCCGCCAGGTCGGGTTAGACAGGTTAGGCGCGTCGAACTCACCAGTGACAAACCCCACCTCAATCAAAATGGCAGGCATTGACGTGCGACGAATCACATAGAACCGAGCCTGACGCACCCGCCGGTCGTTCATTTGCATTTCACGCAGCACAATGTCATGCACATCCCGTGCAAAGGACTGACCCCGGCTGGAGTAGTAGTAGGTCTCTAGCCCGTTGACGTCAGGACGGCTGAGGTTAATAGCATTGGCATGAATACTGACGAAAAAGTCCGCATCGGCCCGTTCCGCGATCTGGACGCGGGTATCGAGGCCCAGTTCGTAATCGCGATCGCGGGTCATTACCACCTCGACCCCCTGCTGCCGCAGCAGCTCTGCCACCCGTAGCGAAATCGGATTTACCACCTGCTTCTCTTGCAGGCCGCCAATGCCGACCGCGCCCGGGTCGCGCCCCCCATGCCCTGGGTCAATCACAACACGGAAGCGGCCCTCCTGCACACGAGGCAACTCCCCATCCGGCAACGGTGGTTGAGACGGAGGCTGTGGACTAGGAATGCTGGGGCGGCTGGGCTCAGGGACAGGAATTGCCTGCCCGGTTACCGCGGGCTGCGAGGGACCGGCATCGGGCACCTCTCGAATGGAAACGCCGTCGGGCAAAATCACCGCACCACCAATGTTGCTAGCCGTTGCCGTCCACTCGGGGCTGTCTGGCCCTAAATTCATCACAATGCGAGCAACGGGCGGCTCGGTCGCGTCTTGAATGACTTCCCAACTGCTGACGCTGTAGCGGTTAATCGGCAGGGATTGAGCGGTGAACGTGGGTGCGATCGCGCTGCCTGCAAACGTTACCACCATCTGACGTCCGGTCGGACCATCGCTGGTCGTGCGAACCTCAACCGCCGGTACCTCACCGCGGGTCCGAACAAAGAAGCCGTCTGCCGTCGTCACTATCCCTTCAATCTGCGTTGTCGGGTTGCTAACCGCCTGATTTTGGACGACGTTTTCTAAACCCGTTGTGGGCGGCGGTGGGCTATCTCCACTGGTTCGCTGCGGCGTGGGCAGTTGTACATACCACCGTCGGTCGGTCTCCCCCCGTACCTGAATCTGCTGAGGGTCGATGGTATAGCCCGAATCAAACTCAATCACAATCCGAGTTGTGCCAGCGTCAAACTGCCCTACTCGCACCGACCGGACCCCCGCCTGCTCAACCAGCTGTGACGCCGTAGACCGCCCCAGGCTGGTCCCTGGCAGGTCAATGACTAAACGCGTCGGATTGAAAATGAGCCGTGCCTGGGGCTGAATCTGCGTATCTGTCACAAACTCCAGCCGGTTTTCGCGCTCGTCAAACTGCCAGGATTCCAACTGGGCCGCCTCTACCGGGAGAGCCAAGAGGACAGCACTGGCCAATCCCAACAGTCCAGACCTCAACGCCCTAGGTAGTAGACGGTTCCGCTTCACTCGTGTTCTCCCACGGGTTGCCCCGTTGATCAAGCGATATCAATCAAGCGCTATCGGCCATCTTCAACCGTCACGCCTAACTTCCCGGACAGCACACCATCCGGCTTACGATTTTCGCGTTTTTACGCCATTTCGCCTAGGGGGGATTAAAGAATTTGCGGCAAGTTTGCCCTATCTTTGTATCGCTACAGGGCTGGCAAAGTGTGACTTACACCGAACGTTCCATATCCTCTATCTGTTTGGGAACACCTGCCGTCAGCACCTCTTGCCCGGTTTCCGTAACCAGCACATCATCCTCAATACGTACGCCAATCCCCCGCCACTTCTCGTCTACCTCTGGCTGGCCTTCTTCCGGCTTGTACTCGGGCGAAATGTAGATCCCTGGCTCCACCGTCACCACATTCCCCGGATGAAACGGCTTCCAGGTTTTATCTGGGTTTCGCAAAATGCCGCTGTCGTGCACGTCTAGTCCCAAAAAGTGCCCCGTACCGTGCATGTAGAACGCCTTGTGCTTCTTCTCTTCAATCAGCTTGTCGACATCCCCCACCAGCAGCTTCAGGTCCACTAGCCCTTCGGTAATCACCCGCACCGCTGCATCGTGAAAGGCGTTAAACGGCTGCCCGGGCTGCACCTTTGCCATGGCCTGCCGCTGGGCCTCTAGTACCAGCTCGTAGATGATCCGCTGCTCGTCACTGAACTTGCCGCTAACCGGAAAGGTGCGGGTGATGTCGGCATTGTAATAGTTGTAGGCGCAACCGGCATCAATCAGCAGCAGGTCGCCGTCCTGCATCTGCCGGTTGTTTTCGATGTAGTGCAGAATGCAGGCATTATCGCCCGAGGCCACAATGGACGGGTAAGCCGGACCCATGCCCCCTTCCAGTCGAAAGATGTGCTCCATCTCCGCCTGGATTTCGTATTCGTAGCGGCCCGGTTGGGCAATATCACGAGCGTGATTATGGGCTTTAACAGTAATCTCAATGGCCTGCCGCATCAGCGCCAGCTCACTCTCCTGCTTCACCCGCCGGAAGTTTTGCATGAGCAGCTTGCTGTCTTCAATGGCAACTGGCCCGGTACCCCGCTTTGTGTAGGACCGAATCAGCCCTTCCCACAGTCGGAGAACCTTTTGGTCAAACGCCCGATCATTACCGAAGTGATAGTACAGCCGGTCTGCCTTCTCCACATAGGGCTTCAGCTTCTCACCCAGCTCGTTGATAGAGTAGACCTCATCGGCCCCCAGCGTTTCCTTCGCACCATCCACCCCCAACCGCCGACCGGACCAGGTTTCTGCCTCCAGATCCTTCGGTCGCACAAACAGCACAAACGTATGCTCCTCATGGCTCGGAGACAGCACCGCTACTGCCCCTGGCTCATCAAACCCCGTCAAATAGTAGAAGTCGCTGTACTGCCGAAAGGGGTGCTCCACATCGTTGTGGGCCGTCGCTAACGGGGCACTGGTAAAAATAGCAGTACCGTCACCAATCGCGTTGAGCAGCGCCTGTCGGCGGAGGAGGTATTCGGAAGGCATGGGAAGTAAGGAAGAGAGAAGTCAGGAGCTAGAAGTCAGAAGTTCGTTACGCAGACCTGCCATGTAGACGTGCGATACACCACGCCAAGCTGCTGCCGCCTATATTCTGCCGCCTATCTCCTCTGCTTACCTTAAAAGGGATAGCTCAACACAGCAATGCGCATGCCGCTGCTCGGCAAGCTGCCAGGCGACACAGTGAGCGTACTACCGGGGCGGGTAACGGCGGTACCGGACATGAGGCCAAGGAACTCATCTACGGCGACGATGTCACAGGTTTCAGGGTCAGCGGCCTGGGTACGGTACTGGGTGGGAATGACGAGCTTAGGCTGAAGGTCTTGCACGGTGGCAGCGGCCTCTTCAGGAGTGTAGGCTTTGGGGCCACCACCCACAGGAATCAGCAGCACGTCAGGCCGACCAATGAGGATTTTATCTTCAAGTTCGATGGGGGCTGCAGCACCGCCCAGGTGTACCACTTTGACGCCGCCCTGGGTCCACTGCCATGCCGTATTGACGCCAAACCGTCGCCCGCCTTCGCGGTCGTGGGGCATGCCGATGCCCTGTAGAGTCAGCCCGTTAAGCTCGTAGGCTCCGGGCTCGTCTAGCAGCTCGATACCAGCGTAAGAATCGTCCACAAAACCTTCGTCAAATAGGCGGCTGCTAATCAGCACCAGGTCTGCGCCGACCTCCGGTTCTGCATAGCCTGCCGTACAGCCAATGGCCCGAAACGGGTTCGTCAGCACCCGTCGACCGCTGCCGGTGAATAAGAAGCTGGTGTGTCCTAAAGCGCGAATAGTCAGTGAGCTAGACTGCGCCACTGCCCGATAGTTTGCCGCCAGCCCCAGCCCGAGCGAACCCACAAAGGATGCGCCAGCCATCCGCAGTAACCGTCGCCGTCTCATAGCGTCCTCACGTTAAGAAATTTCAACCACAGGTGAACCGCTATGATGCCACATACGCGAGACAGAAGGCACATCGATAATGACAGTTGGGAATTTGTCAGAGTTGTCGCATGTTTCGACGTGACAGTTCCAATGCACTTAGCTTGAAGCACTCCATCACCCCAGACGTGTAACTTACTTGTTACGACTGCCAAAGTAGTAGCCCAAAGCACCTCCTACTAATCCTACTTCTGAAGTCCAAATGAGAGTTATCAGCTCCTTGGCATTCTCATCATTCTTATCAGCATCCTCAGTATCTGAGACGCTTATATAGATGTAAAGGAAAGTACCCAGGATAGTTGCTGCTATACAGCCTAACAAAATTGTAGATATCTCTCTCCTAGATTGCTCTAAAGCTCGAAGTCTATCCTCAAGCTTTTTTCTCTCATCTTCTTCCTGTTTTATTTCGTTCTGGACCTTCTCGTATAGCTGATTTAGATCTTCTACATCTGGTCTATTAATAGTAGATAGCGCAATATTTTCTTCCTGCGGGTCGTCGTTTACACTCATACATACCCTCAATTAAGTAAAAAATAGATTTGAAATTATTAGTTCTGTAAGCAGGAGGAAACCAATGGTGTTCAAACTCTGTCAAAAGGACTGACGAAGCTCTTACAATTTCAGGCTTTCAACAGATGATATTGAGCAATTTGTAAAGGTGCCCGTAACACAAACGCTATAACCACATGAGGTATTCTGCACCCACTAGGCTTATTATTCTACTTCATCAAAAGGAAGGGTGATTTTTCCTTTTGGGCTTCCACCATTCAAGAAACCAACCTCCCTTCCTTTTCTATGCTGTAATAGCGCTGTATGATAAAAGCCCAAGGCATCCATCAAAACCTGTTTAGTGTCACAATTTGAAGCCCTACACAGATCCTCCAACGCACGAAGAGCGTCGCCTTCGAAAGTGATGTTTATTTTCTTACTCATCTAATTTGTAAGCCACCCCTAATGACGCGTAACCGCATGTTCTATATGAATAATTTGTTTGACATAGCTAAGCTCAGAAACAAAGTAGTTCTCAACAGAAAATATAGTTGCTCTTAGTTGAAACTAGCTGCTTCAGAAAGAAAAATGTTTAGCTTAGCCAAGGACTAATAATGTGCTGCAATTGTGGTTTAGTGGTACTAAATCGATAATACATCTATATAGCTACTCCGACCTATTATTCTTTACGCTTGTTTTTACTGACTGTATTCTTTGTCTTGCTCCGCTCTTCGCTACCCGTACTAAACGATTTCCATTCAACATCAGGGACATTTGTTGGTGATTCCGTACTATCTATGTTAGATACCTGAAAGTCCGTAATTTTTTCAATTTTAATTTTCTCTTGTCTCGATTCATCCATAGGGCGGTCAAATCTTTGCTTCAGTTTAGTGGCTTTTCCGATACGGTCACGCAAATAGTAGAGCTTCGCACGCCTAGATTTTCCTCGTCTCAAAACCCTAATATGACTAACTTTCGGAGCATGTAACATTATTACTTTTTCTACTCCGACACCTTGAAAGATCCGACGAACCGTTATCGTTTCATTGATGCCTGAGTGCTTTTGAGCGATCACTGTTCCTTCGTAAGGCTGAGTTCGCTCCTTTGAACCTTCCCTAATAAGAAGAGAAACGCGCACTGTATCTCCTACATATATTTGTGGAAGGTTTCGTTTCAGGTACGGGGCTTCAACTTGCCTTATGGTCTCTTCTGCATTCATTCAGACTTACTGAGAATTGATAGGTATTAGTGGAACTGGACACGGTTGCTGAATATGGCTTATGCGTATCCCCAATAGTCGCCACTGGGATGGGAGACGCCTAGCCGATTGTGCCATTGCTGAAAGAGGCTAGCATATGCATTGTGGTTCATAGTGAAAGTACTTAATTCCTTCAATAGACTGAATAATGCAGCATGGCAAGCTTTTCTGTCCAGAAGTTTTTCCTAAAGAAATCTAAACTTCAATAGTTTTTGGTTGTTTTACTAAAATTCTACGAAGACCTATGTGGAGGGTTGAATCCTGACATCTGTAATGAAACTAAATTTAAGGCCCGATTGATATTGAAGTTATCGAATTATGGCCTTTCGACCTCACTTCAAACAAGAAAGTCAACAGTCGTCGTTCCATTTCCCAAATATTTTGCCTTCTACTGTCTTCTTCAAGAAATTGTTGAGCCGCTTCTCAAACTCAGCAGACCGTTTACGCATCTCTTCGATGTAGCTGATGCGGACACGCACATAGAGGTCAGGAAACTGTTGAAAGTTCTCCCACGCCTCGGGAGTGGCTTTGAGGGCGTCAACAATATCAGCAGGTACAACAAAAGGTTCGCCTAAATCTGGCAAAGTATTTTGACCTGCGTTGGTCATTTTCCCCAGATGAATGAGGCGGCGGGCGCGTTCTTTGTTGAGTTCGGTCCAGTGGCTGCGTCTGCGGCGAGGGGTGAAACGTTGGGCTTTTTCAGTGTCGTTAATACGTTTTTGAATGCCGTCGATCCAGCCGAAGCAAATGGCCTCTTCGACAGAGTCGAGGTAAGAGACGGTGGGACAGTCGGGCCGGTCGTCGTAGAGGAGCCAGATTTCGTCGGCACTGTCGTGGTTTTGTTCAAGCCAGGTGCGCCAATCATCCCGGTCTTTGGCTTTGTAGGTTGTAGTGACCTGCATGGTGGCTAGGAAGTGGCTACTCTAACCTACAGCTGCCTAGGCAGCTGTAGCATTGGCTTTATCTAGACCAACTAAGAAGTTCTTCAAAAGCTGCTTGCCCGATTGCGTCAGCACGCTCTCGGGATGAAACTGGACGCCCTCTAGATGCGGGTAGTCTTTGTGTCGAACGCCCATGATGGTGCCATCTTCGACCCAGGCGGTGATTTCTAGACAGGGGGGAAGGGTATCGCGGTCGATGATCAGGCTGTGATAGCGGGTGGCGGTAAGGGGCTGCTCCAGCCCAGCGAAGACGCCTTTGTTGGTGTGGATAACGGGCGAAGTTTTGCCGTGCATTAGCTCGGCGGCGGCGGTGATTTTACCGCCGTAGACTTGGCCAATGCTTTGATGGCCCAGGCAGACGCCGAGGATAGGTAGGCTGGGGCCAAGTTCGCGGATGATATCGAGGGAGACGCCGGAATCGTCGGGAGTGCCGGGACCGGGGGAGATAACGATGCCATCCGGCTGGAGGGCCTTGACCTCGTC
>CAWUKV010000059.1:0-25414 GCA_963923025.1 uncultured bacterium
TCAGGCCGATACAGCCCTAGTGAGGGAGATCCGTGGCGCGGATAGGGCATTAAGATCCACCGTTGCGGCAGAGTCCCAAACGCACCCAGCAGGCGCTTCTGGTCAGTTTGTCTCGTCCCATTCTGCGGCTCAGTCTAAACCCTCCCGATCTAGCTCAGCTACTCCTTTTTCGCCCCTTTCTCGATCTGCTAATTCCTCTAGAACACACGCCACCCCCTCCACCGGGAGAACCACCATGCAAACCCACAGCCAAACTCAGCGTCTCTCTGCCGAAGCGGTCCAGCAAGTCCGCCAGTTCCTGAATCAGGGCTATCGTATCGGTGCTGAACATGCCGATAAGCGTCGCTACCGCAGTGGGGTCTGGCAAACTTGCCCACCGGTTCAGTCCACCAGTGAACGTGAGGTGCTGGGTGCGTTGGATGCGTGCTTGGCAGAGCACGCGGGTGAGTACGTTCGCATTTTTGGTATTGATCCGGTGGCAAAGCGACGCGTAGGCGTGACGACTGTGCAAAGGGGTGATGGTAAGCCTGCTAGCGTTACCCCCCAGCCAGTGTCGACTTCCCAAGCGTCGTCGGGGCATAGTGATGCTGCAAGTGGCGATGTGGGTGCAGATTTGATTAGCCAGGTGCGCAGCCTGATTCGGCAGGGTTACAGCATTGGTACCGAGCATGCCGATAAGCGCCGCTATCGTAGTGGGGTCTGGCAAACCTGCTCTCCTATCAAGGCAACTCGTGAGGGCGAAGCGATAGCAGCGTTGCAAAACTGCCTGGCGGAACACCAGGGCGAGTACGTGCGCATGTTTGGCATTGATCCGGTGGCAAAGCGGCGTATAGGCGGTATGACGATTCAGCGGGGTGATGGTAAGCCTGTGCAGCTCAACGGTGCCGCACCCTCTGTCAATGGCAACGGCCATAGTGCTCCAGTAGCGGCATCTGTAGGTGGTGAGCTGGGCCAGCAGGTGGGGGCAATTGTCCGCCAAGGGAACAACCTGGGTGTCGAGTACGCCGACAAGCGCCGCTACCGCAGCGGAATTTGGCAAACTGGGCCGGTACTGTCTGGCGGTGAGGCTAATGTGATGGGGCAACTGGGTGACTTCCTCAGTCAGAACCCCAACAGCTATGTCCGCATCTTTGGTATCAACCCTCAGGCGAAGCAGCGGTCGGCTGCAATCACGATCCAAAAGCCGGGGCAGGCTGCTAGCCCGAATGGAGGGAGCGCGGCTGCCAGTGCTCCTCAATACAGCGATTATTCGGCCCGTCAGGCTGCTAGTAACGGTAGTGCTAGCAACGGTTCTGCCTCGGTGGCGGGCGATGTAGCTCAGCAGGTGACGCAGCTGATCAACCAGGGGCTGCGCATTAGTACAGAGTATGCCGATAAGCGTCGCTATCGTAGTGGTGCTTGGCAGACCGGTGGGGCTATCGATGCCCGACGACCGGCAGAGGCTATTGCAGCCCTCGAAGCTCATCTTGCCGAATACCAGGGACACTACGTTCGTCTTGTTGGCGTAGACCCTCAGGCTAAGCGCCGCGTCCTCGAAGCCACTATCCAGCGTCCCTAGGGATCCCTAGGTGTTCAAGTCAAAACCGGAACTGCGCCTATGCAGTCGTTACCACGACCGCTAGCTAGCACCACCCACTACTGCTGCAACGGAGATGTCTCGGTCGCCGAAACAGCGGTGGTGGGTGCTGGTGTTGTGTTGCAGGCGCTCCCTGGTAGTCAGGTACGGATTGAAGCGGGTGCCTGCATCGGTGCGGGTGTGGTGATTCAGGCTAAGGCTGGCCTGCTTGTGGTCGAGTCCCAGGCCAGCCTTGGCACGGGCGTGCTGCTCGTGGGGCAGGGCTACATTGGTCGGGCTGCGACGGTGGGGCCTGCCAGTACCCTAATCAATCCAAAGGTTTCCGCTCATACCATCATTGCGCCGAATACGTTGCTGGATGGGCCACCGGGTCAGCGCCACGCGTCCGTCCCCGATGCAGACGCCCCCGATGCCAACACCACGTCGTCCTTCAACCCTTACCAGCCCACTGGCCCCCATACCGTTCCTCTGACGCCGCGGACAACTACGCCTGTGGAACCCAGAGCAGTGGAGCCAAAACCTGTCGAAACGGCAGGCAGTAACGGCTTTTCGAGTTATGGAGCCGCTACCGGGCAATATTCCGGTCATGGCAATAATGGCGCTAACTCAAACGGGGTCAGCGCTAACGGTTCAAGCTTGACCGTACGTAACACGGTTTACGGGCGCGATCAGGTCAATGGCCTCCTCTCGGCCCTGTTTCCCCATCGCCAGTCGCTCAATGGCAGCGGCGAATCGCCTTCGCCTCCTACAGATGAAGATTCTGCCTGGTAGCGGACGGTGATTCTGATTTCTCGTCCTAAAATGGCAGTATTCGAGTGCGGCAGACCCTGCCCGGCTGCTTTTTTCTGAGGCTTTTTTTCTGAGGCTCACGATGCCCACGACGCCCGCCCACCAGACGCCTATCCATAACCTCACCCGTAATCCGCTACAAGACACGGCCCTGGGCGTGGTATCAACCACCAGCTTCCCGGCCATCATTGGGGTCGCCGACGCCATGATGAAGTCGGCTAACGTCTTCTTGGTGGGTTACGAGAAAACGGGCGGCAGCCACTGTTCGGCCATTGTCCGGGGCGGCGTTGCCGATGTGCGCATGGCCGTCAAAGCCGGGGAGGAGACCGCCCGGCAGTTTGGTCAGTTTGTCGGGGCATCGCTGATTCCACGGCCGATGACCGACATGGAAAAGGTGCTGCCGATTTTGCCCCGATTGGAAGATCTTCAAGGCGTGGGCGAAACCCACATGAGTTCGGGGGCTATTGGCCTGCTGGAAACCCGCGGCTTCCCAGCGATGGTGGCGGCAGCGGATGCTATGACCAAGGCCGCAGATATTCAGCTGCTGTCTCACGAGACCATTGGTGAAGGGCTCTGTACCATCATTATTCAGGGGTCGCTGCCGAATGTTGCGATCGCAGTAGACGCGGGCATGCACGAAGCCGAACGCATTGGTGAACTCAACGCCGTTATGGTGATACCCCGACCGCTCAACGACTTGGAGCGAGCCTTACCGAAGACCGCCGAAGCCGTCACCGAGCAGTCGCAGGAAGTTCGCCTACCGCTGAAGCTCAAGGAACGCCAGAAGGAGCTGATTCCGGCCCGTACGCCAGAAATTACGGTTCAAGAACAGCAGCCCTTAGAAATTCCTGAGCTGTAGCAGATGGTTTGGAACAGCTCCAGTCCCGCATTATCCAATTACCGATAGCAGCTACAGCCAAACGGTGTAGTCTATAGTCACTTTTGACGGGACTCATCATTTTTGATGGGGCTTACTTTAGCAGGCAAGCGGACATGGGTAGTGACGTACTGATTCTGACGATTTATTTTCTGGTTGTGATTTACGTGCTGTACCAAATGGCACTGTCTCTGGAATCACAGTTAGAAGAAAAGGTGAAGGTGTCTCTCAACCTGAAGGACAGTGCAGAGAGCGTCCAGGCCCAGTTAGCTAAGTTGCAGTCCGAGATTACTGCAAAGGTAACCGAGACGTCCGCGTTTGCCACGATGCTGCTAAAAGCCTCGGGCGGCAACGGCAAAAAAATTCCTCATATCCCTCGGCTGGAGTTAACCGTTCCAGAGTCAGCGGAGCTGTCCGGTAAAATTACGCTGAATGCAGGCCCGACTGGCAAGCTTTCTAAGCAAGCGTTGCAGATGAGAGGGCGTCACCTGACCCTAGATGTCGACAATCGTACGCTGGACACGCAGATCTTCGTAGACTGGGATCGCAGTTCAATTACTTACCTGTCGGCCAATGCCAAGCGGGCCATTCGAATTGTGCCAAACATGAGCTGGGAACCGCAGCATCGTCAGGTGTTTAGCGTGGTGAACCCCAGCGAAAAGCTACAGGCCAACGTCACCACCGAAAATAGCTTTGTGCGGAATGCCGACACTCAGCAGATTGAGCCGAAAAAACCGCTGCTCAACGTTGAAGAATTGGTGACGTTTGCCTCGCCGGACCTCAAGGCATTGGAAAAGGAGTTTGGCGCCATCAAGAAACGCGGCATGTTCAGCCTCAATGTCATGCTGGGATTGCGGCGGTTAGTCGAACCCGACCATCTCACTACCTACCTGTTAGTACCGTTTAACTTTGATGCAGAGCTCCTGGCCGATGAAATTGCCTTCCCGCCACTGAAGTGGCTGTTGGATCGTCCCGATCGCCGTCCGGGACAGGTGTTCAATACCATGGTGCTGGGTCGACGGCGACGCTAGGGCTAGCCCGCTACGGCGCTGCTATACACTGAACAAGGAAAGAGTTGGTGTGGCGGTTACGGAGGGGCTTGAGCCCTATCTGAGGAAAGTCCGGGCTCCCAAAAGACCAGACTTGCTGGGTAACGCCCAGTGCGGGTGACCGTGAGGAGAGTGCCACAGAAACATACCGCCGATGGGTTCTTTGGAACCACAGGTAAGGGTGCAAAGGTGCGGTAAGAGCGCACCAGCAGCATCGAGAGGTGCTGGCTCGGTAAACCCCGGTTGGGAGCAAGGTCGGAGGGGCAACGGTTGGTCTTTTACCGGCTCCGCTTTTGGTGTACCGCTAGAGGCGTCTGGCAACAGGCGTCCCAGATAGATAACTGCCCTTGGGAGATTCCTGAGAACAGAACCCGGCTTACGGCTGACTCTTTCCTCAAAGCTCTGACTGTTTGCGGTAGAGGGAGTTTTTACAGATAATGAAACAAATATGAAAAGATAAGGCGGCGCGATCTCACGTTCATCCCCTCTATGCCCAACTCCACCGTAAACCCCTCCACGGATGAGGCCGCATCATCGCAGCGAGGCCCATCCACCAAACCTAATTTCTGGGGCGTCTTCTTTTCTACCTTCGTCACTATTTTCTTGGCTGAGCTGGGCGACAAAACTCAGGTCACGACGTTGCTGATCAGTGCTGAGTCGCAGTCACCTTTGACGGTCTTTATCGGCGCGGCCTTGGCACTGATTGCCACCAGCCTCATTGGTGTATTACTGGGGCGATGGCTCTCGACGCGGGTATCGCCCCGAACGTTAGACACGTTGGCAGCAGTTTTGCTACTGGTGATTGCCATTACGCTGATGGGCGATGTGGTGGGGGTTTAGCAGATGGATTGGAATCTTTTCGGCTTGAGCTTTGTCGCCGTGTTCATTTCAGAATTGGGAGATAAGAGCCAGCTTGCGGCAATTGCCCTTGGTGGCAGTTCATCCTCACCCAAGGCCGTATTTTTGGGGACGGCAGGGGCGTTAGTCTTAGCCAGCTTTCTAGGTGTAACCCTAGGCAGCGGCACCGCTCAGATTTTGCCCGAAAAATTAGTAAAGGGCATTGCAGCGATTGGGTTCGCCACAATTGCCCTGAGGTTGCTATGGGTTGGAGACGGTGCAGACGAGGATTAGACTAGCTGGCGAACTCGACAGCCACGTCGCGGTAGCAGAGCTTCAGCAGGCCAGCAATTGCTCCAAGCTTCAGCACTTCCAAAGACCAATAGGCAGCATGCATCCAGTTCATTGCCGCAGGAACCGCAGCCTCGCCTGCTTCAGCCGAGAGGGATAGCCCCAACGCACCCATTTCAGGCGTGAGTAGGTACGTGTAGGCCAGCGTAATGGCGAGTAACAGACCACCGATACCCAGGGCCCAGCGGCTACGGCTGCCGCTGATGATAACGGTTTGAATGCGATCGCGCAGCCGCTGATGCAAAGCCAGCAGTGCAGTCAGAATGACTGCTGCACAAAGCATTTCCAGCCGATTATACGTCCAGAATAGGCTATAGCCTGCACTGGCAAAGCCAGAGTCAGCCATCATGCCCGACTCGTACATCATGGGCATCATGATCAGGTCGAGAAACAGGCTCACACTGAGCCAAAAGGTTGCTACAAAGAGCACCAGACTGCCCCAGCGAAACTGCTGAGAGGATAAACGAGAAAAGCTTGTCATAATTCCGTTGAAGAGATGGGAAATTAGGAGGCCTATTGCCTCTTTGGATATCTCCAACGTAACAACGGGAGAGTGCAGCGGGTCAGCAGACTCACGAGATGCAAACAAACGTAGCGTAAGGCACGGAAAATATTGCTCTTTGTTACGCCATTAGAGGTGTGATCGCTCAGTCCGAACGTTACCCCAAACTTTATCCGCAACGCGTCGGTTAACCTTAGCTGTATTCTTGGGCTCTACTCGTCGCTCGCTCCAGTGTGGGCCGTTTTTACCCATTTCAATCGCTTGGGCCGCACCGCTACCCGTACCGTCGTTGTGCTCATCACAACGGCCCAATGCATCATGTACACGATGCCCAATAGCGTTTGCCCCAACGCATTAAAGACCGATACAGACTGGGTCCGACGAATGCCCGTAAACATGCCCCAGCAGGAGATGCCAATGGTCAGCGTCGTCAGTGGCGTGTAAACCGGGGGACGGTGGCGCACCAGCGCAAAAATCAGGTCGGGGATAGCCGCCATCGGCAGCAGATATTGCACTACCAAAAAGGCAAACAGATCGGCCAGCTTCAGCACGCTCAGGCGTTGCACAATCGGTCGCCAATAGTCTAAATAGCGCTGGTAGCCCCCCTCGGCCCAGCGATTGCGCTGGTGCCACAGCGATAGCCCCCGCGTCACCCCCTCTTCCTGTACAGCAGGGTGGTTGAGGAAGGCAATATCCCAGTTTTCGAGGTGCAGGCGCAGCGTCAGGTCTAGGTCGTCGGTAATGGTGGCTTCGTTCCAACCGCCGCACTGGGCGATCGCGTCTCGACGAATGAACTGGCCGTTACCGCGCAGTTCGCCAATGCCGCCGAGCGCCGAACGCTGCTGTTGGTAATAGCTGTCTAGCGCCATCTCAGCCTGCTGCCCTCGCGTCCACACATTTACGTCAGCGTTGGCGACAGCTTTACGGACCTGTACTGCACCCACTGGGGTAGCCTGGTGGGACTGTGCCAGTAGCGGTACGACTTGGCGGAGCAGGTCTGACGGCACCTGGGCATCGGCATCAAAAACGGCCAAAACCTCACCTTTGGTCCTCGGCCAGACTGCGTTTAGGGCACCGGACTTACCCCCGATTGCATTAGCGTCACGGTGAACCACGTTGAGCTGCGGGTACTGTGCCTGCAGCCGGTCTAGAATTGGCCCGGTCTGGTCGTCGCTGTTGTCATCGATGACCCAAAGGTCATAGTGATCGCTGGGATAGTCCAGCTGACACAGCGAATCCACTAGCCCTGCGACCACCCGCTCCTCATTCTTGGCCGCTACAAGTAGAGAGACGTAGGGGAGCTGAGCTGCTGCATCTGCGCTGAGCCGGTTGTCATCTGCGGTATGTGTTGCGATCGCAGCAGATGACATCGCCGGTTGGGGCATAGGCCGAGCTATTGGCCTAGCCCACATCACCCGTAAAACATGAAGACCGACCAGCACGGTTAGCCCCATCACCACCCAAGTTCCCCAGGCCACCATGTGCAGCATCAGCGTGATACTCCACAGGAGCGACAGCGCCATGGCTGCTTTAAAGCGGCGACGGTCCTCTTCCGGAAGTAGGTCTATTTCTGCTAACAGTTCGAGCTCATCATCGGGCAGTGACTCAGCGTAGGACTCAGGCATAGAGAATATTAAGCAACCTTTATATTTATTCAGATTACTAGACGACTTGTCCGCTTGGTCTTTTTTATCGGCTCGGGGATGAACGTGTAGCAGCCGGAGGCGGGTGTCGACACCTGTATTTCCCTGATCAACTTCGCCCCGGCTAGGGCATCCTGGTTATGTAGAACAGTCTTGATTGAAACTCGTATTGCCATGCCTACCGAAGGAATTACCCCCGCAACCAAGCAGGACTGTGGCGTTTACCTGCCGTATTATCAGGGCACCAAACGCAATGCGTTGCCCTACACCATCGGTCTCTACAAAAAAGGCAATCTAGAAGGCCAACGCACCATTGAAGGTGGCGAAAGCATCAGCTTTATTGCCACATGGAACGTCTCCATGCTGCCAGCCGACCTGACCCGCTGCCGCATGCAGTTTGATGGAGATGCCGAACTCAGCTACGAAGTCACCATGGCCACCTTCGAGTTTGTGGATTACCTCTTTGACGTCGTCGCGACACTGCGGATGAAAAAGCCTGCCGACTTTTCTAAGGCGTTCTACCGCAAGCTGCTGCGGATGGATGACTAGCACGACGCTAGGCCAGGTGCCTCGGTTTTGCTAGGGGCGTGCACCGATATGTCAGCTTGAGCGCGGTTCAAGTTCTGTGGATTAGCGTGATAGGGTTCATGCGTCTATCGTTCATGTTTAGGTTCTTAAGTCGCCCATAAGGTGAACAGTCTCAAAAGACCCATCGTGGCACAATAGGGCTGCGCCCCTAGCTGAGATGGAGGAGTGAGCGCGTGCCCAATTCTAAAAAACTGCTGATTGGTTCAATCGAGCCCTACAGCGGCAAGACTGCAGCTGTCCTAGGGCTTGGCCTACAGCTCAAGCAGCGCGGTCTGGATATCGCTTACGGTAAGCCCATTGAAACCTGCGCCACTGAACGGTTAGAGGTCTGCCCAGACGAAGATCTTCGGTTTATTGCCAATACGCTGGAACTCTCCAGAGACCGTGTGAAGCCGACGCTGTTTTCACTAGATTCTGAAACAATTCAAACTCGACTTGCTGACCAAGCGCAGGCAGACTACACGACCCAGCTCAACCAGTATCGTGAACTTGACGATGCTGCACTCCTGTTGATTGAAGGCCCCGGCACGCTGGATGAAGCCACCCTCTTCGACCTATCGCTGCCTCAAATTGCCGCACAGACAGACGCCCCAATTCTGCTGGTTGCGCGGTTTCAATCGATTTTGGTGGTCGATAGTTTGCTAGCTGCCAAGCAGAAGCTGGGTAGTCGGTTATTGGGTGTGCTGATCAATGACGTCCCAGACGATCAGATGCCCCTGGTGGAAACCACCGTTAAAGACTGCCTGGCTCGTCATCAGATAAAGGTTTTTGGGATTCTTCCCAGTTCGCCTGTTATGCGCAGCGTCAGCGTGGGTGAGTTGGTTGAACGACTGGATGCGGACGTTCTCTGCTGTGCTGATCGCACCGACGCGCTAGTCGAGAGTCTTTCGATTGGGGCGATGAACGTCAATTCAGCCCTGAAGTATTTTCGTCGTGCCGACAACATGGCTGTGGTCACAGGCGGCGACCGAGCCGATATTCAGCTGGCAGCCCTAGAAACGGCCACCCAGTGCCTGATTCTGACGGGACACATGCCGCCTCGTCCAGATATCTTGAATCGGGCAAAAGAGCTAGAGGTGCCGATCTTGTCAGTGGACCTAGATACGTTGACGACCGTTGAAAAAATTGAAAAGGCGTTTCAGCAGGTGCGTTTACAGGGCCCGATCAAGACCGAATGCATTCGCCTATTGATGGAGCAGTATTTTGACATTGATCAGCTGCTGTCTGCGCTGGCGCTACAGCCAGCCTTGTCGGTCTAAGTCCGTCTAATCGGGTGGGATTTGTCTAGACTTAGAATATTTAATGGTATGCATCTGGGTATAAATCCTGCGGGTTTTGTCAACGGGTTTGGTAAAATTAGCGCGTTCACATCCTGGTACCGCTGTTGAGCAATCCTGTTGAGACCCCGCTAGACACCCTGAAGGTTGATGATTTTCTGCAAGAGCTGGCTGCGATTCAAGAGTCGGGCTCAAAGCGAATTGCCATCCTGGGCTCCCGTCATGTGCCTATCACTCACCTTCGCTTAATTGAGCTGATGAGCTACGCCCTAGTCTTGGGGGGCAACCGTCTGCTGACCTCGGGGGCCACAGGAACCAACCAAGCCGCGATTCGCGGGGCAATGAAGGCGGATTCAAACTTGCTTACCGTAATTTTGCCGCAAAGTTTAGCCAAGCAGCCCCGCGAGTCCAGGGATCAGCTCGATCAGGTGATGCATCTGGTGCAAAATTCGGCCAATGACCATCTGTCCTTGGCTGATGCTAGTGCGCTGTGCAACCAGGAGATTATCTCGCGCTGTCAGCAGCTGATTTGCTTTGCCTTTCACGACAGCCATACGCTGCTGCAAACCTGCCGGGATGCTGAGGAACAGCGCAAAATTGTGACGCTGTTTTACTTCGACTAGTCCCTGTATCGAGCTGCCGATCGGTTTGCAAGGCGGGACGGTGCCCCTCTGACTGCGCGTTATTTGATTCAACCTGTGACCCTACTAACCCTGCCCAATTTGCTGATCTACAGTATTCCGCTGGCGGCACTGCTGGTGTACGTGCCCTACGGCGTGGTGGCGCTCGCGCGCGTTCAGCTGGCCCAGTCGATGCCGGACCCAATGACGGTTTTTGCTAAGCCGCGTACGTTTAACGAAAAGCTGCCAGCCTATGCCCAACGGGCCAACTGGGCCCACAAAAATGCCTTTGAGTCGTTTGCCCTCTACGTCCCAGCGGCGTTGATGGCCTTTATCACTGAGCAAAGCGGGACTGCGGTGCTTGTGGCCGTCGTGGCCTATTTGATGGGGCGACTGCTGTTTTCGGTGTTCTATATTCTGAATATTCCGCCGCTGCGATCGCTCATGTTTGGGGTCGGCAGTCTCAGTATCTTTACCCTATACTTCGTAAGCTGCCGGTCGCTTTGGTTGGCCTAGCGTTCTGTTTTGTCTACTCTTTTGGTAGCACTATGGCTTCTAGTTATTCCTTTGATGTTGTCAGCGACTTCGACCGGCAAGAGCTGGTCAACGCCCTAGATCAGGTTCGCCGCGAGCTTAAAACCCGCTACGACCTAAAAGACACTAAGACGACGCTTGACTTGAACGAAAGTAGTATCACGCTGGAAACTGCCAGTGAGATGTCACTACAGGCTGTCCATACGCTACTGCAAACCAAAGCAGCCAAGCGTAACCTGTCGATGAAAATCTTTGACTTTGGTGATGTAGATTCGGCGAGCGGTAGCCGTGTCCGTCAAGAGATCACCCTAAAGAAAGGACTCGATCAGGAAACGGGAAAGAAAATCACTAAGCTGATCCGCGATACCTTCAAAAAAGTACAGGCCTCTATCCAAGGCGACCTAGTTCGCATCTCAGCCAAATCAAAAGACGAACTGCAGCAGGCCATCCAACTGATCAAGCAGGAGGATTGGCCTGTGGCGCTGCAGTTCGTCAATTATCGGTAGAGACGTTCCAGGTCCGGTCGAGATGCAGTCTAGGAGAAAGACGGACCATCTTGACCGCCTAGCCCCATGGCAGCAGCCAGCTTGTCTTCTTTGCGTTGGCGATATTTGCGTACACCATAGGCTCCGACCATGACCAACCCAGCTAGGGCAGAGGGCTCGGGCACCTGACGAGGGCCTTCTGGCTCATCGGGTGTAGACTCACTCCAGCGCAGGCCAGAAACCGCACCGCTAATGTCAGGATATTGGAAGACTACTGAGGTGAGCCCCTGAGCTTTTTCGTGGTTTGGGTCGATGTCAAACCTGAACACAGAATTGTTCTTAAGCTCGTCACCTACTTGAGTAATGGTTACTCCATCAAAAGTGAAGCTTGGTTGGTAGTTGGAGAGGTTTGTCGGATTTTTCTCATGGTTTTTGGTAAATCCGTTTTGACCATAGAACTCTGCAAGCAGATAGTCGACGTCTATTTTCAGGACCTCCGCACCGGATGCGTCGTAGCCGAAGACGTTGACACCTTCGCTTCCATTCCGCCCTGCCTTATCACGGCTTTCTTCTAGCTCCACATCAATCAGCGTGAACCCCTCAAAGTCGATTTCGTTGTCGAAATCCATGAGAATTTCGCCACCGTTCGCATCATCGTTAGGGGTATTGCTATTTCTGTTTCCGTGCTTTTGAATGATCAGCGCATTGCCTTGACCAGCAGTGTTGTAGCCATCGCCAGTCTCTAGATCGCTGTCTTGACCGCCGCGCCCTTCGGTGTTGTAAAGCCGCAGAGAGGCGTCAACATCTGCTCCATTGCCTGTGCCACCTTTCTTGCCATCACTCCGATAGTTGATACCAGAAATGCTGACACCCCAGTCAGACCATTCATCAATAGTAGACTGTCCGTTTTTGTAGTTAGTCGCCGCGTTTGAGTTAAAGGCGCTTGAGTCGACGTCGTTGAAGTCTAAATGGTAGGTAAATGCTTCTGCAGAAGAAGCTAAGCTGCCGAGTGCAACTAGCGACAAGCCAGCTGACGATAATAACAAGCGCTTAGAGCTGTTTGCGTAGTGAATCATGATGTCGAGTAGCATTCGTTACACACCATACTACTCAGCCAAAATTTGAAACCCGTAGATAACAGTCCGGCTTGTTGCAAACTAAATATGCTCAAGTACTTTGCGTATAAAGACCGTAGAGCCAGTTCGCTAACTGGTGTATGTCTTCTGTGGCCTGCGCAAAAGGGCCTAGGTTTTGACGGAAAAATATCGATTGAAAACAAATTCTCTCTGCTATTTCGCGTAGTACCGAAACTCTCCTAAGTGTACGTATGGAGTCTGTTTCGGTGTTTACACGTATTCTTTCAAGATCTGTTGATTGGCTTCAAGTTGCAGCTGTGTCTCCAAAATCAGCTCATCTGTTTCCTGGAGGTAAGCCTGTAGCTACCCACAAACCTACGTTTTTGGGTAGCTCTCCTTGTTCTGGGGCGATTTCTCGACTGTGGCAGACAAAAATTTGAGAAACTGACGATCTTTAAGTCGTGTTAAAGCCGTGCAGCTTCAAATGTATTGCATTGGTCCGGGTCGCCAGTTTGTAGCCCCTGCTGAAACCAGCGCACGCGCTGGGTAGAGCTGCCGTGAGTAAAGGAATCAGGCGTCACGTAGCCCCTAGACTGCTGTTGCAGGCGGTCATCCCCGATCGCACTCGCTGCGTTGAGGGCTTCTTCAATGTCGCCACGTTCTAAAATGTCGCGGGCTTCGTCGGCCCGATGAGCCCAGACTCCGGCAAAGCAATCGGCCTGAAGCTCCAGACGTACGGAGAGTTGGTTGGCGTCAGTCTGGCTCACTCGGCTTTGAATCTGACGGACCTGATCAGAAATGCCCAGCAGGTGCTGGACATGGTGACCCACCTCGTGGGCAATGACGTAGGCCTGAGCAAAGTCGCCGGGCGCACCGTGCCGCCGCTTTAGGTCGTCGTAAAAGCTGAGATCGATGTAGACCTTCTCGTCGGCCGGACAGTAAAACGGCCCCACCGCAGACTGGGCCGTGCCACAGGCGGACTGCACGATACCAGAGAACAGGACGAGGTTAGGCTCCCGGTAGTTGCCGCCTTCTTCCTGAAAAATTTGGTTCCAGGTATCCTCCGTGTCAGCCAACACAACGGAGACAAAGTCGGCTAGCTCATCCTGCTCTGCTGGCGGTAGCTGCTGGGACGGAGCGGTAGCGGGGCCGGTTGCCACCTGATCGAGGACGACGCTGGGGTCACCCCCCAGTAAAAAGACCACGAAGGCAATGAAGACAACGCCAAGCCCGCCGCCCCCTAGGGCAATGGAGCCATTGCCGCCGTAGTCACCCCGGCGGTCTTCAATGTTGCTGCTTCGGCGTCCGGTTTTCCACTTCATAGATCAAGCCTTAGTTAGTGGGGGCAGGGTGGATGGGGTCAGGTTGAAATCGCACATTACCTCAGGTAGGCCAGCAAATTATTCAAGATACTGAGCCTTAGCCACGTCTCGCGTAAAAGTTGCTCTGGAGCGCTCCTAGAGGCTTAAACTAAATGCGATTGAGCAGCTTAGACAAACTCATTGACAGCAGTTTAGCCAACTGGTTGTGAGCTGAAACCCGACCTGTGGAAGATGTATGAGTGTTTCTACTGAGAATAGTTTCATTGCCGTTTGCTGGGACCGGGTTCCACCGCGATCGCTTAAGGTTTAACCGATGCCCCCTATGGCTGATGTGACTGTTTTGGTGCTGATGGGCGTGTCTGGCTCAGGCAAAACTACGGTAGGGCAGCACCTTGAAGCTCGACTCGGCTGGCAGTTTGTGGATGCTGACGACTATCATTCTGCGGCCAACATCGACAAGATGCGCCGTCACCTGCCGCTGACGGATGAAGACCGCAGACCCTGGCTAGATGCGCTTCACCGTGCCATACAGCAGTGGACTGCCACGAAACAGCCAACGGTTTTAGCCTGTTCTGCGCTCAAGGCCGACTATCGTGAGCGCTTAGCTAAGGACGCCCCAAACTTAGTTTGGGTCTATCTCAAGGGCTCTGCGGACTTGCTGCGATCGCGACTGACGGCTCACACGGCCCACTTCATGCCGGCAGATCTGCTGCGATCGCAGCTCAATACCCTTGAAGTCCCAGACGATGCTTTTGTTGTCAGCATCGACCAGCCGCCTGCTGCGATCGCGCAGGCCATCATTCAGTACTACGATCTGCTCCCCGTTAGTCAGCCTTAGTAGCGAATTCTCGGGTCTACATAGGCGTTAAGAATGTCGATAGCAATGCTGGTCAGTGCAACAATGGCCCCAAAAAACACCATTAGCCCCTGCACGACGGGATAGTCCCGTTGGGTAATCGCCTCAAATAACCGATTGGCGAGCCCTGGCCAGGAAAAGGTCACCTCCGTCAGTACCGCACCCCCCAACAGCGAGGCAAAGGTCAGGCCCAGAATGGTGATGACTGGGATCATGGCGTTCTTTAGCGCATGCGCAGTAAGAATGCGAAACTCGGGGATGCCCCTGGCGCGGGCCGCTTCCACATAATCGGCCCGTAGGGTCTGCTTCAGGTTGACCCGCACCATCCGTTCAAAAATGCCGCTGATGAGAATTCCCAGCGTCAGGCTTGGCAGGGCGAGGTGATAGATGGTCGTACCCAGCTGAGCCGGATTGAGATGCAGCATGCTATCTAATAAATAGAGTCCCGTCGGCCCGTCGGGCGGCGTCTGGTTCAGCGGGAAGCGAGTCCCAATGGGGAACCAGCGCAGCTGTACGGCAAAAACGAGCTGCAAGATCATGCCAAACCAGTACATCGGCGTGGCGTAGGTGACGATGCCAAACAGTCGCCCTCCAGCGTCCAACGGCGTGTTAGGCCGGGACGCCGCAATTGAGCCAACGGTGAGTCCGACAAGTGCCGCAATGGTGATACCGCACAAGGTAAGTTCGACCGTTGCGGGGAAGTGATTGCCGATAATCTCCCACACGGTCTGCCCCTGGGTCGCCAGAGAGGTGCCCAGATCCAGCCGCAGCAAATCACCCAGGTAGTTGAAATACTGCTGGATTAGGGGCTGATCTAGCCCAAGCTGCGCCCTCAGGGCCTCTTTGGCTGCTTCCGGTGCCCTGGCACCTAACAGTGCATCCACCGGGTCCCCCGGCGTTGCCCGCATTAGCAGAAAGACCACCGTGGTAATCGTCCAAATCATCAGCGGGGCTAGCAGCAGCCGCGAAATAACGTAGACCCGAAGCGCGTTAGACCGAGACGACATTACTTAGCAATCTGCCACAGTAAGAACTGTTGGTTGGGCTCGACGCCAACCCCTTCCACATCTGCCACAGAAAAGACATAGTCTTTGTTCTGCCATAGCGGCACGTAGGGTACGTCCTCCGTGGTCACTGCCTGAAGTTCTTTGAATAGTTCGCTGCGGGCAGCGGGGTCAGCTTCTGCACTTTGCTGGTTGAGCAGCTCATTAGCCTTACCGCTGTAGTAGAACGAGCCCGTGCTTTGGGCGGCCCCTTCCTCGCAAAGCCCATCGCTGGATTCTACGGCGCAGCTAAAGAAGGGGAGGGCAAAGTTCTCGGGGTCGAAGTAGTCGGGGTACCAGTTGTCGAGCATGGCGGTGTAGGCCCCCTGGCGCATCTGTTCCCGTAGCGCAGCGGACTCGGCCGAGTTTACCGTCACTTCTACCAGCCCTGGCAGGTTGGTTTCAATCGCTTCCTTGAGCGTATTTGCCACGATGCTGCGAGTTGTGGACGCAGACGGATACCAGATGTCAAAGGCCAGTGGGTTAGCTTCAGAGAATCCGGCTGCTTCTAGCAGTGCCTTGGCCTTGTCATAGTTGCCATCGCCATAAGCTTCCTCGAATACCGGCTCAGACACGTCAAACGTCGGCGGGATCATGGTGTAAAGCGGTTCGGCCTGACCCTGAAATACCCGTTCGTTCAAAAGCTCCCGGTCAATCATGGCGGCCACGGCCTGTCGGGCCTCAAGCTGGTCGAAGGGGGCAATTTTCTGATTCAAGATCATGTAGTTGACGACGGCTGCGCCTGCCTCAATAACCTGCCAGCTATTCGCGTCCGCGTCTTTTTCTAAGGCAGTAATCTGGTCGGGGTCCAGGGTCTGGTAGGCCACGTCTAGCCCACCGGATTGGAAGGTGTTGTACAGGTTAGCTGGACTGGTGAAAACCTGAATGTCGATACCCTCGTTAGCGGGGGCCTCACCCCAGTAGTCCTCATTCACGTCCAGTTTGATCACGTCGCTAGAGAAGGAGGCCAGCTTATAGGGGCCAGAGCCAACGAACGTATCGGGTTTGAAGCTGCCTTCGCCAATTTCGTACTGTTCTGGCGGCACTGGTGTTGCCCCCGAGAAGGTAAGCATCGAGGTGAGCGCCGCAAACGGTTTTGCCAAGGTAATGGTGAGTTCGTATTCGCCTGTGGCTTCAACTGACTCAATCGGGTCAGCAAGCAAGAAGGCCGGACGACCGCCGTTGTCCATAAATCGCTGAAGCGAAAACGCCATCACTTCGGCATTGAAGGGGGTGCCGTCATGCAGAACAACGTCGTCGCGTAGGGGAATGGTGTAAGTTAGCTGGTCATCGCTGATGGTGGGGAGTTCAGTGGCCAGCTGGGGTTCGATATCGGTGGTGCCAGGGGCATAGGTGTAGAGCCGGTCGCCCATGTTGTAGAGCAGGATGCCAGGAAAGGTTTCGTAGGAATCAGCCGGGTCGAGCGTGCGTGCAGTTAGGGTGGTGCCAATGGCTACACGACCACCGCTGGATGGGGTAGCTGCTGTGGTGTCCGTGCCCGGATCGGCGGCCTCCTGTGAACCGCCACCGCAGCCAACGACGAGCAGTAGCACCAGGCTAAACAAGGCCGAAAACTGCAAGCAGCTTCTGGCTGTCTTGCTGAGGCGGCACAGCGGCTGCTCCCAGAATTGACTCACTCGATTGATCATGCCTTTCGTTGTCCTTTTTATACGCAATAAGTGCAGCAGGCTGCCTGACAACACCTCATCATTGCCGATTATGTAGATCGGCAATGGAGCTATTTTTACCATTCCTTAGCGATCTCAGGCAATTGAGTCAGTCGTCTTCGCCGTTTATCGCGTGGGTTACTGTGCTTGAGCCGTGCCATCTCTGGAGCAGAAGCGCTGTGTGCCATCGTTTCAACCACTGTGTTGATCGCTGTACGTTGGGCACTGCTGGATCTTGTGGTGCTAGTAAGCCATAAACGGTTAAAGCTGGACAACCTTGTCGGGGGCTGAAACTGCCAGACAGTGCGGTTCGCCCCTAAAAACGACCGTAGTCGAAGTGCCCGTAGCGTCGTCAATCAGTAAAACCTGCTGCTGCTCCACTGACTCTAGCTCGACTCGGGCAATGACAGGGAGCGTCGACGAGCCAGCTCCATTGGCGGACGGGGCTGGCGTAACGGTAATGCCTAAAAGCTGTTCAAACTTCAGAAACAGATAGACGGCGTCAGCCCGCCCAATCTGATGAAACAGCTGATCAGGAATCCAGAGCAAATCCCAACGGATGCAGGCAATTGCCTGATTGGTAAGTTGGAATAGCCCGAGCCAATGGGAGTCGCACAAAGTGTAGCGATCGCAAAATTCAGGATAGCTGAGGGCAGCATCCCAGGGCAGCGTATCCTGGACAAGCTGCTGGCATAGCCAATCGGGTAGCGGTTCGGTGGCAGGCGGAGCAGCGGCTGGAGAGATAGTCTCTGGCATCAAAATTGCCCCATGTTGCACCAGTTATGCTGACTCAACATGGGTGTCTACATGGGTTGTTATGGGGTTGTTACGCACTTCTGCGTATTTCTATGTAGGCACAGTAACCTAGTCGCCGTCATCGACAGGCTGTGTAGATTGTGCAAAGTTTTGGTGCAGCCCTGGGGACCGGGCCAGGTCGTGATTTTGTACGCTCTAGGCCACAGTGGTTTCAGGTGACGACTCGGACGATGTTCGACCGGACTGTATCCATGCCGTGAGCAGGTGGGACAGTAACCCCATCGGCCCTGCAAAGAGACAGAGCAGTAACGAATGGCGGGTCCAGAGGCCCTGTTCCTGGCCTTGAAAGTAGATCCACCGGCCCACGAACAAGTCCATGACCAGAAAATGAACCCAGCCGGTTGCCATCACCGGCGTTTCAGAGAAAAGCTGAGCTAGTACCGGCAGCGTTGGATTGGCAAACGATTCCAGCTTGTCGGGATCTAGACTGCCAACAAAACAGTAAATGTAGAGGGCGGCGAGAATGGCAAAGGGAATGGCAGAGGCCATGACCCGGCGGGTCACGCTCCACCCTGGCACAATCACCATCAGCAGCCAAAACGGTAGGACAAACAGGTTGCCAAAGTTGAAAATATACTCGTAAATCATTTTGAGTAGGGCAAGTGACCTCTTTCAGTGTGTAACGCTTCCGTCGAGATGCCAATCGACAAGCTCAGGACAACTCAGCATGCGACCGGCTTGTGGGCCTGTACCTACTGAGCAGTCGCCAAATACAGATAGAAGCTTTCCTTATCTTTGACGACGCCTTCGGAATACAGTAACGGCTGTAGCGCTATGCCAGGAATGGGGCCATCAATGGCGTCTGTCAGCGCTAATATGACAGGCTGTTGCTCACGCGCTACAAACGCTTGAATATGCTGTCCGATGTCGGTCCAGATATCGGGGGTTTGTACGGTCCAAAAGCTGCCAAACCGCTCTAGGTTGGGGTAGTAAATAGGCCGATCTAGGTATCCAGACAGTGTGGCCGCTTCGCGATCGCGATAGCCCAAAATTGGCAACTGGTCGAGCTGGTTAGCCTGTAAAAACTGGGCTGCGGACCGGCTCCCTGAAAAAGGCTGCGATAAATCAACACTGTAGGCGTAGGCTCCGGAGAAAGCTTGCAGGGCCAGTAGACCCGTCAAGAGTTGACACTGCCATTGGTGCGGTCGAGGGAGGGCGTAACGCGCTGGTAATTCCGGGGCCTCAGGCTTGTCCAAGGTTGGCTGTGCTGTTGAGGACCGGCTGCGGGCCTGCTGTTCGACCTGCATCAACCACAGACAAACAATCAGCAAAACAAATAGATGGCCGTGGTGGCGCAGGCTACCGCTAAAAAACAGCACACTAAATAGCGATTGAGCCAGCATTCCGCAGGCATAGACCGCTAGCCATTTGGGATGTGGCCAGAAAATGCGGACAAACAGGAGCACTACAATGACCGCACCGACGAGGGCCACAAATTCGCCTAACTCGCGGCCTGAAACGTTGGGTAAGACCGTTGTGTCGGCAAGGATATTGCCTTTTCCGTATGCGCTCTGTAAAAAGTTTGGCACAGGAATATAGCTGCGCCAGATGTGATTGATAGCGGCCCCAGCCCGTGCGGGCCAATTGGGGTCGCTGACCGTTTCTGGATTGGCTAGATACGTTGTGGCTGAGCCGTCGTTAATGCGACTAACCTGCGCATAGGAGAGCAGCCAGCCTAGCCCCAATACTCCCAAGCCAATCGTGTGAGCGGCCGCTTGAGCGACGGTTGTGGTCAGGCGATTGAGGGGCCAAACTAGCGCCAGTCCTAGTGCCAGGCTGAGAAAAACGCCGTAAACGCTGGTGTTTGCCAGCAGGGCTAATAGTCCGAACAGTCCTAAGGTCTGCCCGATAGGTCGCGGCTGCAACACATCCGGGCTTTGCGTGTACAGCGTGCAGAATAGAAAGACTAAAAGCACCCCTAGCGCGTAGCTGCGGCTGATTAAGGCGTATTCGTAGAACGTAAAGTAGCTGAACGTTAGCAGCGTTTGTTGAAGGCGAGAAAAAGGCGAAAAGCGATTGATCAGGTAAACGCTAACCGTCGCTAAGCTGATGTGAAAAAGCTGCATGAGTAGGGGCCGATGACTCAGGCGCGCTAATCCCCAAAGACACAGGTGCCACAGTGCTGGATGCCCCTCAGTTCGCATATTCTGAATCAGCTCGACGACCGACTGGCTGTCTCTAGCCAGCATCCAAGCTTGCAACTCATCGCGCCACATCTCATGATTCAGGATGCCAATCAGCCCAGCTAAGGCAAAGATAGCGGTTAGCCGTAAGGCAAAAATAGCCTGCTGCTGGTGCTTGTGAGACGATGATGCGATCATCTGGTACAGATCTGTTGAATCTACGCTATGGGCTCATCAAGTGGTGGCTCAAGTCTAGCCAAAAAGTCTAGCCAAAATTGAGCAATGGTCTTCCCATCGACAAGTTACCTGAGCGTGACCTATGCAGCGTAGGCTTCTTCTTTAAACTGTTGCTGCTTATGCCACTCCTGGTCGGTATACCCTTCGTGATAAGACTTTTCAGTATTGACGTTCCAAAGGTCATGGAGTTCGCCCATGACGTTTTTGGCGGCGAGTAATCCGGTCAACATGGAATGATCTTGGTTGTTGTAGCGGTGCATACCGTTGCGGCCAACTGTTTGCAAATTCTCGAACCGCTCCAGGTAGTTGCGGATCACCTCTAAATGACCGCGATATTCCGCATCGTACACGGGATAGGCCTTGCGCTGACGAATGACGGTGCCGTCTTCAATCCGAGTTCCTGGATTAACTAGGCCAAGTCCCATGATTTCTTGACTGGCTAGCTCAATCAGCTCCTGGTCAGAAAGTCCCCAGATATCGTCACCTTCACTACAGAAGTACTCCATCCCCAGGCAGGTTTTGCTGGCGTCGGGTACCATGGCGGGGCTCCAATTTTTGAAGTTTTGGATGCGACCCACTTTGAACTCTGGGCTGTGAATGTAGATCCAGTTATCTGGGAAAAGATCCGCCTGGTCTAGGATGATTGACACGATCAGAAAGTCGCGATACTTGAGACCATTGGCCGCTTCTAGAACAGCCTGAGGGGGGGCTGGGTCCAGGCACCGAGCCAGAGCCGTAACGGGCATACTCGAGATGTACTGTTTCGACGTGATTTCAAAGGTCTCATTTCCACGCTGGGCAATCACCCGCGTGATCTGCTTATCGGCGTGTTTGACCTTAACAACCCGCGTATTCAGGTGGACCGGATTGCCGCGCTGCTCAAGAATTTGCTGGCAGCGTTCCCACATCATGCCGGGGCCGTAGATGGGATAGTCAAACTCCTTAATCAGGGTTTTGGCATCGCTGCTTCCCAACAGTGCATCAATGACGGCTTTCTTCAGGGACAGCCCTTTAATCCGCTGGGCTGCCCACTCGGCCTGAATATCGGTGCAGGACATGCCCCAGACTTTTTCGGTATAGGTCTTGAAGAAGGTGCGATAAAGCCGCTCCCCAAAGCGATCGCTAACCCATTCTTCGAAATTCTCAGCCTCACGACCGGGCTGCAGTTTGACCTTTAGGCGAGCCTTTAGGTAGCTCATGCCAATCATGGTGCTGGCAAAGGGGCCGAGGTTTTTAAGCGTATTGGCAATGGACAGTGGGTAGTTAAAGAAGTTGCCCTGGTAAAAAATTCTGGAGAGTCGGGGGACCTTGATGAACTCGTCCCCCAGGATTTCGCGCCAAACCTGTTGGACCTCACCAATTTTGGTGAAAAAGCGGTGACCGCCAATGTCGAAGCGGTAGCCTTTGTAGGTTTCAGTCCGGGAGATGCCGCCGACTCGGTCGGCTTGCTCAATCACAACGGAGCCAACGTTGTTCTTACTGAGCTGGTAGGCGGCCGTTAATCCAGCGGGGCCGGCACCGATAATGGCGGTATCTACGTGAGTCATGTTGATTTATACCAATCTTTATCTGTATGAGATGCACGAATCGGATGGGATTGAAAAAACGGCCATATGTCTGCTGAAACGATTGAAATTGGCTGAGGATCGAAATTGGCTGGATTGATAAAACTGACGTCATCTACCTCGATGGAGTGGCAGTAGTGCTAAATAAAAGTCAGCCGATGCTGAATGAACGTTGTCGGGGGCCCAGCAGGTGCCACCGGGTTAGGTAGTGGCGCACGGTCCCGACGGCAAAGCTGAGGCCACCGTATAGGAAGTACAGCCAGTGACAAGGGATGACGCGTAGTGCGAACCAACCGCCGCGCTTGCGCCAAAAAAATTGGTAGACCGGTAAATTGAGACCCAGCAACAGCAACATACAGACCAAGGCTGCTAGACCAGCTGGCGGAAAGGTGACAGTCGTGAACACAAATCCTACGAAGGCAAAGGCAAGGATAACGCTGAGTCGGCTACTGACTCTGAGGTTGAGGTCGCGAGTGAAGCGGCGATAGCTTTCGGGATGATTGTCCTTGAGACGCAATAGCAATGCTGTCCATGGCAAAGCACGGTAGAAAATTTCAGCTTTTAACAGTGATTTTAGACGCCATTCCTTAAGATGCTTGACCTGAATCTCTTTATCTAGACAGATGCGATAGCCAGCCAGCCTGAGGCGATAGCCCAAGTCAATGTCTTCTACGCAGGGGTGGCGATAGCTAGGATCAAACCCATTGACTGCCCGAAACGCGGTTTGACGTACAGCCCCGCAGGCTCCCCAAAATGTGAAAGCCTCTGGGCAAGCCTGTTGATGGGTGTAGTGATGGAATAAATTTTTGTACTGGGACAGAAAGTTCTGTGCCCCTGGCTCATCGTCGTAGGAGCCAATCAGCGCGTCCATTGTCTTATCTTGGGCAAACGCCGTCTGTACTCGCATCAGCGTATTCTTGTGGAGGGTAACGTCGGCATCGACAAAGAACAAGACGTCTCCGCTGGCTGCTTCTGCTCCAATGTTGCGGGCTTGGGCTGGACCACCAGATTCGGGTAGTCGGATGACGTTTGCGCTGGCAGACTGAGCTAAACGGTAACTGCCGCTCGACTTGCCATCGACAACAACAATAAGTTCGGTTGTGGTGCGATCGCGATCCGCTAGACTCTCTAGGCACCGTCTGAAACTGTCGCCACCGTTGTAGACCGGAATAATAATCGACAGCGCCACAGCGTTACTAAGTTGAGCCTTGCTATAAACCACGATGCGGGGAACCCTGAAGATTTTAGAGACAGCTTATATAGACCAGCTGTGAACCTTTTTGGCCTGTATGAGTAAGGGCACTTAACGCAGGAGGTCAGGGGATAGACATCGGCAACCTACCCATGAGCTAAAGCAGGACTACCTCGGTAGAGCAGGATGAAACTTGACAGCCAGACCTGGAGAGCAGCAGGCACATTGGCGATATCCCTGATTGGGAACAACGTGCCTTAATATGCTGTTACTTATATATCGCTTCCCAGAAAGGCTATGGAACTACGTAAGTGCTTCTTCATGGAGTTCATATCCTCTAGAAACAAATATGAAGGAATCAGGAAGGGTAGATCATTGCAAACACCGTATACAGCTGACGTTGGTGTGGGTTAGCTACTGAGGACAACGATGCCGTCCCAACAGCAAGACCACATAGTCTTGCAAGACTATGATGAGGGGACTTTTAGTGGCCTTGTTGGGCGAGGTCGTACTTGCATATGAAAACCATTGGTCTGATTGGGGGTATGAGCTGGGAATCCACCGTCACCTACTACCAAATTCTCAATGAGACCGTAAAGCAGCGCCTGGGCAGACTGCATTCGGCACAGATTTTGCTCTACTCGGTGGACTTTGAGCCGATTGAACAGCTCCAGCAGCAGCAGCGCTGGGCAGAGGCTGGCGACCTGCTAGCAGCGGTAGCTCAACGGTTAGAACAGGGGGGCGCAGAGGGCATCGTCCTCGGTACCAATACGATGCACAAGGTTGCCGATGCGATTACCCAGGCTACGTCGCTGCCCTTGCTTCACATTGCCGATGCTACGGCTCAGGCGGTACGGCAACAGCAGCTGAGCCAGGTCGGGTTACTGGGCACCCGGTTCACCATGTCTGAGCCCTTTTATAAGGGGCGACTGGCTAACCAGGGGTTAAGGGTTCACGTCCCCTCAGAAGCTGACCAGGCGGTTGTGCATCGCATTATTTACGACGAGCTGTGTCTGGGGCAAATCAAAGACGCATCGCGCCAGCAGCTGCGCCGGGTGATTCAGTCGCTGGTCGCTCAGGGGTGTGACGGTGTGATTTTGGGATGTACGGAAATTGGTCTGTTGATCGATGCGGTCGATAGCCCGGTGCCCCTGTTTGATACCACTCGGATACACGCGATCGCGGCCGTTGATTGGGCCTTGCAGGACGACTAGGGCGGCTACCCTCCTCTACTGTGTTGGGCGTAGATGGTCCGCCAGGGCCGGTAGCACCGGGCAGGGGGCTGCATCCTGCAAATTCTCAGCTTTGCTCCAGGTAAATGGGGCCTGCTGGGCCGCAGACATCCATAGCAGCCGTTTCGCTCGGGTCATGGCCACGTAGAGCAGGCGGTATTCTTCGGCCTGTTTGAGGGTGGTGGACTGCTGCCAGGCCGTCCAAATGTCTGGAATGGGGGCCTGCTTCAGCTCGCCGTGGGTGTGTGCCCGAATCTGGGCGCGGGCGACGTCGGCCAGGGTAAAGTCGCCGATGAACTCGGTCTGGGGCGGCACCCAAACGCTGCCCGGAATCAGTTTGCTGTGCAGAAAGGGCAGAAAGACCACGTCCCAGTCTAGGCCCTTGGCCTTGTGCATGGTCATGAGCGTTAGCTGGCGGGGGCGGCTGTATTGGGCTTCGGTGTCTTCCGCCTCGACGGTGTCAAACTGTTCGGCGTTGACGATTTCTTGCAGGGCGTTAATCATGCTGCCGAGGGTGTTGTCCTCTGAGGTTTGTTGGGCAATGCGGGAGGCCAGCTTGTCAGCGGTGGCGAGTTCGCTTTGGTCGTAGCCCAGGGTTGAGCTAAAGAAAGGAATGAGATGGTACGGCGGCAGTTCTAGGCGGGCACGCAGTAGCCCAGCACAGTAGCGGCGGGCCGTCTGGGCGGCAGGGGAGTCGAGAGGCGAATCGAGCGGTCCGGGGTAGAGAAACTGTTCTGGGGCGGTGGTCAGCGGATTCAAGTCCTGGGTGGGCACGCGCTGCCGATCAACCAGGACGCGCAGGGCCCCTTTGAGGTAGTCCGACGAGTGGGGCCGTTCGATAAACTGCATCAGTCGCAGCGTTTCTATCGGAATCTGAGTTTTGCGATTGCGGTGCCCCACGTCAAAAATACGAATCCCGGTCTCGGCCCAGTTAAAGCCCAGTCGCTCCGGATCTTCCAGCAGTTCTCTCACATACCGAGCCTGGCGGTTCTCTCGCACCAGTACCGCCATCGTCAGGTCTGGATTCTCCTGCTGGTGGGCAACCGCCTGCTGGGCAATCAGCTGAACCGTCCGAACAATATCTTTGGGCTTCTTAAGCACCACGCCGTTGTCCAGCGGTGCAGGGTTGGCGTTGGGTTGGGGGTCGTCTGGGGGAA
>CAWUKV010000060.1:0-25233 GCA_963923025.1 uncultured bacterium
CGTGTGGTGTAACGGTATGCGCGGAGAGCAATACCCAGCCCGTACGACTGCGGGACTAGATTCAGTGCGATCGGACCCAGGCGGTCGGGATTTTGCCCGGGTTTGTCAAAATCAGCGTTGCCGATACGGGTATTGGCGTTTCCCTAGAGAAGCAGGACCGGCTGTTTCAGACCTTCAGTCAGGTGGATGGCGAACGTACCCGCCAGTACGGTGGGACGGGGCTGGGGCTGGCCATTTCGCAGCGCCTAATTGAGGCGATGGGGGGCAAGGTGCAGTTCATCAGCATGGGCGAGGGGCTGGGGTCAACGGTCACCTTTACGGCCCTGCTGTACCAGGAGCCGGTGCTGGTGGCCGCGGAAGCGGAAGCCACGGCGCTGTAGTTGCTGCTGTCGCCCGCCCTAGCGATCTGCTCCCTTGCCGACGCTCGCCTAGCGTCCGTCAACAAAGGCGGGGCGGTCTTGGTTCGCAGCAGTGAGGTAGGCTTGCAAGCCAGACCAGTCTTCATGCTCAATCGTCTGGGTGAGCTGAGCCAGCTGGTGCTGAAATTGGGCTAAGGCAGCCAGCAGCGCGGGCCGATTGTATTCCGCCATGAGGGTGCCCAGCTCAGGATTGCCACCGCCAACCCGGCTGGTGTCTCGAAAGCCAGAACTGGCGAGCTGCTGGGCTAGCGATCTCTGGTCGCTGGTGGTACAGACCTGCAACAGACTGGCCCCCAGCATGACCGGCAGATGGGAAATCAGCGCGACCGCCCGGTCGTGACTGTCGGGGTCGGTGACATAGAGCTGACTGCCCAGCTGCTCAATCAGCCGGGTCACCTCGTCGATGGCTGTGGACGGTGTTTGGGCGAGCGGTGTGAGGACGTAGGGCCGCTGATGAAAGAGCTGTCGTGTCGCTGCTTGGAGCCCTGCTTCTGCTTTGCCACTCATGGGATGCCCGCCAACAAAGTTGGGCCACAGGGCGGTGGCAGCTGCGACAACAGCCCCCTTAACGGAGCCGACATCCGTAATGATGGCAGTGGGTTTTAGGCGTTGCGCTAGCTGGGCCACGGTAGGCACAATAGCCGAGATAGGGGTGCAGACAAACACCAAATCAACCGCTGCCAGACTGGCGAGATCGGTACTGGCATGGGTTACCACTGCTTGACTCATGGCCGCCTGACAGGTGGACTCTCGGCGGCTGACGCCCCAGATCTCGTACCCCTGCATGCCCAGGTCTAGCCCCAGACTGCCGCCAATCAGCCCCAACCCCACGATCCCGATTTTCACAGCGCGATTTCTCCTAGGCGTCGTTCTGCCTCACTTCCAACACATTTTCTTGAGGTTTAACCCAACCGCGGCAGGTCCCATGGGCATTCTAAGTCTGTAGGGATCGGTCCACGGGTGCCGATCTAAACGGCTGCGACGGCTAAAGGGTCGTTCGAGCATGGGTTGAGGGATGGTCTCAAGGGATGGACAGGACGGAACTGATTCAGCGGTATCAGCGGGGGGATCGCACCTTTGAGCAGGTTGACCTGTGCGAACAGACGCTGATGGGCATCAACTTGAGCCACAGCCAGATGCCAGCGGCCCGATTTGCGATCGCAAATCTCAGCAGCGCAAACTTGAGCCACTGTAGCCTAAACCAGGCAGACTTTAACGTGGCGCGCCTCAGTGGCGCTAACCTCAGCCAGGCCCAGCTGATGGGGGCCCAGTTCAACGTCACCAATTTGGTCCGAGCGATTTTGACAGGGGCCAACCTCTCCGGCAGTTCAATGGTCCGGGCAGAGGCCACCCGCTGTGAGCTGAGTCAGGCGCGGCTGCACCAGGCTAACCTGGTCGAAAGCGATTTGCGAGAAGCCCATCTGCGAGGCAGTGTCCTGACCCAAGCCGACCTGAGCCGGGTGAACCTGCACCAAAGCTGTTTGGCGGATGCCGATCTGAGTGAAGCGCGACTCGCGGCTGCGGACCTGACCCAGGCTGATCTACAGCGGACGGATCTACAGCTGGCTGGCTTAGAACATGCTCAGCTAACGCAGGCTAATCTGCGGGGGGCCAGTCTGCGAGGAGCCTGTCTCCGCTGGGCTAATCTGCGGGGGGCCGACCTCAGCGAGGCCGACTTAACCGGGGCTAAGCTCAGCGGGGCCGACCTGACAGGCGCAAACCTGCGGGGGGCCAACCTAACCGGGGCTAGCTTCATCCAGGCCAATCTCCACCAGGCGAACCTGATGCACGCCCAGTGGCACCAGGCTGATCTGAGTGAAGCCCAGCTCACCGGGGCAAAATTGTATGGCTCATCTCGATTCCACCTAAAGACGCGCAATCTGCACTGTGAGTGGGTTGATCTCAGTGCTGACGGCAGTGGTCAAGACCTGTGCTATTTCCGGCAGTCGGAGGAGATTCATACCTTTTTTGATCGGGTGCAACCGACGGTGCAGGTGCTGATCAATGCGCCCCTATCGCTCCCCATCCATGCAGCATTGGCCCAGAGCTATGCTGACATTGCCGCCGCCGGTCGTCTGCCGCTCAGCGTTCCCCCTAGCATTGCCGTAGACCATCGCCAAACACGGCTGCAGTTTGCCCTGGATCGGGACCGGACGCTGTTTGGCATTGCCTGCGGGGCCACGTTGCCGTTTCTCTGCCATCGCTTGTTACTGCGTCATCTCGCCCTGCTAGCGGGGCAGTTACAAACCTGCGATACGTCCGCCTACGCCGCCAGTGGGCGGCAGCAGCTCTCCGTTATGGCCTACGCACTGGTTGATTTGTGCCACAGTTTTCCCCAGTACGCCCAGCTCAGTCGCCAGCGGATACAGCAGGCTCGGCTGAATGACGGGATCGACTTTGCAGCTCAGCCGCTCCAGGTCACGCTGACCAATAGCCGCGGGCGGCAGCTCAATCTTTATCGTTCGCCAGGATGGGGCAGTCGCTGTGCGCCAGTATCCAGCCTGTCTAGAGCCACAGCGTCGGGTGCGGCAGCCGCCAGCACTGTGTCATCGCTGATCCCGTTTCTGAGTGATTGCCATGTTGAGGCCATCGCGCGTCATCCCCACGCACCGGGTCTGGGTCGGCCAGGATAGGGATGTGTCACAATGTAGGCGCTCCTATCTGCCGTATCGACAGCCGCTGCCAGTTTCGCTGGGGCAAGGCGGCCACGCTACCGACAACACCGTTTTGTTTTGATTGAAGCCGAAGTTCACCAGCGATTACGGGCCATCCTGCGGGAGCAGGGCGAGCCCCAGTGGCCCCACCATTTGACTATGGCGCGGTTGGTAGCGCGGGCACTGCGGCTCGGTCGGAGTGCGCTGATTCAAACCGGAGCGGCGTCGGCCTATCGAGGAGACTACCGCCTCAGCTACCTCATGTCCGCGCTGATTTGGCCGGAGCCTGCGGTTTTGGTGTTGCCGCAGCCCCTCCAAGGGCATCTGCTACAGGTCGATATTCCTAATCTGCTCCAGCGCTTGCCGATGGTGAAGCCGGTCCAGGCAGGGCAGCGCTGGCCGTCTCCAGACTATCGTGGCTTGCTGGTGACCGATCCCGATAGCTGGCTCAACAGTAAGCTGTCGGGGCAGGATGATTTTCCTGCGGGCGTAGCCACCCTATTTGACGGGGCCGATGATATTGAATCCTGGGTGCGATCGCACCTGACTTGCAGCTTAGACGATGCCGACTGGGCGTCGCTGATGCTGGCCTACCCGAGTCAGCAGGCGGCGATTCGAGACCTGCGAGTGCGTCTGACCCACGCCAGTTTCCAGCATCCGGTTAATCCCTACGACAGTTACCTGCTAGAGGGCCTAGAGCGCGACTTGCTCTCTGAGCTGCGTCACCTACTCAGCGAAACGCCCTGGCAGCAAAATGTCCTGCCGCCCAGCTGGCTGCAGTTTTGGCAGCAGCTCGACCAGCCCGACACCATGGCCTGGGTTGGCGTTGACCGGCAGCAGGGACGCTTTACCCTCCACTGTGCTCCGGCCGACATCGTCCCTCACCTACGACCCATTTGGGAGCAGCAGCCCATTGTGCTAATTGGGGCTGCCGTCGATGCCGATAGCCGGTCACGGACCTACCGTCAGCAGATGGGGCTCGGCGATCTCACCTGCCTGAAGTTTGCCCCTGACCGCCACCACGACAGCATTCAGCTCTATTTGCCCGATCGGCTGCCCATGCCGAACACGAGCCACTTTCAGGCAGCTGTCCTCCAGGAAATTCGCAACCTGCTCAACCGGCCAGCGGCTCGAGCACATTTCAGCGTCATTCTCATTGGGGATACGCCCCTCAAAGCCCAAATTGGCACAACGTTAGCGGCTGAGTTTGGTTCTCGAGTCCGAGTGGAGTCTACACCGCAAGAGTCCAACGGCATTTTGGTCAGCGGCTGGTCCTACTGGCAGGCGCACCAGCTAGAGATGCCCTGCCCTCAACAGATGATCATCACTACACTGCCGCTGCCTTCCTTAGAAGACCCAATGGTCTCAGGGCGTGTGGCCCATTACAAGCGGCTACGCCAAGACTGGTTTCGGCTCTATCTCCTGCCCGCTGCTATTCGGCAACTCCAGCGCGCGATCGCGCCAGTGCAGATGAGTCAAGGGGAAGTCGCCCTGCTAGATAACCGCGTGAGCCACCGCAGCTACGGGCGTCAAATTCTAGCGGCGCTCGACCCGGCGTCCTGTAGCAGCTACCTGGACCTGCCCTTGGACCTGACGGACATCTCCTAGGTGACTTTATCAGGCCGCAGCACTGCGCCGAGAGTGCTGACTTTTTTAATTATTTTTTGATTAATAGCCACCGCTAGTGCCGTTGAGACAAGGCGGCGACGCCATCGGCTGCCATACCCATCAGGATCACCACTCTGATTGATGTCTTAACCGAGTCCTAACCGATATGAAGCGAGCCGTATTCGGCGGGTCCAAGCACGGTGATAAAGGCGATATGATAAGGCCAAGGCATGTTTCTATCGCAAAGAGCTGCCAGATCCGTAAGGGCAGGCTACCCAACTCTTTTGAGGGGACCTTGCAATCTGAACTGAGCGGTATAGCCTGCTCGGCTGCCATGGCAGGACTGTGCCACCATTTTGTACTGAATTTAGCAGGATAACTATATCGGATGTCCTAACGTAGGTGGTGAAGACGCAGAAACCGACGGTAGCCCTGAGACAACGCATTGAGGAATACAAACCGTGGGCGAATCCAAACGACGTAAACAGCAGCTCGGAACTGATTATGGGCAGCCAGAGCGAATCTTACCCTGGTTGCCGATTACAACTGAGCAGTCTGCCGCTTTTATGCGTTGGACCAGCCGGGGTGCTTGGGCTGGCATCATTCTCATGATTGCTCTTTGGGTAACGGTCCGCTTTTTAGGCCCGGCATTTGGCTGGTGGTCCGTCGTCGAGTAAGCCATTGTTCCAGTTCAGGGTCCCTCTCAATCCTGAGGGATTTGTTAAAAAACCCTAAACGCGTTAGGCTTTTTTCCAAATGTGTGCTGAATCCTTACGTCATTTCGGGAAAGGTAGTTAGCATTGGGGCACGCTCCAATTGATGAGCCCTGAGCCTGTTAATTCCCGAGCTGTTGGCGAGTTATGGGGCTGTGCAAAGGTTTGGCAGACCATCGGAACGATAAAGATCTTTAAATTGTAATTTTTATTCCCCGCCTAAATTAGGAACGAGAGTAGCTATGTTTACCAGACTTGCAGAGCAGCATCGCCAATTCGTAAGGGATCTGGTTCTCAATCTCAAAGCTTTAGCGACGGTTCTAGAAAACCGAGGCTACTTGGCCTCTTGCTACACCTGTGGCGACCAGCTGAACAGCGCTTCGTTCATGGTCAGCCTGGGTGACGATCACCTCATTCGCTTTTTGGTTTCAGACTATGGCATCACCTGGACGGAGATGCGCGACGATCGCGAACTGATGAAGTTAGAAGGTGCTGAGGCCATCGCTCAGCTTCAAGAGTTGGCCAACCTCGTGAAGTATCAGATTCAGCCAGTGAGCGCCCAGTTAACGGGGCGGGCTTCGTAGTTTAGCCTGGGTCTAGCCATAATAATGTGCGAGAAGGCTGTGCCTGGTTGTGAACTATGTGCTGTCCAGAACTTATACGGATCTTAAATGAGTGACTATTAACTCGTTTTTCACATAAGTGACGTAAAGCTTCAAGTTTTGACCGGTATCGTTGAGATTGCGCTTCAACTTTTGCTTTATCCGAGATACTGAAGCTTCGAATGCAAACTCAGGGTTGCATTGTTGCTGTCTATTGTGATGTCTGGGTTGAAGCTGTTATAGCAGTCGCCAGTTCCGTTAGGACAAGGCTGCAACGCCATAGGGTTCTATGCCAAGCAGGATCGACTTACTCGGTGTCCTAACCTATATGGCGCTAGCTATACTTAACGCCCAAGGTTGAGTAGTGGTTCTAGGCCCTCTAAATGTCGATGTGCTGTCAGGTATAGCCATTACTTTAGCTGCCAAGTAGGATCGCCCTGCTCGATGTCCTAACGTAAATGGCGTTAGCTATGCAATACCCGTGATAGTCGAAGACCAGCAATCCTCAAGTTAAAGTAAACGTCATCTGTGAGCGAACGCCGAACTGTGGCAATTGCTAACTTAAATCAGCGCTCTTCCGTAGAGGCCCGGTCTGATATTGAATCCGGTCTGCGTGAACGGCTAGAGCTGTTTCGAATTTTCACTCAGGTTTACAACCATCACCGAGATTGGCTGAGACGACTGGTCAACTTTGACAAGGACGCGATCGCGGCCCTAAATCCTGCCTCAATGCACTACATCCAGGGCATTGTCTCGCCGTCTGGTGCGTATTTGGTCAGTAACCTGGTAACCGGTCATTCCCAGACCGTGGTCTCCCCAGAACCCACTTGGATTCTAGGGCGCGATCCCCGCCAGTCAAATTTGTCTGTCCTAGACCGTCAGCTTTCCCGTCGTCATGCCAGGCTGCAGTATGTACCCGAGCGGGGGTTCATGCTGTCTGATATTGGTAGTACGAACGGCACCTACGTCAATGGAGAAGCTGCTGAGTCTCCCCGCTGTCTGCGTGATGGCGATCAGATCCGTCTCGGCAGTTTGACGGTTTTCTTTTTTACTTGCCAGGCTGATAGCGCTCCGCCCGTTGCAGTAGCGGCCCGTCCGTCTCAGGTTGCACCGCAGTTGGAGCCCTCGGGCACAACCACACTGCCAGGTATAGCGTAAGGCGGTCTACTCTGATTCGGTGGCGTCGTCGACGGCGTTATTGTCTTCTCCCGTGCCACCAATGTTTAGCGCTTGACGGACCTTTTGCTCAACCTCATCAGCGACGGTAGGGTTGTCAGCCAGGTAGCGAATAGCGTTGTCGCGCCCTTGGCTGATGTTTTCCCCGCTGTAGCTGTACCATGCACCCTTACGAACGATAACGCCATTTTGCTCGGCTAGGTCTAGGACACAGCCCAAGGTGGAAATGCCTTGGCCAAAAATGACATCAAATTCTGCAATTCGAAAAGGTGGCGCGACCTTGTTCTTCGCGACTTTGACCTTGGCCCGGATACCAAAGTTCTCGTCGCCCTTTTTCAAGGTTTGAATCCGGCGAATATCTAGCCGGACGGATGCATAAAACTTCAGTGCGTTACCGCCCGTTGTTGTTTCGGGGTTGCCGTAGGTCACGCCGATTTTGAGGCGGAGCTGGTTCAGAAAAATGACCGTACAGCCCGATTTGCCGATGTTGCCGGTAATTTTCCGCAGCGCCTGACTCATTAGACGGGCTTGCAGACCGACATGGCTGTCACCCATTTCGCCTTCGATTTCAGCACGGGGTACCAGCGCAGCCACCGAATCCACCACGACGATGTCCACTGCCGAGGAGCGGACGAGCTGGTCCACAATCTCCAGTCCGGCTTCGCCCGTGTCGGGCTGCGATACCAAGAGATCTTCAATGTCGACGCCAAGGGCTTCGGCATAAACCGGATCCAGCGCGTGTTCTGCGTCTACAAAAGCAGCAACGCCCCCCTGCTTCTGCACTTCTGCAATAGCGTGCAGGGCCAGGGTGGTTTTACCAGAACTCTCTGGCCCGTAGATTTCGATCACCCGCCCCTTGGGTAGCCCGCCCCCTAGGGCCAGGTCCAAGGTCAGGGCCCCAGTCGGAATCGTCTCGACCTTCATCCGAGCGGCGTCACCCAGACGCATAATGCTGCCCTTACCAAAATTTCGCTCGATTTGGCCCAGCACCATCTTGAGCGCCTTATCGCGATCAGAGTTGTCAGCAGCAGCAGAGCGGGCAGAGGAAGATCTTGGCATGGAATCAGGGAGTTAGGACTCAGGAGATATTAAGGCTGAATTGAGCATGCAGTCGGGCGCTGGCTTTGTTAGTGTAGCGGCCCAGATCCAGATTGAGAACGGCAGAGAATCCGTAATTTTGCTGCCGGCAAACCGTTCTGAAATGACGCTGCCCATACCAGGCGAGTGCATTAGAGATGGCGAAGCTCAGAAACACTTGTACTATAAAAAATAAAGAATGTCGAGGGTCAACGCGTCAATAGCTCAAAATTGCGCTCCTATAGAACTTGCCCCCCAGCGCTTGCTTGCCTGTTGTCCCTCTCAAAACCCCAGATCGCGCGCCTAACTCCGTATGCCTATCTCCCTTGCCGACCTGCAGCAGCAGGCCCTTAGCGTTGCTGGTCTAACCGATTACCTGCAACTGCTGCTAGAGGGAGACGAGCGCCTGCAAAATATTTGGGTGGTGGGGGAGGTGTCTAGCGCTCGTAACCATCCCAGCGGCTGCTTTTTTGCGCTGCAGGAGCCGGACGGGTCGGCCCAAATTAGCTGTGTCACCTGGCGTAGTCAGTTGCCGAAGCTGTCGGTGCAGCCGACGGTGGGCGAGCAGGTGATTGTGCTGGGGCAGGTAAAGCTGTACCCGAAGCGGGGTAGCTATCAGCTCACGGTGTGGCAGGTGTTGCCGGGAGGGGCCGGACTTAAGGCGCTGCGCTACCAGCAGCTCCGGCGACGGCTGTTGGAGGAGGGGCTGTTTGATCGCGATCGAAAACGCTCCTTACCCCAACATGTCGAAACGCTAGCCGTCGTCACCTCGGCCCAAGCCGCAGCTTGGGGCGACATTCAACGCACCCTACTCCAGCGCCACCCCGGTCTGCGGGTACTCCTATCCCCAGCCGTTGTCCAGGGGGCGCAGGCCCCAGCGTCGATGGCGCGAGCTATTGAGCGCGTGTGCAAAGACGGGCGGGCGCAGGTGTTGCTGCTGGGACGCGGCGGCGGCGCGACGGAGGACCTGGAATGCTTTGACGATGAGCGAGTGGTGCGGGCAATTGCCACCTGCTCAATTCCGGTGATTACCGGCATCGGCCACCAGCGAGACGAGTCCCTGGCAGATCTCGTCGCGGATGCCTGTGCCCATACGCCGACTGCCGCCGCAGAGGCCGTCGTCATGTCTTTAGAAGACTACTTTGATGTGCAGTACGACTACGCCCAGCGGCTGGTACAGCAGCTATCGGTGAGGATTTACCACGCGCAGCAGACCCAACAGCAGCTCGAAAGTCGCCTTCAGCGGCTGCGCATCGATCGCTACCTAGACCGACAGCAGCAAGAACTGGGTTGGCGGCAGACGCGACTGGTACAGCTCCTAGCGCAGCGACTCCAGGAAGCTCAAGCTCACCAAACGCTATTGCGAGAGAAGCTGGCGACGCTAGACCCAGAGGCGGTGCTGCGTCGAGGGTATGCGCTGGTGCGGCAAGAGTCTGGCAACATTGTTCATCAGGTTGGTGAGTTAACCGTGGGTGAGACGGTGACGTTACGGTTAGGACAGGGGCGAGCAGCGGCAGAGATTGTTGATATTCAAGCGGAGACTGAGGACAATGCCCAGAGCTAAGAAAGAGAACACTAAAAAAGAAGATTGGAACTATGAGGGTGCGATCGCAACCATTGAACAGGCGATAGAAGATCTGGAAACAGGCGAGCTACCCCTAGCAGAAGTGTTCGACCAGTTCACCCAGGCAGTGAAGCAGCTGCAGCAGTGTGACCAGTTTCTGCGAGAAAAACAGTCTGAGGCGCAGCTACTGATCGAGACACTAGGAGAGGATGCGGTCTAGGCGTTTGCTTTGGCGCGGAGAGTTTGAATCGTGGCTAGGGGGAGTCCGGTGGCGGATGTGATCGCAGCATCGTCCAATGTGGGCAGCAGGCGTTGGGCGATTGCGATCATTCTTCTTGCTGAACCTGAAGAATGATCACTCTCTCAGGGATGATGCAAGGCATAGTGTTAGGTGTATTGTCCAAATCCTTTGGAACAGGAGCTGGATGGGTTGTGGTCGATATGTTTTTACATATGGAGCCACTTGGATTAAGTCACTTCTCCCTTTCGTTTTCTTCAGCTACAGGTGGAAATCTTGGTGTAGTGGTTGGACTCGGGACGATAGGCAAATCGTCTTATCAGTGCAGGTAGACACCTGGAGTAGCCTACTCAAACCACTCTAAGTCTGCCTCATCTTTTGTGTTTGTATTCCGCTGTGGGGTCTCTCGCTTGAAGTCCATCTCCACCTCACGGGTTTGTTCCCCATCGCTGGCAACCGCCTGAATAGGGAAGGCTAGCTCACTATCTTGGAAGGACATGTGGAAGCGGAAGGTGCCGTCGGGGGAGAGTTCAATCTGTTGTCCACCAATGGTGACCGTGGCGTCGGGTTCGGTGGCACCGTAGACAATCAGTTCCGCATCGGCTACCAGCCAGAACTTTCGAGGACGGGGTGTCACAAAATTGGCAGAGAAGCCGATGCCGGACATATTTAGACCAGACATATTGAGGCCGGAGAAGTTGGGAACGGGCGCGCCAGGAATGCCGGGGAGTTCTGCCAGGCCAGAGGGAATAGCGAAGGAGCTGATTACTGATGCAGGGACCTGCTGCATGGAGCCGAAGAGAGAACCGGCAACGCGGAGGGCATTGGTATCGCCCGCGCGGGCAAAGATGGCATCGTGAATGGGGGACTCACCGTCGGCGGTAGGGCGGGCCATGCCAGGGGGAATAAGCGTAGCAAAGGTCTTGCCGCGTAGGTCTTCATCCCAATCGAGGGTGAGGAACTGGTCTTCGATCCAATCGGAGGGAAAGACAGGAGGAATGTGGGCCGGGGCAGAGCGGGCCAGCACCAGCCAGCGACCGTCGGCAGTAAGGTAGCCGATCTCAGCAATGTAGTCACGATCGCTAACGGGAATGGGCAGATACCAGCTGCGAGCCATCTCGTCCGCGTAGTACTGCTGCATGTTATGCGGGGCCTGGGTATTTAGGTCTACATCGCTAACGTCGTACAGGCGCAGGGCCAAGTCTCGACCGCCCTGATTTCGTAGCTCCTCTTTGTGGGCGTTGGGTACATCCCAGTAGGCGTAGGCCCACTGTGGGTCTCTGGGCATGAGTACAATACGGCTTTCGTTGTAGCCGTCGGGCAGCTCAGGTAGGCCATCGTCGACGGTTGCCAGGGTTGCCATATCGAGGGAAGAACGGTTAGAGAGAGTGGGATTTAGAACGTCGCTCTCGGGGGGACTGGGCTCTACAGGCTCTAGCAGGGGCGCTACACCTGCGGTACGACCCGGTCGCTCAATCGCATTATCCGTTTCTTCTGTAGGCGTTTCTGGCGTTGACTCTGTTGTTTCACTAGTTGAGCGGGCTTGAGTGACAGCAGCGGCGGTTAGGCCGGTTGCTGAGATCGCGCCCAACGGTAGCCCGGCAGATGAGGCATCATCGCTAGACACGATGTCTTCCTCAACCGACGTCGTGGGTTCTGCCGCCGCAGCTGTCGTGCCACCTGATAAGCCTGCTGCTGAGGCTGCAACTGTTGTGGCCTCCGTTGGTGCTACATCGCTGGTTTCGAGAACAGGGGTTGGATCAGTTTCCGTCGCCTCATCGGAGAAGACTTCTGACACCAGCTCATCCATGGGTTCGGGCGTGATGTCGGGTAGGTCAGTCGTTTCTGTGGCGGTTTCGTCTGCTGACTGACCGTAGAGCTTAGCAGCAGCGCCTGCTGTCAATCCTGCTGCGCCTGCTGCTGCAATACCGCCGGTAAAGCCATCATCTGGAACGGTTGGCATACTTGCCTGGGAGACGGTCTCGGGAGCGTCCGCTGATGGGACGGTGGGCCTGTCAGCCGCAGAGGCACCGTTGTCCAGTCCTGTGGTCTCGACAGTGGGCTGTGCGGCACCATTTTGACCAGCTGCGGCACCGGAGTCTGATTCTTCTGAGGTCGGTCTGGTCGGCGTCTCAGCAGGGTTGTTAGCTGCCTCACTGCGGCCACGGGCCGCGGCACCCGCGATCGCAGCCCCCCCTGCTAGACCGGCTGCCCCAACCGCAGTCCCCAGTCCGGCGGCATCCATCGCTCCCAGCTCCAACGGCTGGTCTCGGTCGGCGCTGACGATTGTCTGGGCGCGGTTGGGCACTTCTGCATCGGCGGGGGTGACAACTGCGGGGCTGATGTCGTCCACTGTGGCTGTGGTTGAAAGCTCAGGTTCTGCCAGTGGCTGACCGTGGGGCACATCCTCTGTCGGTTCAGTATCGTTATCGCTGCGACGGCCCAGCAGTGCCCAAAGCAGCACACCAATCAACGCGGCAGGCAGTAGCCACCACCAGATGGGCACCTGCCGAGCCGGTGGCGGTGGGGTATTGGCCCCAGTTCCAGCTGCATCGGGGGCTTGGGCAATCACGACACTGTCGGCCGCTGCTGGGGCAGCGCCAACGGCATCTGCGGTAGTGGCAGTCGTGCCAGTGGCAGTTTCGTTGGCCGCTGAGCCAGCTGCCGCTACGGGAGCAATCGCAGCAGGGTTAGTGGCTAGCCCTAGAAATGCCTGAGCAGCCGGGGTAGGCTCGTTCTGGTAGACATAAAACCGGGGCTGAGAGAAGGGATAGCGGGGGTCGTCCGGCAGGGTTTGGTGCATGGGGACGATGGTGACGTTGGGATTGTCTAGCACCTGGGTTGCGATCGCATACCCCACCCCATCTGTCCCGAGTGCTGCAACGACCGCATCGGTCGAATCCGTCTCAACGCTTTCTGCCGTTGCCCCCGTTTCGAAGGGCGCAGCCTCAAACACGGGATAGTTTTGGAATGCCTGCCGGGTGTCGCTGCGGTTGGGCCGGTCCACAAAGCGGATGGGACCCGGCTCACCCCCCACCTCAGACCAGTCAGTAATTTCGCCGCGAAAGATTTGCGCAAATTGCTCAAAGGTGAGGTCGCCGTCAAAGCTATTCTCGGGACCGATGATGATGGCAATTTTCTCACGGTCGAAGGGCACGGCGACCAGACCCGTGGCCGTTTCCTGATCCGTCAGGGGACGACCCATGGCGGCAATGTCGATGTCGCCGCTGCGGACAGCATCTAGCGCGGCTTCAGAGCCTGTGCTTTCCAACCGAACGGGGGTGTTGGGGTACTGCTCGGTGAAGCGCTCGGCCACGGCTACATTGGTGGGTACCAGGCTAGGGTCGCCGTCAATACTTAGGGGTTTGTCAGTGGGGATCGTTTCGGGCAGCTCAAAATCGTCTGGGATTTGAGCCAGTACACCCAGCGGCGCAGCCGGAAGGAGCAATGCTGCCGCTAGCGGCAGACTCAACAGCCGAACCAAACGAACCATGAGCTTTCCCCTTCTGTTTTCTAAAAGACCGGCAGCGTTGACGGGTTCAAAACGCTGTCATTAATGTCAAGACGTTAAATTAAGTTAAGACTATACTCTCAGTGATTTCTCGTAGCGTCAATGCAACGCCGGGCAGAGGCAAACGACTGAATTTCACTAGCGTTTGCGACGCGATGAGCGATGCTTGCTGCCCGGTGACGTTTGGTGGGTGCCGAAGTATTTTTCGCTACGATACCTAAGCCAAACACGGAGCTGCTGTGGGATTTTGTCTTTCTGTGCTTTGTCTAGCCTGTTGTAGAGCTGCAAAGCTCGCTCCCGTTCCTTACGGCAGCCGGGGTTGTTATGGGCTTTCCACAGCTGCATGGCGGTGCGAATGCGCTTACAGGTTTCTTTGACGAGCGCATCGCCTTGAAGGGGTTGGTCTTGGGCCATAAAGTCTTGGGCCATAAAAAGGGGGCACGGGAAAAGGGGGCATGGGAAAAGGGCCATTGATAAGGAGCGATCTGAGCTGCCTGCCTGGCCGGGTAGGAAATATTGACAATAAAGCAATACATTATTAATTCTGGCACATACAACATTGTCGTTTCTAAATTGCCGTGGCAAGGTAAAACCATGCATTTCCACGGTTTAGACTCCTGTAACTGCGCCCCTGCAGATTCTTTGACCGATTCGCCGCAAAAGCTGAGATCGCTCTGGATTTCGCTGGCTTTGGTCGCGGCCTTTTCGGTTGTTGAGCTGCGCATGGGCCACCACAGTCATAGCCTGTCGCTGCTGGCCGATGCGGGCCACATGGTAGCCGACGTGTTTGCTATCGCTATGGCGCTGCTGGCGGCGTGGATTGCCCAATGGCCTGCCAGCGATCGCGCCCCCTTTGGCTACCGCCGAGTCGAGATTTTAGCGGCGCTGGTCAATAGTGTGGGCCTGCTACTGATTGCCGGATGGGTGGCCAAAGCGGCAGTGTTTCAACTGCACGCTCCACCCGATGAGATTTTGACCGGACCAATGGCGGCAACGGCGGCGCTGGGCTTGGGTGTCAATGGAATCAATGCCTGGCTGCTGCACCAGCACGCAGGGCAAGATTTGAATCTGCGGGGCGCTTTTCTGCATGTTCTAGCCGATGCGGCAAGCTGCTTTGGCGTGCTGCTGGGGGCCGGGGCCATGGCCTGGCGGCAGTGGTACTGGCTGGATGGCGCAGTAGGGGGTGCGATCGCGCTTCTCATTCTCCTTGGAGCTATTCCCCTGCTACGTCAGAGCCTGGGCATACTGCTGGCCCTTACCCCTACGACGGTGCCAGTGGACGATATTCGTGCTGCCCTGTCAGTATTGGACGGCGTCGAGCAAGTGGATCGGCTGCAAGTGTGGGCGATTGCCCCAGGGCAGCTGTGCCTCACCGCCACGCTATCGGTTACCGTTGCTGCGGCCTACAAACGCGATCAGCTGCTGACCCAGCTCCAGGCCCAGCTCCAGCAAAACTTTAATATCACCGACGCGACCTTACAGCTCGTCTCCGCGCCCACCGTTGCCCTATCGACCCTGCCGGATACTAGAATACGGGAGCTAATTTAGCTGCTTCCCCATGCAAGTCGCCTCCTGGAACGTTAATTCTGTCCGTACCCGCCTCACGCACGTTACCGACTGGCTCACCGCCAACCCCGTAGATGTGTTGTGTCTGCAAGAGACCAAGGTCCAGGACAAGGACTTTCCCCTAGCGCCTTTCACTGAGCTGGGCTATCAGGTTGAGGTCTACGGCCAAAAAAGCTACAACGGCGTAGCGCTGGTGAGTAAAGCACCCTTAGAGGATGTGCGTCGAGGATTTGCAGGCGTCCTGTCAGAGGACACCGTGGGCGACCTCGATACTCAAAAGCGAGTGATTAGTGGCAAGCTCAACGGCGTTCGCATTTTGAACTTGTACGTACCCAATGGCTCCTCCATCGGCAGCGAAAAGTACGAGTACAAGCTGCGCTGGCTGGCCCTGCTAAAGCAGTATCTGACTGAGGTACTCAAGGAAGACCCGCTCCTCAATGTCTGCGGCGACTTCAACATTGCCCTAGAGAACAAAGACATTTACACCGACCAGAAACGCGACAGCCACATTATGTCGTCCCCAACCGAGCGCGAAACCCTGCGCGATCTGTTGACCGTTGGCTTGGCCGATGCCTTTCGCAAGTTTACCGACGAGGGCGGTCACTTTAGCTGGTGGGACTACCGCTCTGGCTCCTATCCCCGCAACATGGGCTGGCGCATTGACCATCATTACCTGTCACCCGATCTCTACGAGAAAGCCTCCCGTTGCTGGATTGATACGGAACCACGTGGGCAGGAGAAACCGAGTGACCATACGCCAGTCATTGTGGAGTATTGAGCTTCAGCATAGTGATATCGCGCCAGTCGGTACTGGCTGTGGAGCTACCTCAACGTTGGTTTTACATGGTGCGATCGCGGCCCAGTTTATTGAGGCCTGTTATGGGTGGGAGCCTCTGTGGGTTTCTGTGACTACAGCGGCTTCTCAATACCTTGTCAAATAAAAAAAGGCGCGGAGTGACCGCGCCCGAGATCTACCTCAATGTGTTGTCTACTAAAGGAGTTCCAGAAAGTCTGTTCAACAATCTAGATGTGGGGCAGTAAAGCCTGCCCCAAACTGTCGTTCGCTAAGCGTTTGCGGACTCAGCGGTAGCTTCGTCAGCGGACTCAATGGCGGGCTGGACAGCGCCGTTGATAGCGACCTTAACCACGCGGTTGATGTTCTCGACAGACTTGGGCAGACGCAGGGTCAGAATGCCGTCTGCGTAGTTGGCTTCAACGTTCTCGTGGTTGATGCCTGCGGGCAGGTTAACCACGCGGTGGAAGGTACCGTAGCTGACATCGTTGTGCAGTACGCGCACACCTTCAACCGCTTCAGGAGCTTTGCGCTCACCGGAGATAGCAACCGCTTTGCGGCTGGCCTGGATGTCAACACTGTTGGCATCAACGCCGGGGAGCATTAGGTGCAGAACGTAAGCGGATTCTTCTTCCGTCAGGCTAGCGGCAGGGGTGAACGTTGTTTTCACAGGGGCAGCGTCAAATGCCCGATCAAACTGACGACGTAGGGCTTCCATTTCTTCGAAGGGTTGCCAGTAACGTACCATCATTGCTTAAACCTCGTTGTTATTAATGGTGGGTGCTGTAGCTTGTTTCGCTTGCGTTCCCCTTTACGCTTTCTAGTATGCAAGCTGGGTTTGGGTATACCCAGTGATGGGAACCCCACTGGGGTGGAGGGTTTACCCGAATGGGTTGCGCTATCCTGTGAGGCGTTGTTAGCAAAGGCATTTGCAGGGGTACAGCATGGCTAAAACGGCACTGATAACCGGCGCATCTAGCGGGATTGGCTACGAACTGGCAAAGGTATTGGCCAAGCATAGGCATGATGTTGTCTTGGTTGCTCGCAGCACCGATAAGCTCCACCAGATTCAGACTGAACTATCGGACCAGTACGGCATCAATGCTGTTTCTTTAACCCATGACCTGAGCGAAGATATGGCCCCACAAGTTCTGTTTGACCAGCTTGAAGAACAGAATTTGACTGTAGATGTATTGGTTAACAACGCAGGCTTTGGCGACAATACGGCCTTTGTCGACAGCGACTGGGAGAAGCAAAATAGCATGCTTCAGCTCAATATTGTGGCGCTAACGCATCTAACACGGCTGTTTTTGCCCGGTATGGTAGAGCGGGGCAGCGGTCAGATTCTAAACGTGTCCTCTACCGCTGCTTTCCAGCCCGGACCTTACATGGCGGTGTACTACGCCAGTAAGGCCTATGTTCTGTCCTTCACCGAGGCGATCGCCGCCGAGCTACAAGATACCGGCGTCACCGCCGTTGCCCTATGCCCTGGTCCTACCCAGTCAAACTTTCAAGACCGTGCTAACCTGAATGACTTTGACTTTTTCACCAGCGATAAACTGCCCACCGCTGCCGAGGTGGCTCAGTACGGCTACAACGCCCTCCAGCGCAGTGAAACCGTCGCCGTTCACGGTGCTTTTAACAAAGCACTAACCTTTTCTAATCGGCTGTTCCCTCGGGGAATGATTGTGAATGCGATCGCAAATTTCCAGAAACCGAAGACCCTACGGGATTAGGAAGACTGGAACGGCGGACGGATCTTGAAGGAGATCCTGTCGGGGTCTGGCGGCTGGACAGTTTTTTGTGTTTGTGTCGGAATCGTGGGTTGGCTGGAGACTTTGGCCGCGGTGGGCTCTGTCTCAGTCGAAGATTGGGTCGTGGAGCGCGGCAGGTTACTAGCGATTGCCAGCCCGCCCCCGGCCACAATCATCATGGGCAGCGACAGCTCCAGCTGCCCTAGCCCCAGCAGCCAGTGATACAGCTCCGTCCCCAAAAATAGGATGACGAAACAGGCAATTCCAAACCGCATCAGCACCATCCGCCCGCAACCATCTCAGCTAACCTACCCTCATTCTTTCCGAAAGCTCCGTGTGGACACATGACGGCTGTCAGCTTCCTCCCGAATTGTCAGCTTCCACAGCTTCCCTTCGGCAATCTCTAACATCAATCGATGGTTAAACCCCTTACCCATTCAGTACAATAGTCAGGCTCGGTTACCTTTCGTTTACGGTAACGCCGAACCTGCGAACCTAGCCAAAGACTTTCATGCAACCTCTAGTCGCCACCTCCACAGACGCTTTCAAAGGCATCACGCTGCTGTCCAAACGGGAAATTGACCGGATGCGGCCTGCGTGCCAGCTGGCGGCCAAGCTGCTAGATCACTTAGAGCCGATGGTGAAGCCAGGGGTGACGACCCAGGAACTCAATGACGTGGCTGAGGAATGGACCCAGGCTCACGGTGCCATCAGCGCCCCATTGGGCTACGAGTCGGCGGAGCCCGAGAAGTATCCCAACTTCCCCAAGTCCATCTGCACCAGCGTCAATGAAGTGGTGTGCCACGGCATCCCTAACCCCTATCAGGTCCTGGAAGACGGCGACATTATCAACATTGACGTGACCCCTATCCTGGGTGGCTACCACGGCGACACGTCTCGCACCTTCATGGTGGGTGAGGTGTCACCCATTGCCCGCAAGCTGGTGGAGACAACGCAAAAGGCACTGTATGTCGGTATCGATGCGGTCAAGCTAGGCGGCCGTATTGGCGACATTGGTGCAGCCATTCAAGCCTACGCCGAAGGTGAAGGCTTTGCCGTCGTGCGCGACTTTGTCGGTCATGGCGTTCACCGCACCTTCCACGCCGAGCCCCAAGTACCCCACTACGGCATCGAGGGCAAAGGCAAAAAAATCAAGCCGGGGATGGTCTTTACCATCGAGCCCATGCTCAACGTCGGTTCCCACGAGGTCGAGCTGCTGGGCGACGGTTGGACGGCCCTGACTGCAGATGGGTCTCTGTCGGCCCAGTTTGAGCACACCATTGCCGTCACCAAAGAAGGCGTTGAAATTTTGACCCAGCTTCCCGTTGCTGTTGCGGCGTAGATCTTGTGGTTAAACCCTTCAACCTTCAACCTTTCAAACAGATTTTTGGGATTGGTATGCTAGCGGTGGTGCTAGTCGGCTGTGCAGGCCTTTCGCCTGAGTCTGCTGCTGGGCCTGTTTCTGAAACGCAGCCCGTGCAACCCGATTCGGCTAAGCTCGATGATCCAAACACGGTAGCCAGCGATATTGTGATCACCCATCCTTCCGAGGGTGGCGAGGCCGCGGTGACTGAAGCCACCTTTACCGGAGAGCCGGGGGCTTACCAGGTGGCGGTGACCGTTACCAGCCCCGATACGGGGTGCGAACAGTATGCCGACTGGTGGGAAGTGCTGTCGGCAGACGGGGAACTGCTGTACCGGCGGATTTTGGCCCATAGCCACGTGGACGAGCAGCCCTTTACGCGCAGTGGTGGACCGGTTGAGATCGCGCCTACCGACTTGATATTTATTCGCGTCCACATGAATAACACGGGCTATAGTAGTCAAGTTCTACAAGGGACCGTTGCCAACGGTTTTCGCACCACCACCTTGTTACTGGGCCCCGAACATAGCGCGACTGTCGAAGCTCAGCCGCCCCAGCCTTCGGGCTGTGCCTTCTAAAGCGTGCATAGGCATCCGACGATGAACAGCTCCAACTCCACTATGGCGATCTTTCAAAGATTCGGTACAGTTCTCTGCCTATCGGCCGCTCTGTTGCTAAGCTGCGGCCTATACTTGTCTATGCCGCTACCGGCCTACGGCCAGCGCTTCTACATGCCTACAGAAGACATTTCAGATGCTTACAGCAATGGCATCTCCGATGTCATGGTCGAAGCCTCGGGCACGGTAGAACGGCTACTGTCGGATGATGAGGTTGGCTCTCGGCATCAGCGTTTCATCGTCCGTGTCAGCACAAATCAAACGGTTTTGATTGCCCACAATATTGACCCTGACATTGGTTCTCGCATCGATAGCCTGCGAGTGGGTGACCGAGTCAGCTTTCGCGGTGAATACGAATGGAACGAGCTGGGCGGCATTGTTCACTGGACTCACCGCGACCCCGATGGCGACCACCCCGATGGCTGGATCGAGCACAACGGGGTGAGGTATTGGTAAATCGCAGGGGCACAACACACCGTAGCGGCACAACAGGTTGTGCCGCTACGGTGGCCGAACCTATCGGCGTCCCGGACGGTCCTGCAGCCGTTCCTGGACCATCTCTTGCAGTTCAGCCTGCTGGTCTTCGGTGAGAATGCCCTGGGCAGTTTCGCGAGAAGCCTCAAAGATGCCTTGCAGTTCCGTGCGCTGGTCGTCTGATAGGTCTAGGCTACGTAGCGCACTCCGGAAGTCGCCGCCATCACTGATGGTACTGCGAAAGGCAGACATTTGTTCTTCCGTGAGCACCCCTTCCACCTCAGTTCGAGTATTCGCCCGCAGCGTCTCAAACTGAGCTTTCTGGTCTTCGGTTAGGTCGAGTTCGTCTGCAACCGCTTCCAGCATACCTTTGCCACCGGCGCGTCCTCTCCGCTCACTGCGGCTCTCTGCGAGCTGTGTCTGCTGTTCTGGCGTGAGAATCGCTTGACCGGCCTCACGAGAGCCTTCGGCAATGGTGCGAATCTCAGTCCGCTGTTGCTCGGTCAAGTCCACGGACTGCAGTGAACGACGGATGGGGTCACCGGCATCCAAGCTTGCCTGGACAGCAGCACGTTGATCGTCGGTCAGAATGGCCTCAATCTGGCTACGCGTTTCGGCCCGCAAGCTATCCAACTCGGCCTGCTGCTGTTCGGTCAGATTCAGTTCTTCTACCGCGTGAGGCGGTACGGCTTGGGCAGCCCGCACACCGGTCATCAAAGCGAGGGAAGCAGCAACGAGCCCGACAGTCTTGAAGTTGAATTTCATTGAGAAAAGTCTCCTGTGTAAGGATGGTTTAGTCCTGCGGCGGAGTTGCTGGGTTCTTTCAATACCCTATTGGGAACCCAGTGACCCGCCCTCAAAGCGTTGTCTCGATGAATTTAGTTTAGGTAGCGCCCCCTGCAACTGCCTGCTAGCAAAGGTCACGAGTCAACCCGTGACTTTAGTCACGGGCCTGTGTGCAAAGAGAATAGGGATAATGGAGAAGTCCGTAATTGGCATACGCGCTGCGATACGCCCATGAGCCCGTCAATTCAGTTTCAGAACCATCCCTTTCGATTTCTGCTCTATCTGGAGTGGGGGTTACTGGCGATCGCGCTCATGAGTCTCCTTACGCCTGCTATGCCGTTAGTTGAGGGCGGCCCCCCTGGCTTGCCGCAACTGGTGCCGCCCTCGCCGCTATTGCCGATGGCCTTCATCATCGCCTTCGGGCTACTAGGGTTGTGGCTCCCGACGGGTAGGCTCATCACCCGACTAGGGCACACCACCCTACAACTGCTCATCATTGCCCTGACTGGGGTCATGGTGTTATTGGGGGGGCGGCTGTTTCCTTTTATGCATCTGGTACTCGTGATCCGTAGCTGCTTTATGTATGGCCTAGCGGGTCGATGGGTGGTCAGTGCGGTTTCACTTTTGCTGTTTGCCTGGACGCTACAGCTCCGCCTCAGAATGGTTTTGGTGATGCTACCGCCCCGGCCTGCCCGGCTGATGCGCAGCTTTCTGCCTAATTTACAGCTCAATATGCTGTTTCTCTTTGCGCTGACGCTGGCCTTTGTTGTGTTGTTGGTCAATGCGCTACTCACCGAGCGTCGCAGTCAAAAACAGCTCCGGTTAGCGAACGAACAACTCAGGCAGTCTGCCCAAGAGATTGAGCGATTGGCGATGGACCAGGAGCGCAGCCGTATTGCCCGTGATATTCACGACTCGCTGGGTCATTCTCTCACCGCACTGAATATTCAGTTGGAAGGGGCACTGAAGCTGGCCGATCGCGACCCGAAAAAAGCCCGTACCTTTTTAGCCGAGGCCAAACACATGGGCTCAGTGGCGCTACAGGACGTACGTCAATCGGTCGCGGCACTGAGGGGGGAGCCCCTTAAAGGGGTGGCGCTATCGGACGGGATTGTCGAACTGGTCAAGCACTTTCAGAAAGCCTCCGGCATTACTCCTACTGTCCATCTGGCACTGCACGAAACCCTGTCTCAGCCTGTGCGACTTGCCCTTTATCGCATTACGCAAGAGGGCCTGACCAATATCCTGAAGCATGCTCAGCCCACAACCGTCACGCTAGACCTCTCGACCCACGCTCAGTGCGTCATGCTCACCCTCACAGATGATGGCAAAGGATTTGACCCGACCCTCCTGTCGACGGGCTACGGGCTGCGGGGCATGCGAGAACGGGCAGAAGCATTGGGTGGTAGCTTTGCTATTCAAAGCCAGCCCAACGGCGGGAGCAGCGTACAGGTGAATCTCCCTCTGGGGTTAAAAACGGATCGCTCTATGCTGGGGGAATAAAGCTTGGCCGCGTCTAGAACTGGAGGTCTTCCGGCGGGGAAAGCGATAGGTTTCAACTTAGACGTGGTTTAGTGGCGCAGGTGAAGACGCACAGAAAACAAGGAGTTTAGAATGGTTCGCGTTTTACTGGTGGACGATCAAAACATTCTGCGGCAAGGGTTAACGGCGCTGCTGAATATTGAGCCGGACATCGAGATTGTGGGTGAAGCCGAGAACGGTGAGGTTGCACTGACGCTAATCGCCCGTCTGCCTGAAGCGGAGCGCCCCCAAGTGGTACTCATGGACATGCGTATGCCGGTGATGGATGGCGTCGCGGCAACGGCAGCAATATCGGCTCAGTATACCGATATTCAAGTTTTGGTACTGACCACCTTTGACGATGACGAACTGATTGCTGAAGCCATGCGGGTGGGGGCTAAGGGGTATCTACTCAAAGACACACCGTCCGAAGAACTGGCTGCTGCCATTTGTACTGTGGCTAAGGGCTACAGTCAGTTTGGTCCTGGCATTTTACAAAAGATGGTTTCTAACCTCGCTGCACCCACGGCGGATGCTGGGCCGGTGCCCGCAGGTTTCGAGGCGCTGACGCCCCGAGAAAAGGAAGTTTTACAGCTGTTAGGTAAGGGAGCCAGCAACAAAGAAATTGCCCAAAAGCTCTATCTCTCTGAGGGTACGGTCAAAAATCACGTAACGAACGTCCTGAGTCGGTTAGACTTGCGCGATCGCACCCAAGCCGCCTTGCTTGCCGTCAGACTTCAGTCCTATTTCAAACCGTAACAAGAGAGGACGTTTTGTCGTTATTCTCTTTAACAGATTCGAGTCTTGATGCCATCACGCGAGAGCGTTTGCGCCAGAGATGATGAATCTGTCAGCGTGGCCATTGTCAGCGAGATCGAAGCCCTAGTCCTGGCTGCTCGGACGGCACTAGATGTCCGTTTTGCACAACTGCGCCTGTGAAAGGATCGTCTTTCAGATTGAGGTGACTATCTAGGTCTAAGTGATCGGCCAGTGAGCCTAAATGGGCCAAGGCGGTATTGGAAATAGCGCTGTCGGAGTAGCAGCCGTACATGACGCCCAGACCACAGGCCCGAGCCGTGCTGATCATCCGACGCGCTTCGGTCAGGCCACCGGACTTCATCAGCTTGATGTTAATGCCGTCGGCGTAGGGGGCAAGCTTTGGAATATCCGCGCTGGTAAAGCAGCTTTCATCCAAGAAGACAGGTAGGTAGTCCCGCAGCTTGTCTAGCTTGTCCTCTTCTCCTCGCTCTAGCGGCTGTTCTAGGTACACCACCCCTCTTTCCTTGAGCCACTGGGCCATCTCCACGGCATCCGTGGCTGACCAGCCGCCATTGGCATCCACGCTGACCTTGGCATTTTGCGGAAATTTCTCCATCAGCGCCTCGAACATAGCTTGATCGGCAGCAATACCATCAGGGCTGCCCAGCTTGACTTTGATGGAGCGGATACTGGGGATTTGGGTGAGCCAGGACTGAATGCGATCGCACGCACCCTGGGGCGAGTTAATCCCCACCGTCACCGCCGTCGGACCCATCTGGGCCAAGTCCAATCCCCACAGCTGCCACAGCGGCAGTCCCACGCGTTTTCCTAACCAGTCCCACAGCGCCACATCCACTGCCGCCCGCGCCGCCGAGCAAGGCTCAAGGTCGTCAATAACGGCTTCAATCTTCTGTCGCTCTAGCGGATGATGTGTCGCTAACGCCTCAGCTAACCGATCTAAATCAGTCTGGATCGTCTCCACTGTCTGAGTTACTGACCCAATCGAGAAAGGCGTGGCCTCACCCCACCCGGTAATATCGTCGGCCTGCGCCTGCACCCACAAATTCGTTGAGCCCGCATTGGTACCCCGGCTAATGGTGAGGGGCACACGTTTGTGAACCTGAAAAGGAGTGATAGTAAGCTTCATGCAGTAACCCGAGCGTTTGGCGTATCTTGAGAGTAACGTTCATTAGAGCTGATGCATCATGACTTGAAAAACTAATGAAGCTGGATGGCGAAATAATCATTCCCGAGAGTAAGCTGATGTATTTGTTGACCTAGAGGCCCAAAGACGACAAATCGAAGTTGCTCAGTAAACTCGGATGTGGTGCTGAAAATCCTGAGGCTTTAAAGGAAGCAATATCCTCACTTATTGCAAGTAACGACGCAACTTACACCTGTAATAATCGTTTCGGTGACTACTACGCTGTTACAGGTAGCTTAACGGGTCCCTCTGGAGAACGTTTGTTACTTACGGTGTGGATTCAGCCAGTCGACGAAAGCTACTATCGATTCGTTACGCTGGTGGTACCGAAATAGAGGAAATCCGAATGAAATTTGAGCTATTTCAGCGGGTCCGAATTACTGTTGATTATCCTGAAGAGCATGTGACAGCAGGTGATGAAGGCGTGGTTATGGATACCATTCCTGCAAAGAACGATATGCCAGCAGGATATTCGGTTGAACTCAGCAGTGGTCATCCTCACCCTTTAGGTGTTGCGATGCTGACCGAGAAACAACTTGAAAAAGTTTCTGAGAATGGATTGGTTTTGAACCAGTTAGCAGACGAGCCTAAGCTGCTCCAGATTTTATCTATCTTGAACGAGTATGCTGAGGTTTACAGCAACAACGATTCTTGCAGTCGATCTCCACAAGCTTTTATCAATGGCCGTCCACAGAATATTACGGATGCGGGGTGGTTGTATTACGAAGGCACTTCGGCTTGGTTTCCGTCTAAGCTATTGAACGAAGCGCTACCTTTGCTTGTTAAACCTCATCCATCTTGAAACCTGGAGTTTTAACAAGGGTTAAAATAGTC
>CAWUKV010000061.1:0-25204 GCA_963923025.1 uncultured bacterium
GACTTCTGTGTAGTCTCGCGCCGGGGCTAAGTTGCCGTAGATGAAGCTGACCGGATTGTTAATTTCGTGGGCAACGCCAGCCACCAGCTGACCCAGTGCAGACATCTTCTCGCTTTGTACCAGCTGGGCTTGAGTCTGCCGCAGGGTGGCCACCGTCGTTTCAAGATCCTGGGTACGTTCCTTGAGCTGTAGTTCGGACTGGCGTAGGGCAGCTTCCATTTTGACGCGATCGCACATTTCCTGGTTGAGCTGTGCAATGGTCTGCTGGAGGTCTGCCGTGCGGGCTTCCACCTGAATAGCCAGATTGCGTTTAGATTGGCTGAGCGCGAGTTCTGCCCGCTTTTGGTCACTGACGTCAATCAACAACCCATCCCAAACGATCGCACCATCGGTTTGTTTTTCCGGTCGGGAACGGGCTCGAATCCATCGTGCATCTCCTGATTTAGTCAACATACGACCCTCCCAGCTCCATTGGCTGAGCTGCTGGGCAGAGGTGCTGACAGCTGCCTCAAATTCTAAAACATCACTGGGATGTACCCGCTGAATTAACAGACCAGGAGACGCGTAAACCTCTTCAGGGGTGTAGCCCAATATCTCTAAGCAAGCTGAGGAGACAAAGGGAAAAGAGGCTTGACCATCTGTCTCCAGGCGGAACTGATAGATCATGCCGGGAATGTTGTCCGCCAGCTTGTGGAACCGCCGTTCACTTTGGCGTAGGGCCTGTTCCGTATGGCGGCGTTCGGCGACTTCAGCCTGTAGTCTGAATACGGTAGCCTGTAGTTCAGCGGTGCGAGTGTCAACCTGCTGCTTGAGCTGAACTTGGGTCGTCTTGAGCTGAGTTTCTGTGTGAGAACATCGTAATAGCTCTTGTCTTAGTTCTCGAATGACCTGTTTTAGCGTCTCAGTCTGGTCTTCGACGGTTTGCTCTAACTGCTGATTTTGCTCAGTGAGCTGTTCCTGCGACGTTCTAAGCTGTTGAATGGCCAGCCGGTAGGCCAGAACTTGCCAGGAGCGTTCGGTGAGCGGTGTGGTTGATGGTTCGAATGCGGTAGGAAGTGAGGACAATGACATACGGTAGTGGATGCTCCGGCTGGATCTCTAGCCAGTGTAGGCAGAATCCCACACCAACAGAATCCGCAACGCTACAGAATTGTTGCCTCTGTAACACTAAGCGCTGTCAGCCTAACTGCGTCGCCAAGCTCGGTAAACCTACTGCCGAATCAATAGCACATATTGATCAACTTCATGGCAGAGACATCTATCTGACAAATTTCCTGTGAAAGTGCGTTACTGAACAGTTGATGGCTCTGCCTTAGGGGTTTTGTCTATTGCGATGTATAAGGTTTCTTCTGTAGTCGATGAAACGCTATCTGAGAAAGCATATAGCAGGTTTTTATAACTCGTTTGTCAAGGTAACTGAGTCGTTTTTCCTGCTTCAGTCGCTGCTCAGACCGACCGCCGCAATTGTGAACTAAGGCCAACAGCAGGTGAAGGGCAGTATCGTTGTTTTCGCTGTCGTAGGACTGCGGGCAGGGCTAGAGCCCGTCATCCGGTGATAGCCGCAAAGGGATCGCCGCAAAGGTGTCAACCCCGGCACAGAACTGCCCAATAGCGTACTGCCCAACCGCTAGCGAACATATTCGATGATGCCCTGTGCAATTGAGTCAGCAATCTGCTGGACGGCGGCTGGGTTGCGGAAGCGCGCCGCATCATCTCGTCCCGTTACAAAGCCGGTTTCGACCAGTACGGCGGGCATTGAGGTATTGCGTAGCACGTAGAACCGAGCCCGACGAACACCCCGGTCGGCCATGGTCACATTCTGCAAAATGCGGTTGTGGATGGTGCGTGCCAGCGTTAGGCCAGACGAGTAGTAGTAGGTCTCCAGCCCATTGACCTCGGGGCGGCTGAGGCTGATGGCGTTGGCGTGAATGCTGACAAAAACGGTGGCGTTGGCCCGTTCAGCCAGGTCAACTCGTCCTTGCAGGCTAACAGCGCGATCGTCGGTACGAGTCATCACCACTTGGATGCCCTGGGCCTCCAGCTGGTCCTGGACTCGCCGGGAAATAGTGATGTTGATATCCTTTTCACGCAGGCCACCAATACCAATGGCACCGGGGTCTCGGCCACCGTGCCCAGGGTCAATCATCACTAGGATGCGGCCTTGGCGAGGCGGCAGCGGCGTGGGGGACGGTGTGGGCGCAGGCGATGCGATCGCACCTTGACCTTGGATTACCTGCACTGACAAATCTGCAGCGGCCAGTCGTCGTCGCAGGTCTTCCGCCCGGGCAGACTCCCGGAAAAGACCGGCCTGAATGACGGTACGTCCGTTGACGGTGGTGCGGAAGGCCCCAGGTTCAACCGCGTTGACCCGCGCCCTCAGGATGTCTGAGCTGCCCGGCACAATCACCTGATAGAACACATCCCCACCCGATGCGGGCGGGGCGGGGGTGACCTGACCTTGGGTTTGCACAATTTGGGCCGTTAGGTTGGCCTGGGCCAGTTCTCGCTGGAGTTCTTCTGCCCGGCTACGCTCGTTGAAGCGCCCTGCCTGGATGACGGCCTGACCATTGACGGTGGTACGAAAAGCTCCGGGGGCCACGGACTGGGCACGAAGACGCAGCAGTTCGGAGTTACCGGGAATCACCACCTGGTAGCTGACGTCGGTATTGCCTGGGGAGGGCAGCGGCTGGCCCGTGCTGGGCGGAGACGGTAACGAAGGACGGGGAATGGGCGTAGGCGATGGGGACGGGCTGGGTCGTGGGGACGGGGATGGGCTAGCGCCGCCTGCATCTGCAATCACCTGATCGAGCGATCGCTCAGTTTCGAGGTAGACATGGCCTAGTGTCCGCCCGTTGTAGACGCGGCTAGCCAACTGCCATCCGGCATTCAGCTCTAGCTTAACGAAGTCGTTGGCAATGCCATCACTGCGGCCAATTTCAATCGTGGGCAAGTTGCGCTGGAGGGGGCTAGGCACCGCCAGCAGCGCCAGGTAGCCATCGCGGCGCTCAACCTCAAGCCGGTAGCGGGTGTCCTGATCGCCCATGCGCACCGAGTAGCCATTGCTGTCGGAGCTGCGGCTACAGAGCCCGGTGAAGTCAAAATTTCGCAGCAGGGGGTCAACGGTGGTGGGATTGTCGCCGCGCTCCTCATAACAGCGCCGGACATCGCTGATTTGCTGAATGATCAGCAAATTGTAGAACTGTCCGCCTCGAATCGGCTCGGCGACGGTGATGACGCGATCGCTGGGGATAGGACTAGACTCAAACTGCTGAGCTAGCGCTGCGGTGGACGGGCTAAACCAAGCTGCAGCGGCCACTGCGGCAAGGGTCGTCAGTTTGCGTAAAGCTTGCATAGGGTGAGGATAGGTGTGTGAGTTCGTTTAAGCGTTAAACCAATAACCGAGGCGAGGCATTGAGCCAATTACGTTGAGCCAATTACATTAAGCCAATTGCAGTATATGGAGTTATGGCATCAGCACCACCCTCGGGGCAGCATCAGGCAAATAAGGTCGACGAGCGAGGTCGGACCAGCGTGCATCAAGTTCCCTATGTACTTTTTCGGGGACAGGTTGCCCATTTAGCGGCAAACTATATCAGTTCGTGATCTGGCCCAACCGCACGACACAGCCCCCACGGCTGTTGCTAGGGTTCGTGGCGTGACCGTATGTATAGCACTAACATGCTGTGCAAAAATTGAGCCAGCTGCGAGCAACGGAATGCTCTATAGTCAGGACGATAGTCCTACTTGGCGGCTCAAGTTGGAGGCTCAAGCAAAGTGGCAGGAGTAACGTGACCGGGGCTGTAGATCGAGTTACCCCAGCTAGCTGAAGAACAGGGTGCCGACGCCTAGGGCATACAGAGCCAGGATAAGCGTACTTTCAAAGCCAATTTTGCCGACGCCATACTTCTGCCGTTGCAGCAGCCCCAGCAGCAGCACACCGACCATCATGGCCGTTAGCGCGAGGGAAAACAGCTGCTGTTCGCTAATGGCCGCATAGATAGAGCCGGGGCGGTAGGCAACGTCTGAAAACGCGATAAAAAGTAAATCGAAGCAGTTACCGCCGATGATGCCGCCCACTGCCAGCATCAGTGCGCCCTGACGAACGGCGGCGACGGTAGTTACCAGCTCTGGTAGTGAGGTGCAGACAGCCGTGAGCAGGGTACCTACCAACGATTCTGACAGGCCCGTTTGGGTTGCGATCGCAATGCCAGAACGGCCAATCAGGTAGCCGCACACCGCCACAATGAGCGCGTAGATTGCGAAGCGGGTCCACAGGGCACTGAGCGACAGCGAAGCTGGCACCGCTTCTGGGGTATCGGAAACGGTCTGCTGCGTGTTGAGCGGCTTCCACATGGGTTTTGACTGTGCGTTAGACACCAGCCGCAAGCCAAAAAGATAGGTCACGACCAGCACAACCGTGGCCGGGTGGATGCCCCAAAGGCTGATGTCTGGCCCTGCATAGGCCAGGATGGGTAACGCCAGCAGAGTGATCAGCAGGGTGCCCTGCATGAGGTTGGCTACGGACGCAGCCGCATGTTCCAGGTTGGCCCGCCGGTAAAAGATGTCGGCGATGGCTAGAAAGGCTGTCTGAGCTGCAATACCACCGACGGCATTGCTAATAGCCAGCTCAGGGTAGCCATTCCAGGCAGCCGTTACCGAGGTAATGATGCCTGAAAGGGAGGTGGAGCCCCCCAGAAACAGCGCGCCAACCAGCGCCTCACCCCACCCCGTTTTGTCGGCTAGTCGGTCGCTGACCCGCGCCATCTTGGTCCCCACAAAGGCGATTACCGCTGCGGTGGCCGCAAATACAGCAGCGTTGGAGAGAACCGAATTCATCATCGTGTCAATCTGGAGACTGGCCCCGTGGCATGAGGCTTGGAATATTCCCCAACTATTCCAAAAAAAACAGGGCAGTGAGTACTACCCTGAGTAAGAGATATGTCGTATACGTTGATATGTCGTATGCATTGCGCGAACAGAGGCTGATGTACGAGCGTGCGATCGCCCACCTCAAAGCTGCCGATACAGCTTTTGCTCAGCTCCTTGAACAGGTGGGTCCCTGCGGCCTCAGCGACAGCCAACAGACAGGGGACCTGCTCTACTGTCTGACGCGCACCATTGTTCATCAACAGCTATCGATTAAAGCGGCGGCGAGTATCCACAGCCGGTTCCTTGCCCTGTTTGGCGGGCAACCACCCAGTGCTAAGCAGATCTTAGCGGCCTCGGACGAGCAGCTCCGCAGTGCCGGGCTCTCTCGTCCCAAGGTGCGCTACGTCAAGGATTTAGCGACAAAAATTGACACCCTGCCGTCTTTGGACGCGCTGGCGACCCTGTCAGACGAAGAGATTATTGCTCAGCTGATCCAGGTGAAAGGCATTGGTCGCTGGTCGGTGCAGATGTTGCTGATTTTTCGGCTGCATCGGTGGGATGTTTGGCCTAATGAAGATCTGGGGGTGCAAAACGGCCTAAAGCGGCTCTACCAGCTCGACGACCGCCCCGATAAGCGGCAGACCGACGAACTGGGCCATCCGTTTGGGCCCTATCGTTCGGTTGCCGCCTGGTACCTGTGGCACAGTCTCGCTATGGATCAGTGGGGCTAGGCGCTGTTGATTCTATTTGCCGCTGATTGTATTTGCCGCTGATTGTATTTGCCGCTGATTCTATTTGCCGCCGTAATAGAAGGCAATTTCCTTCTCCTTGAGACCAGGGAAGTCGGCATCTTTGAGCATTTGCTCCAGCTCCGCCTGGGAAAAGTGCTTGGCTCCAATTCTAACGATGCGCGATCTCATGGTGTTGGTCACGCCGCTGCGCTTGCGTCCGGCTTCCTTTGCCATAACCTGTTGGTACAGGTTGAGCTTTGCCGGGGGGATAGGGCTGCCGTCTAGATCCTCACCTTTCGCGATCGCCGCATCGACTGCATCAGCACCCAAGTTATCTGTAGCTGCCATTGTTACTCCTGTGGACGGGCTGCTAGGGGTTCCGGTAGACGGGCCTAGCAGGTTAGCTAACGTTTCCGTCCCTATCTTCCCACGGATGTTTAACGCCTGTTTTTCGAGTACCGAAAGGCAGGGGGCAGAAGGCAGAAGCAGCGTCTCAGAAAGCTGAGCCTCTCGAAGGGTTCTTTTGCTTCACTGTGCTAGCTCGATAATCCGGCTAGCCTGATGGTCCGGCTAGTTCGATGGTTTTGTCTACGGAACGCGCTAGTTCAAGATTTTCGCACTAATATGGAGTGGCGTGTTTGTTGCAACCGACCGGCAAGGTTGCGCTGGATTGCAAGGCATGAAGCGCTTTGTGCTTAAAGAGCAGCCATGCTCGGAGGTTCAAGCGAAGGATCCAAAGCTATCTCTCCCCCACCTACCATGATTGATCTGTACTATTGGACAACCCCTAACGGCCACAAAATCACTATCTTCTTAGAAGAATCCCAGCTGCCTTACCAGATCTACCCAGTGAATATTGGCAAAGGAGACCAGTTTAAGCCCGAATTTCTCCAGTTCTCGCCTAATAACAGAATTCCTGCAATTGTTGATCGCAGTCCTGCCGATGGTGGAGCGCCCATCAGCGTGTTTGAGTCGGGGGCAGTGTTGCAATACCTGGCCGAAAAAACAGGACAGTTTTTGCCTGCTGATGTTCGAGGCAAAACTGTCGTGATGCAATGGCTGTTTTGGCAAATGGGCGGGCTAGGCCCAATGTTAGGCCAAAATCACCACTTCTCGACCTACGCCCCTGAGAAGATTCCCTACGCCATTAATCGCTATGTAAAAGAGACTTCGCGTCTCTACGGTGTGCTCGACCAACAGCTTGAGGGGAAAGACTTTGTTGCGGGGGCTTATTCCATTGCAGATATGGCCATTTATCCGTGGATTGTGCCCCATGCGCGTCAGGGTCAAGACCTGAATGATTTTCCCAATGTCAAGCGCTGGTTTGCCGCGATGCAGTCCCGCCCGGCAGTGGTTGCGGCCTACGATAGAGCCAAGGCCTTCAATAGTGAGAGTACGCTATCTGAAGAGGCTAAAAAGATTTTGTTTCCTCAATAGCCACGGATGTCACGGCATGTGTCGGAACGGCGGTGCTCCCAGACGTTCAATAAATTTTGTTACCTGACCGCTGAGTCGCCAGCCTCTGCGTAAATGCACTGGCTAGCGACTCAGCGGATAGCTGTACCCGTAATAACTCAGTATCCACAGCGATAAACAATGTGTGGGTACTCTTTATAAACCGGCAAAAACACTCAGGGTATTCTCTGGGGACGCGGTTAACAATGGCTTATGGGCGGTAAAAGTATGACATCTCACCTATTAGCGCGTTCTAGTATCTCCTCTACGGCTGGATTTTCCTATTTTCGCCGGGAGTTCCAGCTTCACTATCAGCCGATAGCCTCATTTCAAACGGGTAAAATTCATGCTTTTGAAGCCCTGGTGCGATGGCAGAAAGCGGGGATGATGCTGCATCCTGCGGAGTTTATCTCTGAGCTAGAAACAACCGGCATCGTCATTCCACTTGGGGTTTGGATCTTAAATCGGGCCTGTTCTCAGATTGTTCTATGGCAGGACAACGTGGCGATGGCTAGCCTGGCTGCTAGCGTTAATCTTTCCGTCGTGCAGCTTCGGCATGCAGGGCTGGTTGAATCAGTAGCTAACATTTTGGAGCGTACAGGCCTGCGACCGCAGAACCTACAGCTAGAGATTCCAGCTCAAATCCTACGGTTAGATGTTGTAGATATTCTCCGACGACTAGAGGCGCTCAAGGAGCTGGGCGTGCGTCTGGCGATTGACAACTTTAACCCCATTGGCACACCGTTAACGTCCATCTTCGATTACGGTATTGACGAAGTTAAAATTAGCCATACTGCGGTGAATACCCTACAGGGCGATGCTTTTGAACCTGATGCCTTTGAGACTGTGATTGATTGGTTTCACGATTTGGGCTTGCAGGTGACCATCACGCGCATTGAGACCCCAGAGCAGGCCAATCTCTATCAGGCTCTAGGCTGCGATTACGGTCAGGGATATCTGTTTGCGCATCCGGCCTCAGCCAGGGATATGACAGTGTCGCTGACCAATCGCGCCTATGCGTTTCAGGTGTGTTTAGATGACTATCTGCACGCTGTGGACAAGCTGCGCGGGACGGTTAAGCGGTTGCTGGGTAGCCATGCTGTAGCGCGGTACTGGCAGGAAACGCGTCCAGTAAAGTTGCCCTATCAATTTGAGGCATCGCCTGTCCTGGCTTGCGATCGCATCAGCCTGCCTATCAACACCCAGCTCCAGTCATTGCTAGAGCTATGGGTCAACGGGTTTGTGCAGCGATGTAGCCGCATCATTTCTAATTTGCCAACGCTACTGGCACAGTCGGACCTGTCAGAAGATGAGTTGAGCCTGTTGAAGATAGACGGGCTGAGGAAGTAGGAACGACAGAGCGCTGCTTGACCGTTGCCCAGTCATCGCTGGCCAACGCCAGATACTCTAAACGCCAGATACTCTATAGGTCTTGTTATTTCTCAACCTGCAGCCTGACGCTACCGATAGCTTGGCAGCAATAGCTGAGCAATCAAAAAAATCTGATAAAAAAATGTAGCTGGGGCAGCGGTGTCCCCTATGCTAGATCAAATATCTCAACTCAGATGTCAACCTGCTAACGCCGTCCATGCATAGCTTCCTGCCGATCGCTTACTTCGAAGGGGCCTTTTGCCCGTTTGAGAACGCCAAAATTTCGATTGCGACCCATGCGTTGCACTACGGTACGGGAGCCTTCGGCGGTATGCGAGGTTTGCCCAACCCCGCTAATCCAGACCAGATATTGCTTTTCCGGCTAGATCGCCATGCTCAGCGGCTCAGTGCCAGCGCCCGCTTTCTCAATCATGATCTGCCCGCTGACAAGATTGAGTCTGTTCTGATTGACTTTGTCAAAAAGAATGCGCCTCGGGTGCCGTTCTACATCCGCCCGTTTGTCTATACCTCTGACTTAGGCATTGCGCCCCGCCTGCACAAGGTTAATAAGGACTTTTTTGTCTACGGGCTAGAGCTGGGCGATTACCTATCCCCAGAGGGCGTCAGCTGTCGTATTAGCTCCTGGTATCGGCAGGAGGATCGCAGTCTCCCGCTGCGGGGCAAAATCAGTGGTGCTTATATTACGTCTTCGTTAGCCAAGACCGAGGCTGTTGCCTCTGGCTTTGACGAAGCCATCTTGATGAATTCCCAGGGTAAAGTCTCAGAAGCCTCGGGTATGAATGTATTTATGGTTCGTCGGGGTCAGGTGATTACACCGGGCTATGAACAGGACATTCTGGAAGGGATTACTCGCGATAGTGTTTTGACGGTAGCCCGCGATCTGGGCTTTGAGGTGATCGAGCGGCCCATCGACAAGACGGAACTGATGATTGCCGATGAGGTCTTCCTCAGCGGCACGGCAGCCAAGGTTACGCCCGTGCGCCAGATCGAATCCTACGAGATGCCGACCGACCGACCTGTAACCGATCAGATTCGAGAGAAACTGACTGAGATTACTGCAGGCAAAGTTGCTCAATACAGTGACTGGATATTCCCCATTGATTTGACTTAGGTCGGAGACCTCAATCTTGTGCGGGATCGACGATGGGGTGATGGGTCAACATTCAGAGGCCTAGACTATTCTGTCTCCCGATAGCTCACTTCAGGCTTCGACCACGCCTAAAACGACGATAAAAAAAGCCCGTTCCCTTAAGCGGAGGGAACAGGCTTCGTGATAGCGAACATGTCAACGAAATGCGCTTAAGTCTCAGATTAGGGGGCTTCCCTGCCTGAAACCACTGGCCGAAAGTCTAATTCACACAATTAGATATACGGTTCGGTGTGCGATTTCATCAGGCAACTTTCTACGGCGATTCCGATGCCCTGTCAAGCTGTTTGATTTAATTTTTTAAAATATTATTTTCTCTTTAGAGTTCTATTCTGAGTCAGTGTTTCCATCCACTACCGCCGCTAGATTTGCCATCTGCGGTTCGGTCATCAATGGCAAGCTGCGATCGCAGCTTGCCATTCGCACAAAAGTCGAGCTGGGTTGGCTATCCCTTAAGCCGTAATCGGAATAGCTGACCTGATTGCGTCGAACGGAACGGTTAGGGTCAGTTGCAGGCCGGGTTGTTGGGGAATGTCTAAGCGATCGCAGACGGCTGCTGCCATCGGCTGCACCTGTAGGGGCAGGCAGCCGTACCCTCTCAGCGTGGGCGCGAGTTGATGATGAGACAGGTACGCATGCTGCTGGCAGTGGGCCATTGCGGCCGTGATTATCCGCTGACGCCCATACTGGGTATGCTCCTGGACGGTGAGCAAAAACGAGGCGTTAAACCAGGCTGACCAAGCTACGGCGCGCTTGATTGGCGTGGGCGGCCCATAGCTACTTTGACTATGGCTATTCCGGCTATGGCTACTCCGACTAATGTCGTAGAGATAGAGATTCAAGCTGGGATAATGTGCCGAGGCGAAGCTGGGATATTCAAAACGAATGCTTTCGGTGCTGATTGAGGGAATACCGCTGTTGATGAAATCAGCCAGCGTATAGGCAACAGCAGGGAGCATAGGGCGATTAACGTTAAAGTGATATTAAGGGCCTACTTAAGGTATGGGTTTTACCCCTCAGCGGCTATCGTACTTTGGTCGAAAATCGTGTATTCAATCGACGATTACGTCTCCGTAATTCTCGGTAAATTGCCCTGTAATCAACAAAGAAATGTTGATTCTTCCCTAGAAACGGGGTATTCCATAATTAGGACAGCTATGATCACAGAGACTTTAGATCTGGACTTTGGTCTGGGAGATTTAACAATCTAAAGCTTGAGTAAGGACCCCAGTGAAAATTTTGGTCAGTCAAAATCTTGGTCAGTTAAAATCTGGGCCAGTCACAATCTGGGATTGTAGTTGCTCGTCGCAGAGTGGATTCAGATGATGTATGCACCGTCGCCATCCATTAAGCCTTCTCAGCAAGCTGCGTGTATGAGCGAGATTGAGGCAATCTGTCGAGGACAGATTGAGCGGCTTGGGCAGAAGTTGCCCCTACTGGATGCTTGGCTGGTTTGTTGGAATCAGCTAGAAAATCGCCAAGACACGTTCTCTTACAAGAAAGGAGATCGGGCGCTTGTCGATGCCAGAATTAGTGGCTATCTTCAATCCGAACAGTGGGTCACCGAAAATCTTCCTTTCCTGGAGGTTCGCCAGCTGGCGACCAGTTCCAGGAACTCCAATGCCTACATTTGCGGCCTAGGCCAGACGGATACCCATTGGGACTATCTACTGCTGTGGACTGAACAGGCCATTTCTCTTTTCCAAGAGGAGGTTGTTCGCGATTATGCCAGACTGCTCAGCCAAAATCTTGCTCTCTATCAAGAGAACCTACGGCAGCGAGCCAAAATTCAGCTGTTAGAGCAGGCCCTCCAGCGGGCGGATCATCAGCTTCGCAATCCGTTAGCGCTGATTCGCCTTTACGCTGAGACGATGTATCTTGGGGCCGAGAATGAGGCCCAGAAGTATCAGGCTGACTGCATTCGCCATACTGCGGACACCATCTCCACGAGTCTGTCTGACCTGCTCTACTGTGGTCAACAGGCCCGGCTTAAGCGAGAACAGCACGATCTACAAAAGATCGTCAAAGCGGTCATTCAGCTGCTGCTGCCTCGGTTGAGAGAAAAGCGATTACGCATCTGCTATCCGCAACAATCTGCAATGCTGACCGTCGATTGTTGGCAGTTTCAGCAGGTTTTGCAAAATATTTTAGACAATGCGGCGCATTTTAGCCCAGAAGGAGCCTCGATCGTTGTAGACTGGCGTACCTTTGAACAAGAGGTGCTGATCTCTGTAACCGATCAAGGCCCCGGGCTAAAAGATGTGGATGCAGCTCAGCTGTTTAACCCGTTTTACTCCCAAAGAGAGGGCGGGACCGGTCTGGGCTTGGCCATCGCCAAGAAGATCATTCTTGACCACCACGGCAGTATTTGGGCCGAGAACCTGGCGACAGGTGGGGCACAATTTTCTATCGTGCTACCTCGGCGGTAGCAGTGGTCAGTGGTGCTGCAACGGTGTATTGATGCCGGTGGCAGTGCTATATCAGCCGCCATATCCGTGAGGACGAGGCGGCGACGCCATTTCGTTCTGTACCAAGCAGAATCACCGAACTCGGTGTCCTAACGGATATGGCGCTAGCTATAAAACTGTTGGAAGCCCAGTCGTTGGGTACTTTCAGTTGTTAGCTGTTGGGCTAACCTGCGCTCAGAAGTGTTTGCTCCTGAAGTCGATTCCCCCAATGGTGCTCCCCGCTAAGGCGGGATCGCAAATTCGTAGCGTGCTTTGTACTTGGGCTTAGCGAATAGTGCTGCCGGAGACAAAGCGACTAACGCTCTTGTTTTGAACGACATCTACCATCCAAGCTAAAAAACTATGACAAACGCGCTACCTGTTTCGGTACTGCTAGTGGACGACCAGCCTGAATTTCGGCAGGGGCTACGAACACTACTGACGTTTTACACGCAAACCGGACCGACAGAATTTCAGGTCATTGGTGAAGCGGCATCGGCAGAGCAGGCAGTGGACATGATTGCGCAGCAGCAGCCGATGCTAACCCTGCTGGATATGGAACTCGCTCAGGGGGATGGCATTCAGGTACTGGGCAAGCTGTCTGGCGAAGACGCCCACACGCGTGTGTTGGCGCTGTCGGCTCACAACGAAGACGACTGGATTTTTAAGGCGATGCAGGCGGGAGCCAAAGGCTATGTCTGTAAAACCCAAGTGGCTACCCAGCTGTGTGAAGCAATGGCGACGGTTTTACAGGATGAAATCTACCTCGCACCTGAACTGGCAACCGGATTTTTCCGACTGTTCCACTTTTACTCAGGGCGCACGGTGCAGGCTTGCCAAACCATTAGCCTGACGGAGCGGGAGCAAGAGGTGCTGCACTGGTTAGTTCAGGGGGCGTCGAACGATGCGATCGCAACCCAACTGTTCATTACCGTAGCCACCGTCAAAGCTCACCTCACCGCCATTTTTGAGAAGCTGGAAGTCAAAAGCCGGACTCAGGCCATTGTCAAAGCACTCAAGCTAGGTCTGGTAACGGCTTAGTTCTCGCCGTAGGGCTGGCAGCGCAGCTAGGACGCCAGTAGCTCGAGCTGCTGTACCGGTTGTGTTTGCTGGGGCTGGCGGTCTGCCTGGTAGGCCTGTAGTGAGTCGTAGCCCAAATGATGCAGCACGGCGTAGCCATGCTTGCAGCAGCCCCGACCAAAGGTGCTAATTTGGCGCTGGTAGTCGGCACAGTTGCAGGACAGATCGGTGTTAGCGCAGGTGACTAGGTAGTCCTTGCCGCTCTGTCCCTTGACGGTGTAGCGCTCTGGGGTTCGCAGCCAGTCCACAACCGCCAGATTTTGGGCCTCGGCCTGACGGTGCTGGACAAAATGCTGCTTCAGGTCGGCTTTGGAGATGAACGTGGGGCGCTTGCCCTTGACCCAGACCCACAGCACTTGACCAAACTCCTTGATCTGGACGCTGGCTGAAGCGGGTAGATCGAGCAGTCGACGGATTGCCGCAGCCGAATAGAGCAACTGAGAGCGGGCAGCCATAATCCCAAAGAAAAGCAAAAGAACCTATCTCCGTGTTACACGACATAAACAGGGTTTGAGAACCGTGTAACACCCACTTGTCAAAGTCTTGATTTTTTCTTAGAGGTTTAAGTGAAGCTGGGGTTGAGCATCGTTCCCCGTGCCCGACAGTGCTTGGTGTCTATAGGTTTGAACGCTTCGCTGGCGTCTCTGCGTACGACTATCCCTGATGCCCAAGGCGCAGTGACCCGGCTTAGCCTTTCCGTGAGTTGCCATAACCCATCAACTTCAGTTGACAAGTCGGGCGTGAACTGGGACACTGCTCGAAAATATCTAGATCGTGCGTACTATGGCGGTTTGGATGTTTGTCTTTATCGTCACTTTCGTTCTATGACCCAACTAGCTGTCACTGTGACTTCGCCTCGTGCCTCGAATGCCGATAGCGATGTAACCCCTGCTTCTGCGGGAAAGCCCTGGGCCGGGGTCAACCAGCCGCGCACTGCCACGGGACGATTTGGTCAAAAAGGTAATGAGCCTCGCGGTGCTGCGATCGCGCTTAGACTACCTAAAAGTTTGGACTTGCAGCTGCGGCAGGCGGCAGGCTGGCAATCCAAGGCCGACAACGCTGCCCTCCGCCGCTGGTTAGAGGCTGCCATTGCGGAAAAGCTGAGTCGCTCAAACCACTAGGTTGGCTGGCTGGATGAGGCTCCAGGTTTGCCGCTGGAGGGATCGGGTCCGGTTAGATGAGCTGATCGGATAGGCCGGTTAGACCCGGCTGTTGTCGAAGGTGTAGCAGAAGGTTTCAACCCCCTCCTTAGCCACGTGTAGCGCCACAGGAGCAGCCAGGAGACCTGGGCAGCTGGTCTCCTGGGTCAGATGACTAATCAGGCCGACGACTTGTTGGTTGGCTAGGGGCTGGCGAAACTGCTCCTGGCAGGCCACGTGACGAAAGCGTTTAGCGTAGCTGGCCAGCCAGGTTTCATTGGTGTCGGGTTCTAGCCCAGCTTTGAGGGCCAGAGACAGGGCCGCGTCTGCCACGTCCCCGTCGCAGTCTTCAATTGCTTGCAAAGCCGCAATCGCCTCGGGGTAGTCGGCCAACTGCTTCTGGAGTAAAGAAATTTCGTCTGGAGTCAAAATGGTCATAGCAATAGCATACAGGGGCCGTTGTCTGGTCTAGCGGCCTAGCCGGAGTCGCTTTGGTCAATGTCAGACGGCTTATCAGACAAGTGGTCTGACAAGATCTTTTGGAACCAGGTTTCAAACCGCTGCCCCAGTGCTGGCAGGGAATAGTGAGTTTCAGCCTGCTGGCGGCAAATGCGCCGGTCAATTTGGTCAATACGCGCGATCGCGTCTACCAGTCCGTCGACGCTGTCCGGTTCAACGAGCCAGCCGGTGCGCCCCGACTGGATAATTTCGGCAGGGCCACCCCGTCGATAGGCAATCACCGGTACCCCACAGGCCAGAGCTTCAATGGCTACATTGCCAAAAGCTTCGACCCATCGTGGTGTCATGATCAGGGCCCGGCATTGCTGGACCACTGCCTGAAGTGCGTGGGTATCGACAAACCCAAGATAGTCGATGGGCGCATCGGGGTAGCGAGACTGAATGCTGGCCCAATAGCTGGGATCTTCGAGTTTTCCTAGAATCTTGAGCGGCTGCTGGCTCATCTGAGCGGCGGCAACAGCATCTTCCAGGCCTTTTTCTGGCGAGATGCGTCCTAGCCAAACTAGCGCCTCTCCGGGCTCTGGGCAAAAGCTGTAGCGGTCAAGATCGACTGCACTCCCCAGAATCTCCCAGGCTGTTGTGGTCGAGAGCGCTGCTGCGGCAGGTGCAAAGGTGTCAGTCTGACGTTGCGTATATGCCCCAAGCCGGTAAGAAAACTGCTCTGCAACCTGGGCGATTGCCCGATCCATGGCTGCAGTGAGCGATCCCATGGAGACGAAGTGCGCCACGGGCTGATCGAAAAATGGGGTGAGGTAAAAGGGGAGCCAGTCGTAGGCAAAGTTGACGAGCAGGTCGAAGCGCTGCTGCGCTTGACGGGCGTAGTCCCACATCTGGGCCAAAACGGCATCAGCGGGTAAAGCAACAGGGGTATCCCTGGTTTGCGTGTGGGCTGTGGGTTGCCAGACGCCTGGCATCTGGGCAATGGCAACCTGGTCATGGTCAAGGCGGGATCCTGCGGGTGCTGCAACGACAACCTGGTGTCCCTTGGCGGCAAGCACTCGCGTCAGGTTAGTTAGGGTTAGCTCAACGCCGCCGCCCAGTCCTGATCCTAACGGCCCGACTGGTGTAGACAAAAACAGAAGCTTTAACGCGTCATCCACCACATCATTGTATTCACTGCGGATTTAGTTATACCAGAGCGGTACGCCAGAGCCCTACAACGCGTCGGTGGGTTTGCCCCGGTTGTGGGTCGGCTCAGCTGTGTGCCGATCAGGCAGGAGCAGAAGACAGCATGATTCGGGCTCCTGCTCCCTGATGGACCGTTGGCAGCCGCTGACGATTTAATCGATAGGGCTACTGTGTACGCTTGCGCGATCCGATGACCCTAGAGACGGCTTAGTTACTGCGATCTCCGGGTAAAAGCTCCGCCGGGTGTGGCTGAGGCTCCAGCGTCGGGAGGGAATGCTTGACCTCAGGTAGCTTGCGAATGCGCCCCAGCTGCTCTAGTGCCCAGTTGGCCGTTTGACGAACTTCTGGGTCTTCGTCTTCGGTTGCATGTCCCAGCATTTGGCTGATTTGGGCTACCAGATCGTAAATCCGGGTCAGGTCGCGGATTGCGTTCTTGCGGACCTCGGGGTTGTCGTCTTGCAGGGCAATGGCCAGTGCCCGGTTCATGGGCTTGAGCGATCGAATGCCGATTTCGGAAAGGGCCGCTAGAATCAGGCTCTTTTCCTTAGAATCAGCCCCAACCATCGCATTAACTAGGGGCTGTACTGCCGTTGAATTACCCCGCTGTCCGAGTTCCCAAATGGCTTTGCGACGGCGAGCCGGATCGGGGACGCGTAGGTCTTCGACCAATTCGTCCAGGATATTGACCTTAGCCAGTCGTGTGGTTTCAATCGGTTGTGCCGTATTCGACAGGGCGCTGGCTATACCCGCAGACCCGTTTTGGCTCCCGCTTTGTCCATTCCGGCCGTTTTGACCACTAGCAGGGACATAGCTGGCCTCAGGTACGCTAGCCACAGGATTGCTAGTTGGCGGAGCACTGCTGGATGTGGACGCTGTAGGGGGATGCAGATCTGGGGATACCGTTCCCCACGGCGTATCGTTTTCTAGAATCAGATCCTCGTCTTTGCCGCGATTGAACAGGGCAAACCCAATCCCAAAACTGCCCAGGGCTGCAATCAGGGCGATGCCAGGCCAGAGCCACTTACCCAACCCGGATTCACCGGCAGCAGCTGGGCTATCTTCGCTTTCAACTGGCTCCTCGGGAGCTGGCGTGTCGTCAGCAGTGTCTGCCCCCTCGGTGTTTGGAGCCTCTGAGCTGTCTGCAGCGGGGGAGCCAGTCTGGCTAACAGGACCATCGGGGGATAGCTGCTGTAGCGTGGGAATATCGACCTCTCCGGTACTTGGCAAGCCAGTATCCTGTTGGAAAGACTGAATAGCCTGCTGTGTACCCGAGCCGTAAAGACCGTCTACGGGACCGTCGTAGTAACCCCGCTGCTGTAGCTGCTGCTGTAGTGCTCGAACCGACTCAGTCTGCTGTGAAGATTGCAGTGCATCGGCGGTTGGACGAGCCTGCGGACTGGTAATGCTCGGTACAGTGGTACCCGTGTTCGTACTGTTGGCCGGATTGATGGAGAACGGATCGGGCGACGCTGCTGGAGCGGTTTGGGGTGGCTGGGTTGGTGGCGTTTCAGTCTGGGGTGCCTCAGTCTGTGGGTTTTGCTGAGCAATCAGCAAGGCAGAGCCCGGTTCTGACGACGCTGCTGAATGTTGCTGAGCTGTCGCTCTAGGAGCAGCAGTCCCCGCGACAACAGCTACGCTAGTTAAGCTAGACAGAATCAATAATGTAGAGCGCCGAATCATCGCTTTTATTAAAATCCCCAAATAATAATTTCCCTGAGTGCTGACCCTACGCTATTGCTTCAGTGCTAAACATTGAATTCCCTGCAAATTTACTGAGGGTTGAGCAATTTCTCAGGCATCGCCTGTGCTAGCACCCCATAAGGCCTGATGCATGAGGGCTGGCGAAATAGCCATCGGCAAGAGGTAATTGAAATGCCTGGCATGACACTCGTCAGTACGGTGTAACCCACGTGATGCCCTGTTAGATTGTGGGCGGCAGCTTGGATAAGCCGGACTACGAAGCCCTGTATATGTACTTCAGCATGCCCATTTTATCGCCGTGGCCATAGGGATCATATAAAGTTCCGTCGCCATTGCTTGTGGCTATTAGGTCTAGCCACACCGATAGCGCATTTGAAAAATCCATTGAAGGAAATAATTTGTCTCAACGCCGCACAACCTACAAAATCATTGGCGTATACGCTATCTGATTCGACGAAATCCTAGCTCACTTGCCTAGGCAACATCTGCCCAACCCATCAAGATTTCTTAGTTACTTCATAAAAGCAGGTATCGTTTTTGACCTGCCTGGTTGATGGACAACTTGACTGACAAAACTTGTGCAACCCCAACGTCGCCGCAGGTTGGTAAAGCCTACGGCAATAGACCTACAGACATCGCTACGACAGGGCTTTACCAAAGCGATGGCATAACTCCACCTACGATAGGGACTTTTATGAGTTAGTCGGGCCACACTCAGTAGTGCTATCCCTGAATTGTCAGGACAGTTGTGACCTGCGGCTGCCCCAATCCGGGTGCAGGCCGCTACGCCGACTTTTGTACCCGGTCCTGATACTTCTCTATGACTATGGGCCGCGCTTGCGGGTTCCGATTACAGTGGCCTATTGTCCCGACTCAGCGTCTTGAGGCGGGAGTGGTGTGTTCAGTTGCCTGCTAAGTTTCTGGTATTGAGCCAGCAGTTCGGTGCGTTGATTGATGCAGTAAATACTGATAATGGTGAGCCCTACCCCAATCCACTGGGGTGGCGTCAGGCTCTCCGAGAGCAACAGCATGCCAAATAGCAGGGCAAAGACTGGTGTCAGGAACGTCAAGGCACTGAGGCTGGTCAGGTTCCCTTGTGCTGCCAGATAGAAGAAAAGTCCGTAGGCCAGTGCGCTGCCAAAAATGGTTGCATAGGCAATGTTGGCCCAACCCCACACGGAAATACCTTGCCAAGGCGTGGCTTCAGATAGTGCGGATGTGACAAACAGCGGGATGCCCCCGAGAATCATGTGCCAGCCTGTGGCCACGACGGGGTCCGCATGGCGAGACACAAAGCGAATCATCACCGTACCCACAGCCATAGATAGCGCTGCCAGTAGCATCAGCCACTCCCCCCGCGCTAGCAAATTATCGGCAATTTGATCGGCCGCTAGGGGCCAATGTCCTGAGAACAGCGACAAAATCCAATCGTCGGGCAGTCCAATCAGGCTGATGCCCAAAATACCAACCACAAGCCCCAACCAGCCAATGGGGCCGACCTGCTCTTGAAATAAAAACCGGGCCATGACTGCGACAGCCAGCGGCTGAGAGTCGATCATCACAGAACCCAGCCCGGCACCGGTGCGCGTTAGTCCTTCCGCGAGAAAGGCTTGAAATAGCGTGCCATCCACTAGGCCAAAGAGCCCAATCCAGGCCCATGCCTGCCAGGTTTTAGGCTGAGGCCGACCGAGATAGATGGCTGCGATCAGGACAAGTATGCCCGCTGGCAGCAAGCGCACACCGGCCAAAAAGAGGGGGGTGGTGGTGTCGATAATGCCCTTCATTGCCACCATTGCCGTTCCCCATAGGAAAAAGGGGGCAATCAAGATGAGGGCAGCCGTCAACGGGGAGACGCGGTCAAGCAGAACAGGACGTTCCATAAACAGGGCAGCAGAAGATGAGTGGGGTAGGAAAAGCGTCGCTGCGTCGGTCAGCCCGTTCCAAAGGCGCAGTCAGCAGTCGTATACTTATAAGAATGTTAAAGTTCTCTGGGGTTTGTTGCCAGGATTATCTGTCTTTGACGCGGGTTGATATAGCTACCTGGTTTTCGATAGTCCTGAGCTTTAACCCATGAGACTGAACCTATCCCCACGATTGCAGAACCCCATGAGGGTTGCATATGTTCTGTTATGATTTGGCCGCTAAAACCTAAGTTTCGTAAGCAGATTGCCCGGATTGAAGTCACTGGCGCGATCGCGGGCTCAACCCGCAAAAGAGTCCTAGAGGCCCTAGATGAGGTCAAAGAAAAGAAATTTCCGGCACTGCTGCTGCGGGTCGATAGTCCAGGGGGGACCGTGGGCGACTCCCAAGAGATTTACAGTGCGCTAAAGGAACTGCAAAAGACGATCAAAATTGTCGCTAGCTTCGGCAATATTTCTGCCTCTGGGGGCGTCTACATCGGCATGGGGGCGCAGTACATTGTGGCTAACCCTGGCACGATTACCGGCAGCATTGGCGTTATTTTGCGGGGCAATAATCTAGAGCGGCTGCTCGACAAGGTTGGGGTTTCGTTCAAGGTAATCAAGTCGGGGCCCTACAAAGACATTCTGGCCTTTGATCGAGAGTTGACCGATCCAGAGCAGTCGATTTTGCAAGAGCTAATTGATGTCAGCTACGGTCAGTTTGTGCAGACGGTTGCCGAAGCGCGGCAGCTCTCTGAGGAGACGGTTCGCAGCTTTGCCGATGGGCGCATTTTTACCGGACAACAGGCGGTGGCGCTAGGCGTGGTTGATCGGTTGGGTACCGAGGAGGACGCCCGCCGCTGGGCCGCAGAGCTCGCTGATTTGGACCCAGACAAAACAGAGTGCTACACCATTGAAGAACGGAAACCGTTCTGGAATAAGCTGCTACCCGGTAGTCGGTTAGCTGCGGCTAACCCGTTTACCGCAGCGCTCAGCCCAACCCAGGTGGCGACGCTGGCCAACTGGCTAGAGTTCGAATATTCAACGCAGGGGCTGCCGCTGTGGCTGTATCAGCCACCGGGGCGCTGGTAGGTGGCAGTCACGCATCCGCATCGACGAAATCTATAAGACTTAGATATTGCAAGACTTAAATAATGGAGCAGTCAGTATGGATGGCGAAGGGGGTTGGCGGCTTAGGGCAATTCGGGGGGCTACCACGGTAAACAGCAATACGGTTGAGGGCGTTACAAGTGCCGTCGACGAGCTGCTCAACGCGTTAGAGTCCCACAACCCTATTGACCCTGCTCACATCGTCAGCGTGACCTTTTCTGTGACGCCGGACATTGACGCGGTTTTCCCGGCCAAGATTGCGCGTCAGCGCCCAGGGTGGGATACGGTACCCCTGCTCGATGTGCAGCACATGCAGGTGGCCGGTAGTTTGACCGACTGCATACGGCTATTAATGCACGTGTACGTTCCGGTGATCGCGCCACCCACCTACCATCCCTATTTGCGCGGCGCACAGCACCTCCGCCCTGACTGGAGTGGTGTGGGTGAAGCGGTAGCGCCTTAGCCGAGACCTTGCCCTGCCTGAACATGTATAGCCGCCGCCAGATCCGTTAGGACTACCCCCAATCTTTCTAGGGCCATTTCGTTCTACGCCAAGCAGGATAACTGCGCTGGGTGTCTTAACTTAAATGGTGCTAGCGATATGTCGTAAAGCAAAAGGGCTCTGGAAGTTCTCCAGAGCCCTTTTAACGTGTGGCGCTTAAGGCTAAGTCGCTACGTTAACAACGATGTAGGAACGCAGCCCTAAGACGGATTGCCTTTCTTATGATGAAATCGAATGCCTAGAAACACGTCGTACAAAAAGGACCAGAAATCCTTTTTACGCATCAGTCCCAGCGACTGAGGAGAGCCCTTTTTATCCAGCAGCGGCTTCATGTACTCGTAGGCGGGCTTGTACTTGTACCAGGGGATCGAAGGCCACAAGTGATGAACTAAATGATAGTTCTGCCCCATAATGAGCAAATTGAGAACAGCCCCGGGGTACACCCGCGCATTGAGCCAGCGATTGCGCTCCTCGAAGGGTCGGTGGGGCAGGTAGTCAAAGAACAGCCCCAGGGCAATACCTACAACCAATGCTGGCGAAAACCAGTAGTTGAACAGGTAGTCGAGGAATCCGTATCGGTAGGCGGCATAGACCAGCGCCGCTACCGCTGCCCGACTGAGAAACCACTCCAGCAACTCGTACTTGCGCCACAGCCGCCGTTGAAAGAAATAGACCTCGTGATAGAAGAACCGAGGCGCAATCAGCCAAAGCGGACCGCAGGTCGAGACAAAGTGGTCTGGGTCGTTCTCAGGGTCGTTCACATGGGCGTGGTGCTGCAGGTGCACACGGGTAAATACGGGAAACGTAAACCCCAGCATCAGCGCACTTCCGTGGCCGAGCACTGCATTAACGATTTTGTTGCGATGCGCCGAATTATGAGAGGCATCGTGGATGACGGTTCCCACCAGATGCAAAACCAGCGTGTTGAGAATGAAACAACACCAGCCCGGGACGTGCCATAAAAAGTAGCCAGTGGTTGAAAATACCACCAGCACCAACGCCCCGATAAACATTTGCAAATCTAGACTGAGTCCACCTTCGGCATCCAGGAATTCCTTAGGGACTCGCTTGGGAACCGTCAGAGGCTCGGTTGCCACCGACATTACACTTAGCTCCTTCACACCTGTCTCCGGTAGTATACGCTACGGAGAGTGAATAATAAAGTTTTATGACGATCTCTCATTCAGGCTTTATCTCTGGGTCGGGGTTAATGGCAGGGCGCGTGGGCTAGCCCCGCTACGTGGTACTATCCTTGCGTTCTTTAGCTTTGCTTAATCCTAGCTATGCAGCCGCGCCAAGCCCCCCGCCGGACTAAAATTGTCGCTACGATTGGTCCGGCAACCCAGGATCCGGCCACGCTAAAGGCGCTGATCGAAGCAGGCGCAACAACGCTTCGGCTTAATTTTTCCCATGGCACCCATGAGGACCACCAGCGCAGTATCCAGCTAATTCGTCAGATCTCCTTCGAGCTGAACCAGCCCGTGGGTATTCTGCAGGACTTGCAGGGGCCTAAAATTCGGCTGGGCAAGTTCGAAAATGGGTCCATCCGCCTCAAAACGGGTGATCCGTTTATACTCACGAGTCGACAACTGCCCGGTACGCAAACCATTAGCTCGGTCACCTACGAGCCCCTGGTGGACGAAGTGCCTGAAGGGGCCAGCATCCTGCTCGACGATGGCCGCGTAGAGATGCGGGTGGTCGGCAAAGACATGGCCCAGCGCGAACTGCATTGCGAGGTGACGGTGGGCGGCAAGTTGTCCAATAGCAAAGGGGTTAATTTCCCTGGGGTCTATCTCTCGATTAAGGCGCTGACTGATAAAGATCGCACCGATTTGGTGTTTGGTCTCAATCAGGGTGTGGACTGGGTGGCGCTGAGCTTTGTGCGAAATCCCCAGGACGTTCTAGAAATCAAATCGCTGATTGCTGAAAGTGGGCGGCAGGTGCCGGTCATTGTCAAGATTGAAAAGCACGAAGCCATTGAGCAGATGGATGCCATTCTGTCGCTCTCGGATGGTGTGATGGTGGCGCGGGGCGACCTCGGGGTAGAGCTACCCGCTGAAGAAGTGCCCATTCTGCAAAAGCGGCTGATTCATACAGCGAATCGGCTAGGGATACCCGTGATTACGGCCACTCAGATGCTGGACAGCATGGTCAGCAACCCCAGACCCACCCGGGCGGAGGTCTCGGACGTGGCCAACGCCATTTTGGATGGTACCGATGCGGTGATGCTCTCGAATGAGACGGCGGTGGGTGAGTATCCGGTGCAGGCGGTAGCGACGATGGCCCGCATTGCCCTACGCACCGAAAAAGAGCAGTTTGTCCCTGAGCCGATGCCAGCCGGGCGGACCATTCCCAGTGCTATTAGCCGGGCGGTTGGTCAGATTGCCAACCAGCTCAAAGCTGCCGCAATTATGACGTTAACCAAGACAGGGTCAACGGCGCGTAACGTGTCTAAGTTTCGGCCCAGCACGCCAATTCTGGCGGTAACGCCCCATGTTGATGTGGCCCGACGACTACAGCTGGTGTGGGGGGTAAAACCTCTGCTAGTGGTGGACCTGCCATCTACTACTCGAACCTTCCAGTCGGCGACGAACGTGGCGCAGGAGCAGGGTTACCTGCGCGAGGGTGACCTAGTCGTGATGACCGCTGGTACCCTTCAGGGTGTCTCAGGCTCAACCGATCTGATCAAGGTTGAGCTGGTGACTGCGGTGCTAGGCCAGGGTAAAGGCATTGGCGAAGGCTCGGTCAGCGGACGAGCCCGCGTTGCAGGGAAGACGGACAAAATCAGCCATTTTAGTCCCGGTGAGATACTGGTCGTACCCAGCACCAGCGCAGACTACGTGGATGCCATTCGGCTCGCGGGGGGGATTGTGACCGAGGACGACAATTTAACTGGCCATGCAGCTGTGTTAGGACTGCGTCTCGGCATTCCCGTGGTGATTGGACTGAAGAATGCCACTGAAGTGATTCGGGAAGGCACCATCATCACGATCGATGCCGGTCGGGGGATTGTATACTCTGGGGCGCTCAATACCCCGCGCGAAGCCGCGATCGCGCGCTAGTACAGAAAGGGAAGTCAGAAGTCAGAAGGCAAAAGGCAGAATCAGTGTCCCTGTAGGCAAAGCTCAACAGTGCTCTGGAATAGCTCTCATACTTGTGCTTCCATGGCATTAAGCCCGGTCAACGCCCCTAGCTAGAACTCAATAGGCGGCCGCAGATCCCCGATAGATACGATCAGCCTGCTGTGCAGAGAGTCGTCCGCTACCCGGCAGGTGACTATCTTGCTGAGGGAGAGCACCGTTCCTGGGGTCAATTTCGCTAAAGGGAGCGCCAAAGCTGTGACGGGTGGGGTCGTAGGCCATGATTTCGCCTGTGTCGATGCGGTAGATCCAGCCGTGTAGGGTAAGGGTGCCGTGGTGGAGCTGCGATCGCACCGCCGGGTACGTCCTCAGATTCTCAAGCTGGGTCAGCACATTCTCTGCCACCAACATCTCTAGCTTTTCCTGCTTTTCTAGATGGGGGTAGTGGTCTTCTACCAGCTGACGGGTGGCCTCAGTGTGCTTCAGCCAGTTGTAGACCAGGGGCATTTTTTCTTCTAGGCTGCCGATTTGCAGCAGGCCCTTCATGGCCCCACAGCTGGAGTGACCGCAGACAATAATGTTAGTGACCGATAAAGACTTGAGGGCGTACTCAATCGTGGCTCCCTCACCGCCATTGGTCGAACCATAGGGGGGCACCAGGTTGCCCGCATTGCGAATGACAAACAGCTCGCCCAGATCCGCTTGGGTGATCAGCTCTGGATCAATCCGCGAGTCAGAGCAAGTGATGAAGAGAATATTGGGGGACTGACCCTTGGCCAACTGGGCTAGGAAGCTACGATGCGTTGGTACGTAGTTGTCCTGGAACTCACGAACGCCCCGCATCAGCTTTTTCATCGCAGTTCTCCCAGCGGCCTAGCCGCGTCTCCCTGTTGCTCCATAAATTGTTATCTCATATCTGAGAGCTGATTCGTGCAAAGTTTTACTTATATCTGCCAGGGCAAACGCATACTCGGAAAAGGCTGATACTGAGAGGGTAGCCCAG
>CAWUKV010000062.1:0-25104 GCA_963923025.1 uncultured bacterium
CGAATCTGCCTTACCCAACGACAGCTTACCAAACGACACCAAACCCACGCTTCAACACGACCTAGGCCAACCCAAACGTACAGTTGAAGGTCGTCCGAGTAAAAAAAGAACGGTCAGCGGTCAGTCTGCAGGCAGCAAGCCCCCTGCCGAAAACCATCAAACCCCAAAGGGTAAACCCCTAGACGGTAAACGACCTAACCATCAAGGTGGGGCGACCTCAGCTCGAAGTAGAAACGGAAAAGTTGCTCGTACCAAGGCCCCTAACCTTGGGGCCACCAACAAAACTGCAGACAAGAAAGGCCAAAACTCTAGGCAGGTCAGCGCTCGCCCATCTCCCTCCTCCAGCAATCGGCCTCGTCCGTCCAACCCTTCGCCCCGCCCAATTCCGTCAATTTATGTCGCGCCCAAAACCGCGCCATTGCCCTCACAGTCAGCCGTTGCCTCAGCCCAGCCGCCGGCGTCTCGATCGGTGGTCCGATCGGTCATAGATCGGTGGCTCAAAGGCGGCTCGAATCGGAAACAGTCTGCTAAGATGCGGTCTGATAAATCCCCAACGTCAGTGGGGAATGCTGTCAACCGTCCTGCACAACTGCGAGGTCAGGCCATGCCCCCTTCTGAGCCTGCGCAACCGAGATCGATATACGCGCCCCAGGCTATGCCCCAGGGCCATACGGCCACGGCTGTCGTAGAGGAAACGTCGCCTGACCTGCTCGAAACTGCTCCTCGTCGTCGTCCCCTGGCTTGGTTTCGCTGGGTTGCGAGTTGGCAGTTTGTGCTAATAACCACCATTGCTATCGTCAGCGGGGCCGGTGCATTCTCTGTGGTTAGCCTGTTTAGAATTCCAAATTTGCCCAACTGCCGCGCCATCTTCTGGCCGACGGCCTCAGCTTCAATGCGCTTGCAGTGTGCCGACTCCTATGCGGACCAGGGCACCGTCGATTTTTACCTCGAAGCGATTGAGCTGGTTGACCGCTTACCCGAGGACCACCCGCTTAGGGGCGATATCAATGCCCGCATTGAGGAATGGGCGCGGGCAATTTTAGACCTAGCCGAGGGGTCTTTTAACGCAGGTGAGCTGGATGTGGCGATTGCCACTGCCCGCAAAATTCCAGCCAGCACCGCTGCCGCAGACCTGATTGAGGGACGGATTCGCCAGTGGCAGGGGGTGTGGAACGATGCCTCAGACATCTACGAATCTGCCAAGGCCAACCTGATTGAGCTGAAGTTTCAGGACGCCTTTAGTTTGGCTGTACAGTTGCTAGACGTGCCTAACGACTATTGGAGCAACACCAAATATAACGAGCTGACCCGACTGGTGGGTTTGGCCCGCGAAGACAGTGGCAAGATCGGTAAGGCCAAGCAGCTGGCCAAGCGGGGCACCGTAGCCGCCTTCAGAGAAGCAATGGAGCTGCTCACCTCTATCAACGAAGACAGCGTCATTTACGAGGCGGCCCAGGCAACCCAAAAGGAACTGGCGGTTGACATGCTGAAGGTGGCAGAGAACGCCCTACAGCGTCAGCGTCTGTCGGATGCCGAGATCATTTTGGCGCTCATTCCGCGCAATGCTGGACTGAATCAGGAGATTGCCGACTTCCAGGTGTTTGTTGACGCCTACCAGCGGGCCTGGACCGGCGATGCCCTGGGCCTTGACGCTGCCATTACCCGTCTGCAAAGCGTCAGTCCAGATCGGCCCCTGTACGACCGAGCCCAGGGGCTGATTGGCCGCTGGCGGTCGGAGCTGACGGCTCTGGCGAAGCTGGACGAAGCCCGCCAAACTGCGGCGAAGGGTACCGTGGCCGATTTGCGTTCGGCAATTGCCCAGGCTGAGCAGATTTCTCGCAGCAACCCTCGTTGGGATGAGGCATCTCGGCAGATCAATCGTTGGCGAGAACGGGTTCAAACCGTTGAAGATCAGCCCATCCTTAACCGGGCTGACCAGCTGGCCAACCCCGGCAACCCGCAGGCGCTACGGGCCGCCATCGAAGAAGCGAGCAAAATTCGCTCGGATCGGGCGCTGCATGCTCAGGCCAGCAGCCGCATCGGCAGCTGGCGGCGACGACTCCAGCAGATGGAAGATCAGCCCATCCTGGAGCGGGCCAGACAGCAGGCTAGAAGTGGGGATTTGAGTGGCGCGATCGCAACCGCTTCACAAATTAGTTCGGGTCGTGCCCTGTATAGCGAAGCCCAAACCGACGTGGGCAACTGGCAGCAGCAAAACCAAGCCAACACCTGGCTGACTCAGGCCGACCAAGCGGCAGCTACTGGCACCGCTAGCGGATTGGGGAATGCGATCGCGATCGCCCGCCAAGTTCCTCAATCCAGCAATCGCTATACCGAGGCCATAGCCCGTATCAACCGCTGGAGCTGGGCTTTACTCTCCCAGGCTGAAAATATTGCCCGTACCGACCCCGGACGCGCCATTACCCTGGTCCAGCAGATTCCTGCACAAAGCGAAGCCTATTCGCAAGCTCAGGCGCGTCTACGTTACTGGCGTGCAGCACAGACGCCAGTAACCCCATCGCAGATCGACCTTGTCCCGGCTTCCCCCGAGGATGTTGTCGAGCCTGAGCTTGCGCCTGCCCCTGCCCCATCGGATGAAAAGCCGGACACGTTTGAAGATCTGTAGGCGATCCAGGCTGTTGTTTGGTTTGGCGTTTTTGGGTTTGGCGTTTTTGGGTTTGGCGTTTACAGGGCTGGCTTCACTACACTGACCAGCAAAAACCACGGTTGAGTCATTAGCTGTTGGTATTTGGCTGCGTTGACGGCCTCAAACTCGGGTGTTGGTTGGGGCTCAACAATTTTTTCGATCAAAAACCCGCTGTTGAACAGGGACTGGCTAATGTGAGTGAGCGAACAGTGGTAAAACTGCACCTGCCCGACCCCTTCCCACTCATCGGTGATCAAGGCAGGCTCAAAATAGTTGTTTAATTCAAAGAGTCGCTGGGTAATTAGCGGGTAGTGCGTTGAGAACACCAAACGACCACCGGGCTTGAGCACGCGGTTGAGTTCTTGTAACGCAGGTTCCCAATCTTTCAGATAGTGCAGCACCAGCGGCGCGGCTACGACATCAAAGCTGGCATCTTCTGCAAACGTTAGCGGTTGAGACAGATCGGCCTGCACCACACGGGCAGCATCACCGACCCGCGCTTGAGTCATGGCGACAAACGTCTCGTTGAGGTCAAACGCCGTAACCATTGCCCCTTGACGGATAAAGTATTCAGCAAACCAGCCCGTACCACAGCCCACATCTAGAATAGACAACCCCTGTAAGCTAGGTAGGAGTGAAAGCATTGCGGGGCGGGCGTAACAGGTATGGAAAGGGTTGTTGTCAACAGTATCGGCGTAGCGCTGGGCAATGGTCTGATAGCTGTCGTTAGCCTGTTCTGGGGGAGAGGGGTTAGTCATAGCTTGTCCTGGCTAGAAGGCTTTGGCATAGTACAGATCAGCCTAATTGGTACCAAATAGATAACAGACTGATAGCAAAACTAGTCCACGGCAAAGATGGAGGCGTCATCAGCAAACGCCTTGAACTCAAGTGCATTACCGCTGGGGTCCAAAAAGAACATTGTTGCCTGTTCTCCCGGTTCCCCTTTAAAGCGTAGGTAGGGCTGAATGACAAATTCAATCTGCTGCTGACGCAGCCGTTCGGCCAGGGCAGTCCACTCTGCCATGGTCAAAATGACGCCGCAGTGCCGGACAGGAACAGCTTTTTGATCAACGCCATTGGTGGCCACAGACTGGCACTCATCTGGACTTAGATGGGCCGTTAGCTGATGACCAAAAAAGTCGAAATCTATCCAGGTGTCGGACTGTCTACCGATGCGGCAGCCTAGAACAGTTTCGTAAAACTGTTGAGTCAGATCCAAGTCAGTAACCGGGAAAGCCAGATGAAAGGGACGTAACGTCATAATGTAAAACGGTCAGTGCAGTAGGCGTACTCAGCCCCATGATAAGGGTGTAGATCAAGGATGACTAACGCATCGGACGAACAGCCAGATCAGACCCAGCCCGCCGCCGGTCTGCACATTAAACGCCCTTGTTTGCTTGTGGCAGATTTGGCGCGATCGCTACAGCTGTATCAAGACATTCTGGGCTTTCGGCTCGACTATGTGGGCGAAGCGTCAGCGCAGTCCTACCTGTACACTGTGTTTCGACTGCCGCCAGAGGCCCAGCTGCGGTTTGCTGCACTCAGCAGCGATGCCGAGGAGCGGGCCTTGGCCCTGACGGAGGTAAAGGGCATCGACCTTCCCCAGCCAGGGTTGCAGGGCGCGACGGTCATTCGAGTGGCAGCTGTACCGCCGCTGCTGGATGCGATCGCAGCACTCGGGCTCAAAATTCTCCCTCCTAGCCACTTCACCGCGCCTCCCAATCTGCAATTTACCGAGCAAGGCATCCAAGACTTTGACGGTCATCTACTGGTGCTATACGACGTGAGCGTTCAGGCTGACTCGTCTGAGGTAGAAGGATCTGACACCGAAGGGGCTGAGGACTGATGCTCAGCCTGCGTATGCCGAAAGAGCGTCAGCGGCTGGCCGCCATGATACTTGTAGGTGAGGCCCAACTCGGTCATGCCCAGACGCTGCATCACCCGAATGGACGGTTGGTTGTCTGGCTTGGCGACGGCGTAGAGTTCTGGCAGGTAGCTCAGGGCGTGGGCAGCAATACACTGAGCTGCCTCCGTTGCATAGCCGTAACCCCAGCTGGCTTGCCGAAAGTGCCAGCCAATCTCCATTTCTGGCGTCAGTTCGCCCTCAACGCCGGGTAACGGCACCAACAGCAGCGTCCCAATGATGCGGTCAATGTCTTTTTCCACCACGGCCCAGATGCCCGAAGGCCCGACACTGCGGCTGCGGTAGCGCTGGAGTCTGCCCTGAGTTTCGTGGATGCTGACATCGACAGGGCTAGAGAGCCAGCGCGTTACGTCAACATCGCCATAGATATCAAAAGCTTGCTGAGCATCGGCAAGCGGGTTCCAGTCGCGTAGGATAAGGCGGTCGGTTTCAAAACACAGCGTCATGCAGCAGGTGTGGTGTAGTTAAGCCTATGGCACAGCACGTCCTCATACTAGGTGGAACGGGCGGTATTGGTCGCGCTGTTGCTGTGGACATTCTGCAACATACGGCAGCGCAGGTGACGCTGGCCGGACGGCGGCAGCGGCCAATGCTGCCTGCTGGCACCCGCTATCGACAGATTGACGTCACCGCAGAAATTGAGGCTCAGCTCACCGATTTTGACCTGGTGGTTCACTGTGCCGGGCCGTTCCGCCGTCGAGACCATCGGGTTTTAGAAGCCTGCATCGCTCAGCAGACGCCCTATGTGGATGTGGCAGATAGCCCTGACTATGTCGAGGCCGCGCTGGGTTATGCAGACCAGGCTGTTGCTAACGGGGTTACCTGTGTTCTGAGTACGGGCGTTTTTCCTGGCATTTCTAACAGCCTGGTTCGACAGGGCATTGAACAGTTTGATGGCGCGCAGGCCGATACCGTGCATCTCAGCTATCTGGTGGCAGGGTCGGGTGGGGGGGGACTCACTGTGATGCGGACTACCTTTGTAGAGCTGCAAACGCCGTTCTTAGCCAAGGTTGAGGGGGATTGGCAAGAGATTGCGCCCTACTGCGATCGCGAGGTCCTCCCCTTTCCTGACCCGTACAACGTCGGTGCAGGCGTCTACTGGTACAACACCGTAGAAGCGATGGTCTTGCCCCGTTCCTTCCCGCAGCTCCGGACCTGCATTACCAAGTTTGGCTCACTGCCCGACTATTACAACCGTCTGACTCAGCTAATGACCCGCCTGCCCAGCGGCTGGCTTCAGCATCCGGCTACCCTTGAGTTTCTGGCACAGGTTAGCTACCGCATGACCCAGATAACCGACCGGTTCACCGGGCAAGCCATTGCCCTGCGACTAGAGATTCAGGGCACCAAAGACCGCAAACCCGCAACCTATCTGGCGACCTTCACCCATCCCGACACCGCAAAAGTTGCTGGCATCGGCACCGGCAGCATCGTTGAGAAAATTCTGAACAGAGAGCTATACCGTCCCGGTATCTATACCGTTGAACAAGTGTTAGATACCGCCCTGTTCCGTCAGCTGTGTAACCAGCGGCAGCTCACAGTTCAGGAACAGTTTCTATGAGTTGAGAAGTTGCGTTTTGGTGGTTTAAGCACGACAGTGCTCAGAATATAAAAGAAACGTTAAGACAACTATGGGGCGGCAACTAACCGAGATCGCCCCCCGTCCAGACACAAAGCTAGAGCGTGCCGGTGTTCTAACTGGCACAGTGTTGCGAACTATCGCAACGGGGGACAGCGCATCCATTTAGTTCTCTGTAGGAAGCACTGTCATGACACATCAAACTTACATGCAAGGTCCAACGGCCCACGGGGGCGATTACAGCATTATCTATTGGCAAGATCGACGCGGTCGACCTACCCCACAATCTAAAGCAGCACAGGTGCTGGTGGTGGAGTATATGAGCAATGGACAAGAGATTTGCCGGACCCAGGCTGGGCTCGAGTCTTACCTAGTCGAGGAATTGCGGTGGTAGCTGGGCTTGTCGAAATCAGCTGTCATGTCTGCTGACAGAGAAAGGCTGCGGTCCTTTCCCTACACCCCTAACTCTGCGAGAGCAAACCGAAACTGTTCAATGCGTCGTCGATTGACACCCAGGTCTGATTCGCCTAGTCGAGCTGCTGAGCGTACATGAATGACCTTCTCATTAGGAGGAAAATAAAACTCGGCATCATCGACAAACCCCATTAAACGACTGGTAAATTCGACTTCGATGTAGTCGGGAGTTTGCTGAACAACTTCGGTGCGAGGCTGTTTTTCTAAGAGGGCCAACAGCGTTTCGCGGGCGGTTTCGCGATCGCGCTTATAGCGCAGTGGCGTGATGCTGTGGTCCTCGTCAGCACCTTGACTGACAACGCAGTTGGGTGAAGCGGGGCAAGGCTGCAAATGCCCATCGGTCGTGCCGAGATCTGTCGGCCGCTCACCGGTAAATACCCCCTGAAGACCGGGCAGTACCGCTAGGTCACTAGCAAGACCGCTGTGGGCAAGACTGGGCGCAGGGAAAATCAGGCAGCCCATCAGGCAGCCGGTCAGAACAATCGAAATCCAGCGTTTCATGGGCGGGTTCATTATGTAGGCAGTCATTCTTAGCTTACATGGCAGCCCCAACTTTAGCTGCTCTGGTCTCCAACTGTTTCGATGTGGCGTAGCCGAAGCAGCCGGCCAAATCTGACGGTTAGGCATTTACCTGCCAGAATAGATGTGCTTCAATTCAGGGGCAACTGGGGTTGGGTCCGCAAGATCGTCGCACGTTCAATGGTCAGAGTCTTACTGAGCAGCCTGGTTATGGTAACCAGCTTGGCGGCCTGCGGCAGCGCCCAGGTGGAGGTTCCGGCATCTGTCGATGCATTGGCGCATCACTGTTACCGACTGGTACTCCAAGATAACCCAGCCCAGCCGCTCACTATGGAAGCGCCGATTAGCATGGAAGATGGCACGGTGCTGGTGCAGTGGCAAGTCTCTGAGACTGACTACGGCTCTTGCCAGGTGGACAGCACAGGTAACGTGATGATGATTACTCGCACCGCGCCACCCGATCCGCTATCTGCGCCACCCGATGGTGGACCGGCAGCAGCTCCCGTTAGCCAGCCCGCAGAACAGTCGGCTGACGAATAATTAATGCGGTGGCTATTAATACGGTGGCTACAGGCGCTCACCTGAAGCGCTAGTCATAGTCCAGATCTTCATCGGGGTCCAGATCTTCATCGGGCAGATACTGTGGTGGGCTAGCACCCACTCGACCTGTCACTTTAGGCAGGCTTTCTTCACTGGGCGTTGCCCGAATGTCAACCAGGTTGACCTGATGCCACCAGTCGTCTCCAAAATCAAACCAGTAGCCGAAGGGCTTATCCACTTGAATACCGGCATCTGCCAGAGTTGTTGTTTCTACATTCCCGGCTGCAGCGGTGTCTTCTTCTCTCCGCATGGCTTGGGGCAGGGTATAGACCCGGTTATCGGGGTCGTGGGGACCGCGACCGCCAATTTGAAATTCGTACAGATGTTCGTTGTGCCGGTCGAAGGCATCGAAAATAACGCGGTGCAAGTCGGCTAAGGTGTGATGCTCGAGTATTTCAATACGTCTCGAAATAATGGGGTGCGCCTCAACAAAATCAGGTTCAATCGGACCGTCGATGATGTAGACATCCAGGACATAAACGCGAGGTTGGGCTTCTAGGGGTACGTTGGCTGTGCTTAGAGCATTTGTGGGCTGAGCTTGACGACTCATAGAACCTCCAAAAGCAATATCAGTGTGTGTGGTGCTTGATGGGAACGGGGATAGGGACGAAACCGTACGAGATCGTAGGGTGAGTGGTTAAGATGGCAGAATGCCGGTAACGGCAAAATGTCAATCGTTCTGATAAATCAGCACTATGGGTACCGGCATATTCGAAACCTCAAGTTTACGCTATTTACAGAGTTCGGTTGATTCTATTAGCTACTATTTGTCGATTTTGCAGACGATTGCTGCCTGGTCAGGGCGGCATCCTTATTGGGCTGTGGCGATTGCGCTGCTAACCCTAACCGTGCTGAATATTTTGATTAGCCTAGCCAGCGATGCGCTGAAGCGATGCGTAAGCTGGCTGCTGCGCACGCCGCTGAAAGCCAGCCAATGGGCACTCTGGCAGGGGCTGCGCTCAACCCGGCAGGCTCTGAGTCGGCAGCAGCCTCCCACGATAGAAGAACAGATTGCGACGACACTGCAGCAGCTGGACATCCTCCGCCAAGAACAGGATGCGCTGCTTAGCGACCTCAAAACACTGCTGGCTTCGCGCTGAGATTTCAATCTTGTTCACGTCTAGAACTGGAGTTTTTCCAGTGGGGAAAGCATAAGTCTCAACCTGGACATGGTTTAGCGTTAACGTCTGCGTGATGAGGATCGCCGAGAGGACCGACGCAGCATCAGCTCTAGCCGCCACAGATTGGCCTCAGACATGGCTACACAGTAGGTTCCCATCAGTGTCTTTTGGTCATCGGTGGGTGGGGTTTTGTACAGGTCGTAAAGCGAGATCGCGTTAGCAATTTGCTTAGCGTCCCCTGTCGGAATGTCTGCCTCGGTCAGCCTGCGCCAGTACAGGTCACGGAGCTGGTACGCTGCACTGTCGGGCTTTTTACGAGACTTTGTTTCAGCCTGAGCCGTTGGGCGAGCCATAATCTTGTCCTGGGTTAGTGCGTTAGGACGAGATTCAGTTCGAAGCCAACGGTTTCGCAGCCGGGTAGACAGCGGCTAGACCGACCCCATTTCAAGTTTTTTTGGTCAGGCGAATCCCTGTAATGGCCGTATTACCGTGTGACAGCTACTGTGCCAGTTGACGAATAGGTGCTTGCGACATCGGCTCGATGCGCCTTAAACATGCCAAACCGGCACAGCCCTGCGCCAAAGGCCAACCGCATCAGTAGTAGCGTTGGTACCTCGCGTAGGGACTTGATCAAGCCCGATAGTCCAAACTTCACGAGTCCCTGGGGTCGGGCAATGCCTTGCCAAATTGAGTCTAGCCAGGCGGGCAGCGTTTCTTGGGTCCAATCTGCCGTTACCACCTCACCCTCAACCAGCCCAGTGGCCGCCAAACGTTCTGCAAACCCTTCAATGCTGGAAAAGGCAGGGTGAGCCCACTGGTCTAACAACTGCCGCATCACCGGCTTTTCCCAAAAGTTCAGCGGCCTGCGGCGGTCATCCCGCTGGTTCCAGTCGGCAACCACCAAAATGCCGCCCGGCTTCAGCACCCGCAGCAGCTCCCGAGCAAAGACGTCTTTGTCTGGCATGTGCGGCCCGGCCTCGACCGACCAGACCACATCGAAGCTGGCATCTGGGAAGGACAGCGCCATGGCATCATCCACCTTGAAGGCTGCCGTCACGTGGGGAGGCGTCAGCTCCTGTGCCCGCTTCACCTGTCCCGGGCTAATTGTTACAGCGGTGACGTCAAAGCCGTAATCCCTAGCCAGCATGCGACTACTGCCACCAATGCCGCAGCCCACGTCCAGCAGTGTAGTGCCCGGCGGTAGCCGATCTAGACCGCCCCACTTCACCATCTCGTGGACAAAGTCCGCCTTGGCCTGGATAAAATCTTTCTTGAAAAAGCTCTTAGGGGGTGAACCGTAGTGGCCCAGGTGGATGTGCTCCCCCCAGTAAAACTCCAGAATGCCGTCCTCTGTCCATTCGTCGTAGGAATTGGCGACAGAATCAGCCGACTGGTAGCGACGAGCCGTCAGCAGGTAGAGCGCAAGACCAGCAACGGACAGCGCCAGCAAAACTTTGAGAAGCAGAAACATCAACGAGCGTTACATTTGGTTACATTTTAATTGTAACGCCCTTGCCTCAACTCAAGCCCACCAGCTTCTCGCTCAAGGCCCACATTTTGTCTGCCTTATTTTTGTCGCTAGCTTCGTCAGAAATCTCCTGCATGAAGGCTTCGCGTCCGTCTGCCTGACGGTTGCCCCAGCTCCAGTACACGCCAGACACGTTAAACCCAGGGTCCGACACGACCTGAGCCACCCGCTCACCGGCTAACTCCTCAGAGACAAAGCCGCCGGTAATGTTCTTTTGAAACCAGGGGAAGATGGTGCGAAACAGCTGCGCATGGTTGCGGAATAGGCCTGTTTCAGCAACGCAGCCTGGGTATAGGGCATTGAACGTAATGCCCGTATCGTCGTGGTAACGGCGGTGCAGCTCGCGCATGGTCAGCATGTTGCACAGCTTGCTGTCTTTATATGCCTTGCCCGACTTAAAGCGCTTGCCGTCGATCATGGCAATGGGCGGCGTAAACCCCTGCTCAAACCCAGCTAAGTCGCCTAGGTCAGGCGGGGCTGGAATTGGAATCTTGCCCCCCAGTTCCTTGGGGTTGGCCGTCACGGTGCCAAGAATGACGAGTCGCGCAGGCTCAGCTGGGGACTGTTTCAGGTCGTCTAGCATCAGGTTGCACAGCAAGAAGTGCCCCAGGTGGTTAGTCGCTACCGACAGCTCATAGCCGTCTTTGTTTCGAACCGGTTCCTTTTCGAGGGGTAGGTAGACCGCTGCATTGCACACCAGCGCATCCAGCCGCCGCCCGGTTGCCCGAAAGTCAGCCACAAACTGACGCACGCTGTCGTAATCAGCCAGGTCGCAGCGCATGACCGTATAGGACTCGTCAGGAATGCCCGCTTCTGCGGAGACTCGCTTGGTCTTTTCGACATCGCGATTCGCCGCAATTACATGCCAGCCCTTAGCCGCCAGTGCCTTGGCGGCATACAGCCCCACCCCAGATGACGTTCCGGTGATGATGACGGTGGGCTGTTCGGTCTGGTCTGACATGCTTGGGCTCCCTAACTGGCTGAAACGGCGGCGATACGAATGGACACAGCTATATTAAGCAATCCTGTGAATCGGATTACGGCATGTTGCAAAAAGTTTTCAATCCTAAAGTTGCGTCAGTCAAGACTGCGTTTCAAGTTCGGTATGCTGGAATAAACCCTTGTAAGAAAGAATGGGATTTCTGTTACTAGCAGCAGGACTAGCGCTAATCTGGGGCGGCATTCGCTTCAAAGAAGAAGAGTTATTGATTGCGACTGCGCTAGCTGGGCTGTGCCTGCTGGTTTGGGGGTTTGTGCTCACGCCGCCCCACTGGCAAGTCGCGATGGAAGTATTGGTGGTGATTGTGCTATTCCCTGTCTGTGTGCGTTGCACCATGGACAACGGACTATTTCGACGGCGCTAATGGTCTGCCAACTCCCCATCTGGAAGCTGGGCGGGAAAGCAGAATGGGAATGGCTGGAGTAACCCATCAATACCCTCCAGACCGTGAACAGTTATGGCTCAATGACCCACCTCAAGGGCAAAAAATCTACAATGGTGGGGCTTAGTTCACACTTCTGTAATTGATCGTTATGCCTGATCGGGTTCCGTCTGCTGCATGTTCTGCTATTTATGACGTTGCAATTGTGGGGGCTGGCGTCTGTGGTACAGCGCTACTTCACTGTTTGAGTCACTATACCAACGTCCAATCCGTTGTCCTGCTCGAAAAAGAACAGGACGTTGCCTTGATCAATTCTCAGAAGACTAATAACAGCCAAACGCTCCATTTTGGCGATATCGAAACTAACTACACCCTAGAGAAGGCCACCCAGGTCAACCGGGCTGCGAGCCTGGTGAAGCATTACATTCTCAAGCACGATCCAGAGCAGCAAACCTATAGCAAGTATCACAAAATGGTGTTGGCTGTGGGTGAGGCCCAGACGGTTAAGCTCAAAGAACGCCATGACGCTTTTAAGATACTCTTCCCCGCTCTACGCATCATCGGCCGAGAAGAGATTCTACAGGTTGAGCCCAAAGTCCTAGACGGTAGAGATCCCAATGAGCCGGTCAGTGCCTTATTCACCCCAGAGGGCTACACCATTGACTATCACAAACTTTCGCAGTCTTTTCTGGGCCAGGCAAAGACGGCTGACTCAGCCATAGATGTGCGCCTCAAAACCTCCGTGAGTCGGATTGAGCCGTTTGATATCGATTCGCCTGACGGGGGCTACCGCATTACGACGCCAGAGGAAACGATTATGGCGAAGGCTGTTGCTGTCACCGCAGGTGCTCACAGTCTGCTGTTTGCCAAGTCGATGGGCTACGGCAAAGACTACGCGCTGCTCAGCGTGGCAGGCAGCTTCTATACCGCACCCAGCTTGCTCAACGGCAAGGTCTACACCGTTCAGCTGAAAAAGCTTCCCTTCGCCGCTATTCACGGCGATCCAGAGGTTCACAATGCCGATCAGACTCGGTTTGGCCCTACTGCCAAGGTGCTGCCGATGCTAGAGCGGCGCAACTACGCCACAGTTTGGGAATACTTCAAAACCGCAGGCTTGAGCTGGGCCGCATTCCGCAGCTTTTTCAACATTCTCTCGGACTGGGTGGTGCTGCGATACATTTTGCTAAACCTGCTGTACGACGTGCCGTGGATCGGCAAGCGGCTGTTCATCAAGAAGGTGCGACAGATTGTCCCGTCTATCGCTTTGAAAGATTTGGCCTATGCCAAAGGCTACGGTGGTGTGCGCCCACAGATTGTGAATTTGAAGACGCGGCAGTTGGAACTGGGTGAGGCCAAGATTACGGGCGATCGCATCCTGTTTAACATCACCCCCTCCCCCGGTGCATCAACCTGCCTCAAAACAGCAGCCGACAGCGCAACACAGCTTATGGGCTTTCTGGGAGAAGGCTACTACTTTGACCAGCAGCGCTTTTTCTCAGACTTAGGCAGTGACGCCAATGCGAGCGCAGCCAATGACGCGAAGAGCAGCTTGGGTAAAGAGGCCGTCACGGCGTGACAACAGAGTAATAAAAAGCCCTATAAGGCAATCCTTGGGGGCCAGGATAACGCTAAGCTTTCTGGGCTAAGCCCTTGCAGAAAACTGTTCGGACAGATCTTCATCTATTGAGCCACTGTATCTAGCTATATTCCGCTCCCACCACGTCTAGGTATAAAATCTGAATATTTAAAGCCTCGATACTACGGCATATCTACGCGCAGGTTTGACGATATGACGGCAACATGGCAAAGCTGGCAGCAGTTTAAGGCATCACAACAGGAGATTCTTCTGCCTGCGGGTGCGGCAGCGCACATTCCGATTACTATCCGTTACATTGACGAGGGAACCGCCCAGCGGGGTACCGTTCTACTCATGCATGGCATTCCGACCTGGGGCTATCTTTACCATGCCATCATTCCCATCCTGACTCAGGCAGGCTACCGAGTCATCGCCCCCGATTTTCTTGGACATGGTTGGTCCGATCGCCGTGATCGCTTTGACCGCTCTTTCCAAGATCAGGCCCGAATGATTGTGGCCCTGTTGAACGAGCTGGATATTACTCGAATAGACGTCGTCGGTCACGATACGGGCGGGGCAGTGGCGTTGATTCTTGCTATTGAGCATGCAGCCTTAGTCAACCGATTGGTGATCGCTAACTCGGTCTGTTACGACCGCTTTGATGATGACATGCTCGATTTTGGGCATCCACTACGCTGGAAGCCTCGCCCTCTCGAAGATTTAGTGGCCGCGTTAGAAGAGAGTTTGGCAATGGGACTCTCGCGTTCTGAGCGACTGACGGAGACATTTCGAGCGGGCATTATCGCACCGTGGGCTAGCGAAGCGGGTAAGCTAAGTCTGTTGCGCAATGCATCGGCCTTGAATGCGAACCAGACGATGGCACTGGTCGATCGGCATGGCGACATTACGGCCCCAACGCTGGTGCTATGGGGCATGGACGACCCCTGGCAGAAAGCTGAGGACGGTCAGCAACTGGCTAGCGAGATTCCTAACGCGAGTTTTCACCTCATCGAGAACGCGTCCCATTGGATACAGCAGGACGCGCCGGACGAGTTTGCCCAGACCGTTCTACAATTTCTAGCCGACTCGTAGCGCGATCGCGCGATCGAGAATCACGCGATTCAGACGGATGTTACGTATTAAGTTGAGATCGCAATCAGTACAGCAATTCCACACACGATGCCTGATAGACCCGAAAGTCCTGCTCCGACAGCCCTTGATGCCATGAAAATGGCCCCTGCGCCCTTGGCTTCGCTCAGCTTGTAGGCTCCATAGGGAGAGGAGAATCCAATAGCGTGTAAGGTGCGGGCAAGGCCAAACACCAGGCACAGTCCCAAAACTAACGTAGTTGGGCCGGTGATCAGCTCTAGAACAACAACTGCAGCAATAAAGACACCCGCGTTCTCAGCCAAATTCCCATGACGCCGGACCAGTCGCTCTAGCTTGAGGTCATTCTGAACACCCATGCCCTGCATCTTTTTCGCGCGGTGCATACCCACTGCAAACATTAGAAACTGCTGCAAAACTAGGACGTAGCCTGCTACCCAAGGTGAATAACTCAACTACGCCTGTGCAAACTACGCCTCTCAAGACTATTTGACAACTCACGACCCGCAGCAGCCAAAGGTGGCCAGCTGGGTGGGCTGGGAAGACTGCGTGACCTATCCGGACTGGGTGAAGAAGAGCGATTTTCCATCGGTGCCGGTACGGGGACATATGAACAACGTCACGGTCCAACTAGCAGCGGCAAAGGCAGGGCTAGGCATGGTGCGAATTCCCTGTTTTATGGGGGATGCAGAACCGACGTTACGACGGGTACCGCCAGGACGGGCAGACCCCTGCCATGATGTTTGGCTGCTGACGCATCGAGCCTTGCGATCGACGCGACGGGTTCAGGTGTTTATGTCGTTTATCACTGAGGCATTTCAGCAAAAGCGGGGGTTGCTGATGGGCGAGTGTCCGAATGGGGGCTGATAGCAATAACAGCTGCCCCGAGTAACGAGTCACGGCACATTCTACAGCTAGGCATCGCGATGCTTAGCGGCTTCAGTACAGTGACCCATCGCGATATTTGTGATAGCGATCACATTTCTGGAATGATTGCTATCAGAGGCTTGTGTGACTTCGAGCGCAAAGTGATGAAAGGTCACTTCTGGGCGTAGAACGACTTGAAAATGGGTGATAGAGGTGTGAGTTTTTTATATTTTGGTTTGCTGTGAAAATTGCCATATTGAGGACAACAAACCTTCAGTAAGAGCAATTCGACAATGTCTAGTACCGCTTTATTCAACAACATCAACGCCCTGATCGATGACTTGGGGAGTAGTAATAGTCTGATCGGTTTGTACACGGCCCTGTCGGGATACAGCACAGAAAGCTTTCTAACTGTGGTTGTAGGTGACGACGCGCCGACACTGCTGAGTCAGGTAGAAGCGCTGGGACTGAGTGTTAGCCTCATTCCCGATATGGACTTATCGGAATTGCTCAGCTACAACCTGACGGAAAACTACGACAGTCGGGGCTTAAATCTCCTTGTCGGTGTTAATGATGAGAGCACTTTAATCATCAACGTTGCCAATGGTGCGAACGTGCTAGTCGGTGGCAGTAGTAACGACGTCATTGCCAACGTTGGTATAGGATTCAACAGCCTGAATGGTGGGGGCGGAGATGACTACCTTGCCAATATCGGTAGCGGTATCAACGTGCTAAATGGCGGTGATGGTGCAGACACGCTGATGAATATCGGCACGGGTAGGAATCTCCTCTCGGGGGGGAACGGCAATGACACGCTGGTTAATATTGGCAGTGGTGTTAACCTGCTGTCAGGGGGGAATGGCAACGATACGCTGTTGAACTACGGGACAGGCATAAGCGCCTTAGATGGGGGAAACGGCAACGACCTGCTGATTAACTTCGGCGAGGCAGCAACGTTATCGGGGGGAGCCGGGGCTGATACCCTCATCGGTGGCGATGGAAATGATGTCTTGGTTGGCGGCACGGGCAACGACACGCTGACCGGTGGTGATGGGGCAGATACGTTCCAGGTGTCTGCGCAGCTCTCTTGGAACAAAGGGTTTAGCTTCAACGGTGACGGTGTTGATACCATTACTGATTTTGACGCTAGCGAGGGAGACGTGCTGCAAATTGATGTAAATGATGCCCTGCTGAGTCTATTTAATTCTGGTTCAGCGGTGGCGTTTGACGCAGCCACCGGGGCACTATCGGTCTACGGCGATACAATCGCTGTCCTATCTGGGGTTGAGAGCTTCGATACCAGCAGTGTTGTGTTTGTGTAGCGTTTGCAGGACGGAGACCGTTTCGTGATCCCCGTCACCTGATTTCTTCAGCAATTCTCAGAAACCCCTTAAGCAATCTTCAGTCAGCGGTCAGATGAGGCTCAGTTGCTCCCGGCATTCTTGTAATCAATGAAGCAATTCACCTCGACCCGTTCAGCTAGTTCTGGATGCGGCTAAGGTGTACTGACCAAGGAGCCAAACGATGAAACGCACTATCCTTTCTATTCTGACCGTTGCTGTTACCGCTGTTGCGGCTGCGCCTGCTGTTCAGGCTTTTGAGCCTACTCTATCTCTGCAAGAGCGTCGCCTCGATCAGCTAGACACACAAACTAAGGCTGTTAGCAATATTCAATCTGAGCGATTAAATCAACTCGATACACAGACCAAAGGCGTGGAAGACCTCCAAGCTGAGCGTCTGTTCCACCTAGATACCCAAACCAAGGCTGTGGAAGACCTTCAAGCTGAGCGTCTGTTCCAACTGGATACACAAACTAAAGCTGTGGCTGACATTCAGTCTGCGCGTCTATCGCAGCTCGATACACAGACTAAAGGTATAGAAGACCTCCAAGCCGAGCGTCTGTTTCATCTCGATACTCAAACCAAAGCTGTGAGCAACGTTCAATCTGAGCGCCTCAACCATCTCGACAGTCAGACAAAAGCAATTGATGATCTCCAGGCTGCACGGCTCGGCCACCTCGACAGTCAGACAAAGGCCGTTAACTAACTCGATTTCCTCTCACACTTCCCCTCAGCCCTGTCAGTGATGGCAGGGCTTTTTGCTGTTTTATTCCCTTACCTGAAACTTTAACCGTCCGTCGATGAAGTCGATCAGTACGGTGCTGCCTTCGGTGAAGGTATTTTCCAGAATCTTGGTGGCAATAGGGTTTTCTAGCTCTCGCTGGATAGCTCGCTTTAATGGACGGGCACCGTAGACCGGGTCGTACCCGACCTCGGCCACATGGTCGATTGCAGCGTCGGATAGGCTGAGCTTGATTTTCTGGTCGGCCAGCAGTTTGTGAACCCGGTTGAGTTGGATGACCACAATGGAGCGGAGTTCGTCTTTGCTGAGCGGGTGGAAGAGAATGATATCGTCTACGCGGTTGAGGAATTCTGGGCGGAAGTGCGATCGCAACGCCGCCGTCACCCTCGACTGCATCTCGTCGTACTGCGATTCATCTCCGGCAACCTCCAAAATGTCATCGCTGCCAATGTTGGTGGTCATCACAATGATGGTGTTGCGAAAATCCACCGTACGCCCCTGTGAATCGGTCACGCGGCCATCGTCGAGGATTTGCAGGAACACGTTGAATACGTCGGCGTGAGCTTTTTCAACCTCATCCAATAGCAGCACGGAATAGGGGTGCCGCCGCACTGCCTCGGTGAGCTGACCGCCCTCTTCGTAGCCTACGTATCCCGGTGGTGCGCCAATCAGACGCATCACATTCTGCTTTTCCATGTATTCGGACATGTCCAGCCGAATCATGGCGTCTTCGGTATCAAACAAAAACTCGGCCAGGGCTCGTGCCAGCTCGGTTTTACCCACGCCCGTCGGCCCCATAAACATAAACGAGCCGATGGGCTTAGACGGGTCTTTCATCCCTGCCCGCGCCCGCCGAATGGCCGCAGCTACGGAGGTGACAGCTTCAGACTGGCCGATGACGCGCTTATGCAAGTGCCCCTCTAGCTGTAGCAGCTTCTGCCGTTCCGACTCCATCAGCCGGTTGACGGGAATGCCGGTCCACTTGGCAACAATTTCGGCAATGTCTTCTTCGGTCACCTGCTCTCGCAGCAGCGTAGAGCCCTTGGACTGAATCTCTTGCAGCTTATTCTCAAAAATATCTTGCTCGCCCTGCACGGCCTCCAGCCGTCCGTACTTAATCTGGGCGGCTTTGTTCAAATCGTAGGCCCGCTCCGCCTGTTCCACCTGGAGGCGCAGCCGGTCCTCTTCCTCCTTTAGGGTGTTAATGGCATCTAATAGTTGCTTTTCAGCCTGCCACTGATCGGTTAGCATTTTCTGCTTGACCGACAACTTCTCCATCTCTTTTTTGAGCCGTCCCAGTCGCTGGCGAGAGGTTTTATACGCCTTAGTCGAAGATTCTTCTTCCCCTTCTAACGACAGCTTTTCCATCTCTAGCTGCATTAGCCTGCGGTCAATGGTTTCTAACTCTACCGGCTTAGAGGTAATCTCCATTTTCAGCTTGGCAGCGGCTTCGTCGATTAGGTCAATGGCCTTGTCAGGCAGGAAGCGATCGCTGATATACCGATCCGACAGCGTCGCTGCGGCTACCAGAGCCGAGTCCAATATCTTGACGCCATGGTGGACCTCGTAGCGCTCTTTTAGTCCGCGTAGGATTGAGATGGCATTGTCCACGCTGGGCTGGTCGATATAGACCTGCTGAAAGCGTCGCTCTAGGGCGGCGTCTTTTTCAATGTGTTTGCGGTACTCGTCCAGGGTAGTTGCGCCGATGCAGCGCAATTCGCCCCGCGCCAGCATCGGTTTGAGTAGGTTACCGGCATCCACGTTGCTTTGCCCTGCACCCGCACCCACGACGGTATGGAGCTCGTCAATAAACAGAACAACCTGCCCGTCGGACTCGGTCACTTCTTTGAGAACAGACCGCAGCCGGTCTTCGAATTCGCCCCGGTACTTGGCCCCCGCGATTAGACTGCCGATGTCTAGAGAAATCAGCCGTCGATTCTTCAACGACTCCGGTACGTCACTGTTGAGGATACGCTGGGCCAGCCCTTCTGCAATGGCCGTTTTGCCCACGCCCGGCTCACCGATGAGGACAGGATTGTTCTTGCTGCGTCGCGACAGTACTTGAATCACCCGGCGAATTTCTTCGTCTCGCCCAATTACCGGGTCAAGCCGTCCACTACGGGCTGATTCGGTCAGGTCGGTGCCGTACTTTTCGAGGGCTTCGTAATTGTCTTCTGGAGACTGGTCGACGACCTTTTGCTTACCACGGACGGCCTGAATTGCCATCATCAGCTTGGCTGCGTCCACCTCAAAGCCGCGCAGCAGCCTGCGCCCCACGCGCTCGTCATCGGCAAAGCCCATCAGCAGGTGCTCGACCGAAATATATTCGTCCTCTAGCTCGACCCGCGCTGCTTCGGCAGAGTCCAGCATCCGGTCTAGGCTCTGGCCCAGGTATAGGGTGCTATCTACCGCTGAGCGCACGCGCGTTTGCCGTTGGGAAAAGGTTTCTAGTTCTTGCAGCAGCTGGTCAGCGCTAATGTTGACGCGGCTGAGAATTTTCTCGGCTAGCCCCTGCTGCTCTAGCAGCGCCACGACGACGTGCTCCACCTCCATGTACTGCTGCCGGAACCGGCGCGCCACGTCCTGGGCCTCAACAATGGCCTCCCAGGCTTTCTCGGTGAATTGATCGGGGTTGGTGGGCTGCATGAAGGGCCGTCGGGCAGGAAACGCGTGTGCAAATACTACAGTATATTAACGGTTCCGACGCCGTGGCCCTACCGCCAGAGTGTTGATATCCAGAAATGATTTTGCGCCATCTTTGCGCCATCTACGTTCCGCCGCGTAGCAAGATGGTCCTGCTGAGTTAAGAGCGAGATGGCGGACAGTCTTGTCTTACCAAGCTGAGGGCTGTTAAACAGCGGCAGCCTCCTGCGCCTTTTTGGCGGAGCCCTGCGTGCCCAGCTGAATCAGTTCGATTTTGTAACCGTCAGGGTCGGTAACAAAGGCAATCACGGTGGAGCCGTGCTTCATGGGACCGGGCTCGCGTACGACGTTGCCGCCCTGGGCGCTAATTTGCTCGCAGGTAGTGTAGATGTCGTCTACGCCGAGGGCTATGTGGCCGTAGCCGTCGCCCAAGTCGTAGCTGTCAGTGTCCCAGTTGTGGGTCAGCTCAATGACGCTGTGGTCCGACTCGTCGCCGTAGCCCACAAAGGCCAGCGTAAACTGACCGCCGGGGTAGTCCTTTTTGCGCAGTAGGGTCATGCCCAGCACGTCGCAGTAGAACTGAATGGAGGTGTCGAGGTTGCCGACACGGAGCATAGTGTGGAGTAAGCGCATGGGTGTGGGGGAGTAAAAATACAGATTTCCTGAAATTCAGTATAGGTTTTGAAAGCCAGGTTCTATCCTTCTAGCGCATCAGCCCGTATGCTGATATCGCAATACTGATAAACCCCACGCTATTAATACCGCCATGTTGGATGTACTGGACACCGCTATTGAAGACATTCGCGCCCGTGAAATTTTAGATTCGCGCGGTCGGCCCACGATTGAAGCTGAAGTTTACCTGTCCGGGGGCGCAGCGGGGATTGCCCAGGTGCCCAGCGGTGCATCCACCGGCTCATTCGAAGCCCACGAGCTGCGCGACGATGATCCCAACCGTTATGGTGGCAAAGGCGTTCTAACGGCTGTCTCTAACGTCGAAGACAAAATTGCCCGAGAGCTGATGGGCCTGAACGCCCTAGAGCAGATGGTGGTGGACCGGGCCATGCTAGACCTGGACGGGTCCGACAATAAGTCGAACCTCGGGGCTAATGCGATTTTGGCGGTGTCTTTGGCGAATGCAAAGGCGGCAGCTCAGGCTGTGGCGCTACCCCTGTATCGCTACCTCGGTGGGCCAATGGCAAACGTACTGCCCGTGCCGCTGATGAACGTCATTAACGGCGGTGCCCACGCCAACAACAACGTGGACATTCAAGAATTTATGATCGTGCCCATCGGGGCCGAGAACTTCCGTGAGGCCCTGCGCTGGGGTGCGGAAGTATTCTCTAGCTTGAGCAAGGTACTGAAGGATAAAGGCCTGCTGGGCGGTGTCGGCGATGAAGGTGGCTACGCGCCCAATCTGGGCTCCAACGAAGAGGCGCTACAGATTTTGATCGATGCCATTAGCGCGGCGGGCTACAAGCCGGGAGAGCAGGTTTCCCTGGCGCTGGACGTAGCGGCCAGTGAGTTTTATAAGGATGGCAAGTATACCTATGACGGCAGCGATCGCAGCCCCGCTGAGCTGATCGACTACCTGGATAAAATCAGTAGCCAGTACCCCATCATCTCTATCGAAGACGGCCTGCATGAGGACGACTGGGACAGCTGGAAGATGCTGACCGAGCGCGTCGGCAACCGCGTACAGCTGGTGGGTGACGACCTGTTTGTGACCAACCCCACCCGTCTGCAAAACGGCATCCAACTGGGTGCAGGCAACTCCATTTTGATTAAGCTGAATCAGATTGGCACACTGACGGAAACCCTAGAGACCATTGGCTTGGCAACTCGCAACAAGCTGACCTCGGTGATTAGCCACCGTTCGGGCGAGACTGAGGACACCACCATTGCCGACCTAGCCGTCGCCAGTCGGGCCGGACAGATTAAGACGGGCTCCCTCTGCCGCAGTGAGCGGGTTGCCAAGTACAACCGCCTGCTGCGCATCGAGGATGAGCTGGCGGGCCAGGCGGTTTATGCAGGCAAGATTGGCATGGGGCCGGGGCAAGGGTAGTTGAAAGGATGAAGGCAGAGGGATGAAGAGCTGTCTGCGTTGAGTTCTGAATCTTGGCTGTTTGAACCTGCACGGGGGAGTCTGAGGGCTGTCCCGTTTTTTGTGGCTCTGTGGCTGGGGATGGTGAAACTGTCCATAGGGGGCGGCGTTGCGGCTGGGGATGGATTAGATTGGGAAAAATGTGGAGCCTTTGAGCCTATGACCCAATTTCTACTTGATTTTTCAAATCCGGGTAAGGGGGTGCTGTCGGCGGAGCATCAGCGTGCGATTTCAAACCTGCAACTGGCGGCGGCGGAATATGCCCAGTATCAAAACGACCCTGATGTGGAAAGAACAACCTTAGCCACCGAAATGCTGTTTAAGGCGATTGTTACCGTGGCTGAGATCTCGGGTTATTCAGAGGCTCAGGCAGAAGAGATTTACAGTAACCCAAGCTTGTTGAATACTTTGGCCCATCAGGTGAATCAGCTTAGCGGGGTGATTGCCTATGACAGGCCCGTGCAAGGCTAAACTGTCCCTCGCAACGCGACGGATGAGTATCTCAATCCAATGGTTTATGGCGAGTGTCAGCGTAATTGACACTTGCTACAATGTTGGGCACTTTGCCTGAGTCAATGTCTGAGTCAATAAGTGCAACTGCCCTTTCAGTACAGCGCGCTTCCTGACTAGCAACCTGACTCAACTTTTATGCGGATTGCTGTAGCAGGGCATTGATGATAATGGCTGCAATTTTGCTTTCATTGGTTTTAGCTTTATTGCCGGACGACCCTTCGTAGGGAGATTCTTTCTTTTGCTTAAATATATTTTGCAGAACGCTAACGGCTTTGGTGCCAAATTGGTTGGCTTTGAGAAATAGCGATGCTGTTTCCATATCTCGACTGTACGGACCAAAAGAATGATAAGTATCAAGGCGCTGTTGGATGCGTTGCGGCTGCTCCATCAACTCGGGGTATAGGTACGCGTGATAATCATCCACGTTGAAACACACCCGTTCAGAAAATTGAAAATGATTGCTGTGACAGCTCGTGATGAGTCTTTGCTTTAATTCGTCATCGGGCATCAGTGGCAAATCGACGTCTTTTTCCGCTATGCCATGATCCCAAGATAGTCCTCTCAAGCCCCTGGATTCAGACACCAAAACGAGTGAATCCATATCTTTTTCTTGTACCCATACATCATTACTGCCCAGGCGAACAACTTCCTCTGCACCCGCCGCAAACATTTCGTGAAACGCATGAGCAGATCCGCTGGCGCCCATGGGAACATAGGCAAAGAAGAACTCATCATTGCGGGTGCCATGGGTGATGTTCCCTGTGATAATGCCAACCCCCCAGGATTGGATCTTTGTCGTAGGGTTGTCTAAAAATTGAGACGATAAACGAAAGGAGCGTCCGGGGTTTGAACTCACGATGCCCTTTCTTGGGATCGGTTCTTTGACAATGACGTTTTGCTCAATTGTAAATGAACACCTTTTCATGGTTACCTCAGCAAGTCATGCTTTTTCGGCTAATAACATTATCGATATTTCATTAACGTTCTACCCATAATTTAACGAAAGGGAAGGATGTGTGGGTTGTCTAGGCCATCAGTTGTCTAGGCCATAATCTTATTGCATTTATCACGGTATTCAAGGCACCTGTGATAGCATCCGAGCAGTCTTTCAGAAGGGTGCTGGATGAAATTATCTAGCCATGGACGCTACGGTTACTCTGCAATTGTTCATCGCCCCAATTATGACTGGCCTGGGGGACGACGATTGGCAGTTTACATTGGTCTAAATCTAGAGCACTTTGCCTTTGGGGAAGGGTTAGGGGCAGCGCTGGCACCCGGCGGACCTGAGCCCGACGTGCTCAATTATGCCTGGCGAGACTACGGCAACCGAGTGGGAGTATGGCGACTACTGTCGCTGTTTGAGTCGTTGGGGTTACCCGTGGCGCTGTTGGCCAATTCGACACTGTATGACTATTGTCCTGAGGTGATTGCGGCATTTCGCGATCGTAGTGACGAAATTGTTGCCCACGGACGCACCAATTCAGAGCGCCAGAGCACGCTATCGGAGGCGGACGAAACGGTGCTGATTCGTGAAACAACCGACGTTATTGCCCAGCATGAGGGGACAGCCCCCGAGGGCTGGCTCGGTCCTTGGATTGCCCAGAGCCCTACCACCCCAGACCTTTTACAAGAAGAGGGATACACCTACCTGCTGGACTGGTGCTGTGACGATCAGCCCGTATGGTTCAAGACTCGTCAAGGTCGTATTCTAGCGATGCCCTACCCCCAGGAAATCAACGACATTCCAGCAATTGCCGTGCGGCGCACGTCGGCCTCAGACTTTGCCGATATGATGATTGATCAGTACGACGAGATGAAACAGCAATGCCAGGAACAGCCGCTGGTCTACGGTATTGCTCTGCACGCTTACATTGTGGGACAACCCTTTCGCCTGCGCCATTTGCGGCGTGCCCTGACCTATATTGCCGAAGACGTGGCCCAGCACAGCGATGTCGTGTGGCTGACCCATCCTAGGGAGATTGCCCGGCATATTGTCTTGTTGCCAGAGGGTTAGGGGTACTGACTTACCAGGCTGGGGGCATCTCTATGGGCTCTGGTGAAGTGGAATCGTTAGTCAGATTAGAGGTCCAAGATTCACTGTAGCTGTTTGTTAGGTAGCCTACAGTCAACATTATTCCAATGCATAAAAAATTAAAGGACGAAGGTTTTGACGCGAACTCGCATGAACCTTCTCCTCAAAAGAGTATTGCTTGCCGTTTACCGTAAGATTAATTTTCAGTGTTAGATACCAGTGTTCGTTGTAGGGCACTGGCGAACTTCCTTCAGAATTGTACTTTGGACTGCCCTGCATCCAGAAATTGTCGTCATACTCGGAAATGAGTTCTACTGGTGCTTGCCCCGGGAATCCGTAGCTAAAAGACTGGATTTGTATAGACTCAATATTCGGATTCTTGCCCGCTTTTTTGTCTGCATCTCTTATA
>CAWUKV010000063.1:0-24863 GCA_963923025.1 uncultured bacterium
GCTACTTGCTTACGAGCAAAAGGTACGATGTTGTTTGCATCTGTATTTAGTTGAGCCTGTTTTAACGAGAGTGGACCCGCTCTCGACCTGTATCACGCCATGACTTTCGTCAAAACGTCGAAACCGTGACAGCCCCCTAAACCCCAAACAGGAGATTAAAGACCCTCGCGGGATCCACATTATAACCAGTCGCTTTCGAAAGTGGGTAGCACTTATGAGGGATGAAACCGATCTGATTTCGGCGTGAAAGCCGCCCATTATGGGACTGATTAGCTTTCGTGAACTAAATGGATCGGGTTTTAACCTATAATTTTTACTTAAGAATTCTCTTAAGATTCACGTCCACGCAGCTATAGGGGTTCAGCGCCATGAGCGAGGAAAAGACGGAAGCCGGTACCCAGGAAGGCACTGCCAGCAAGACACCAGCGAGAAGCACCCGCACTCGAAAAAAGTCGACCAGCAACGGCAGCAACGGCAACGGCGGTTTAGTCAAGGCTGAAAAGCAAGACATCATTATCCTTGAGGACAATACTCGCGTGGTTGAGACTGATACGCTGCCCAATCATCGGCCTATCACCGTTGGTAGTGTAGAGGTAGTCGACACACTGGGCGGTGGTCGTCCGGTCATGGCCGATACCTTTGAGATTGCTACCACAGACACGTTGCCTGGGCATCGCCCCGTTGCGGTTAGCCACCTGGAAATTTCAGAGTCAGGCATGCTGCCGGGCAACCGTCCTATTGCATCCAACGATATTGACGAGGCCCCAGGTGAGCTGATGGGCTACTTGGACTAACCTACGGTTTTCCCTAGCTTTGCTGCCACCCAGAAGGCATGGGAGACGTCTGATTCGAATGAGTCCAACAGTACAATTTTGAATACACCATTGCTGAACGGCCGAATTTTGGATAAAATTCGGCCGTTTAAAGTTTCTAAGTATCGAGCTGAAGCGCTATAGCAGTCGAAGGGGTAGTGAACCTGTTGGACTGCGCCGCGGCGCTCCAACCAGCACAGGCTCGATGCCGGAAGCTGTTCCTAGCAATGCGACGAATGCAATAAATATGGGCATCGCCGATCAGTATCGAGTTTTGGGGCTGCGAAAGGGCGCATCATTTGATGATGTAAAGGCGTCCTATCGCAAGCTGGCACGTCGGTATCATCCCGACATAAACCCTAACAATCAGCGGGCTAAGGATCGGTTTATTCGGGTCACGCAGGCCTACGAGACGCTGGTAGATATCCTGCAGCCTGAGGACGATAGCGAGTCGTCTCCCGCTACACCAGTCTCTGCCTCAACTGCCACTCACCCATCCCCCAATCCCTATCCGCCGCCGCCTAGCCCGGTTCAGGTCAATCATCGTCTGTCGGAACTGGAACAGCGGCTCAAGCGGGAGTCCTACGATCAGCTTCAGGTACTGCTACGCCAGCAAAAATTTCCCCGCGCGATCGCGCTGGTCGAAGGCTTAGCCCAACGCATTAGCCAAGACCCAGAAGTGCGCCAGTGGCAGGCGATTGCCTACCAACGCTGGGGCCGTCAGCTGATTGCCGACGGCAACCGGGTCAAGGCCCGCATTTATCTAGAAAAGGCACTCAAAACCGATCCGCTCAATAAATCCCTGTGGAGCGAAGTCACCCGCGACTTTCGCCAGCTCGACAGCCTTGCCGATGCCGTCAGCTGATGAGGGCTGGATAAGGGGTTGAGGTCTACTGCGCCACCAATCCCAGCAGGTGAAACAGCATGTGGGCCATCATGGCAGCTTCTAATCCACGTTTCCAATACAGCCAGCCTGCGGCTAAGCCCACCAGTGCATTCACCCCAACGATGTAGGTCATCAGAAAAGCAGAAGCTTGGGGCACCAACTCTAGTAGCAGGGGCAGGTGGCCGATGCCAAACAGGACGGCAGTAATGGCAATGGCGCTCCACACAATGCTCGTCCGAGGCTTGCCGGTAGACTTTTGCAGAAACTTCCAAGGTAGCCATACCAGCAGCGTCATTAGCCCCCAACGCATCAAAATCTCTTCGGTAATGCCACCGTAGAAAAAGCGCGTCATGGGCGGCATCAGCGTTTCAGCGCTCTGGTTAACCTCAAGGTAGGCCGTGGGTAAATGGGGTTCGGCGATGCCCTGCAGCCCAAAAATTGTCATGAACACCACCAGCGTTAGGGTCGTCGCCGGAATCAGCTGCGATCGCACCACCGACAACACATCCCCACGTTCATAGATCGCTCGAATCAGGGGCACATCAAACCCAACCCGTGAGGCCAATAGCGTACCCACCCCAGTCATTACCGTCAGTAGCAGCAGCGGCTGTAGCAACAGCAGTACCCGAAACAGCTCTGGCGACATCGGCAGAAAGTCTGGCAGCCGTAACGGTACCTGCAACAGCGACAGCACCCCAGCCAGCCCCAGCAGCCACAGGATGCCGAAGAGGCCCGATTTGCGTAGAGAGGGCGCAGTATCAGTAGAAACAGCTGCCATAACCAAAAGCCTCTGTAAAAAGAGTAATGTCCCTTCAGGTTAATCGCGCAGTTTGCAGATGAGCAGCAGATGTGGCGTTTCTTCAAGCTCCGTTAGGTTCGTTAATTAATGGGGACGCTTGACTTAATCTTCTTCACCTGCGGCCAGGGCAGACAGGTCTTCGAGTCCGGTATCTGGCAGCCCGTTGCCCAGCGCTAGACCATGGGGCAGTTTGCCATTTTTCTTGGGTTGTGAGGGCTCCGATGCCTGACTTTCCATCTGGCTGCGCAGCTTTTCCATCTGGTCTTGCATGATGTCGGCCATGCCGCCAGCGGGGCGATCTTGCTGGACCCAGGCCATGCTGGCCGAGAGCAGTAGCTCTTGCAAGTAGGCAAAGGAAAACTTATCGGCTACGGCAGCAATATCTCGCAGCTCGGCGTCCGTCAGCTGCATATCGGGCTTGAGCTTCTGGTTCCACATTTCGAGGTAGGCCACACGCTCAACCTGCCCCGGTAGCTCAAAGTGGTACTTGCGGTCAAACCGACTGGGCCGTTCTAGAATGGCCATGTCCAGCCGCTCGGGATGGTTGGTACTGGCAATCATCAGTACCCCGTCATTAAGCGCAAAGCCGTCCAACTCGTTAAGGAAGAAAGATCGATTTTCGTCATCGATCAGGGCATCCAGGTCTTCGATCACCACGATACAGGGGGCGGCTTCTCTGACCCGGTTGAAGGCCGCCCGCATGTTGTCAGTATCGGTCTGCTGACGGGTCTTAAAGCTTTTGATGTACAGGCACGGCAAACTCAGGTCGTTCACCAAAGCCTTGACCATATGCGTTTTGCCATTCCCCGGCGGGCCAATGAATAGAATGCCGCGCTTCCACGGCACGTTGTACTCGCTGTACATCGGCTTAGATTCAAAAAACCGTTTGGCGTCGTCGTGGATATCTTCTTTGAGCGTGCCGGACAGAATCAAGTTATCCAACGTCGCACTTTTGATGGAGTTGTACAGGTCGCGATTCTTGTGCCAGAACCCGCCCTCAAACACCATGACTTCGTCACGCACTTCAGAATTCCAGCTACAGACCGCAGCGAAGAACTCTTCTGCGACCGACCGCTCATCAGTTAAGACCCAGTAGTAGCGGCAGGAGTCGAAGTAACCCTGGGGCCAGGACAGCAGCAGCACCATCAGCTCATGTTCTTGCTGCTTAGCATCTTTCCAGGTGACCCGCAGGCACACGTTCTTTTCGTAGCGGCGCTGCTCCTGCTTCTTGCCGTTCCACATAGTGGTGATGTGGTTGTGGACGGTGGTTTCTTGCAGCGTAGAGAAGTAACCCGGTGCATTTTTGATGTGGGTCACCATGGCGGTTTCGCAGTAGCCTGCCTCCGCAAACTTCTGCAGCTCGAAGTACATACTGTCGCCTTCGAGGATGTATTTGCCAGGATAATACTCCGTCAGCTGCTGACTCACGTGGTAGGGAATCGCGCTACTGGGGAGCCGTAGCGCCTCCAGAACGAGATAGGTCAGATTGACGGGCTTAGGTGCAGTATTTGGAAACATGCAGGGGCAAGACGGCGGATTGACCATTCCTACCTATTGTGTACCCATCGTCAGAATTGTGACGTGACAATTGACATAAAGGTAAAGAGAGAAAGGTAAACAGAGACCAACGATTCATAGCCTGTTTTACACCACAGCGCCTTCTCACAGCGACTGTCGGCAAACCATTTGCTACTATCAGGGCGTTACGGCTGTCCTTCTGCTGGTGATGCCATGTCTGGCGCAACTCCCGATGCCAATAATCCTTTCATCGGCAACCCGTTTATGAAAGGGGGGATGGATGGCGTGAAGGCCAAACCGTCACCCGCCGCAGACCCGACACCAGCAGCCCGTTCAAACCCGTCTCAGCCTCCAGCTCAGCGACCGCCATCCCAGCAGCCCGGTAGCAACCGTAGCCGCCTGCCCAATACAGTGAAGGGGCCCGTGGCTAGAGGCCACTCTCCTGGCGCGTCCCAAACAAGCGATCGCACGCCCCTGAGACGCAATTCCAGTTCCCCCTCCCCCCAAGACGCCCCTAACCACCGACGCACACGGCAACGCCCCTACGTCGAGCCCGAGCCCGAGGCTCTCGACCGGCCGATGACCAATAAAGCCACTCGCAGCGCCAACGGTAAATCATCAAAATCTGCTGGACCGTCTACGTCCTCACCGGCTCCGTCTACCGAATCGACCGGCGAACCCAAGGGCAAAACCAAGCGCAGCACAGCCAAGTCGAGTAAACGACAAACCACCAAATCAAAGCGGAGCGCAGCAGCGTCAGCACCGTCCAGCTATGCGCCTCCTGCCCCCAGCGGCGGCTACAAAGTCCAGGTCATCGCCAAAATCCCCGTCTCGAACAACACCAACCTGCCGGGGCGAGACTATCTGTGGTTTGCCAACTACCCGATCATTCCACGGGTGGGCGACTGCCTATTTCAGAACGGCATGTACTTTCGCGTCGATGCCGTGTTTCTCTACGAAAACAACCGTCCGGGCTGGTGCGCCGATGTCGAGGTGTCGTACTATGCCCGTCGCCGCTAATCCACGTCCAGCCTGAAACCTGTAGTTCCGAACCGCGTATAGCCTGAAAATCTATGGCTTTTCCCCAGGAAAAACTCCAGTTCTGGACGGGACAGCGGTTTAGTTGCGGAACCCGCTGTGTAGAGAGGCGTTAATGGCCCATCAGCACGGTCGCGCCATCTGCATATTGACCTGAATCGCCCTTACCCTGTGGCACTGAATCGCGAAGGGCCAACCAGTGGTCTAGAAATTGACTGAGCCAGGTCGCTACGGACTCAGCGTGCTGGGTATGCCCTTGAAAATGCTGCTCCCGCGGCTGGGCACCGGGCAACGTCAACTGGTCCGCCGCCTGAGTCGTCCAAAACTCCATCATTGCAGTCGTGATTTCGGGGTGGAACTGCACCGCGTAGGCATAGGTACCGTACCGAAATGCCTGGTTGGGAAACCGAGCCCCCGTTGCCAGCAGCTCTGCCCCGGTCGGCAGTTCAAACCCCTCGTTGTGGAAGTGATAGACCGAGAGTTCTTCTGGCAGCAGCGACTGCCCCACTGGGGTTGCCCGAATGGGGAAGTAGCCAATCTCTCGTAGGCCTTCGGGATGGCGGGCAACGGTAGCCCCTAACGCCTTCGCTAGCAGCTGAGCCCCTAAGCAAACCCCTAAGTAAGGGATTGAGGCGGCCAGTACAGTCTCTAGCCAGGTCAGCTCTTTTTGAATGTAGGGTTCTGGATCGTTGGCGCTGGCTGGCCCACCAAATACGACCACGCCCCCATAGTCTGCCAACGTCTCCGGTAGCGGATCGCCAAGGGCCGGGCAACGCTGCTCAAGTCGACAGCCCTTGGCCTGTAGCAGGTCTCCCACTAGCCCAGATTTCGACGTGTCTTGGTGGACGATGGCCAGAATAGTCTGTGGCAAGGACGGCATGGGAAAAGTTGAAGTCGGTTGAGCGGCAGTGGGTTAGATATCTGTCCCGTCACTGGAGTATCGGACAGCTCTTTCACCATAACCGCCAGGCCTACGCATCATGGGTGTCGCGTCATCGAATGCTTACCTGCTCAGCACCGGCTTAAATCACCGTCACCCTCATGCGCTCGGAACTTACCGAGCAGCAATCAATACATATGTCTTGAAGGGATCTGCGCCGTGCCACCTGCACTGCCCCCGTCATTAACCTTCTTCCCAGACGTCCTGTATGGTTCTCAATCGTCCTAATGCCCGGTCCAACGGTCACGCTAACGTCCCCATTAGTCAAAAGAAAAGTCGTCAACCGCTCACGCTTAATCAGCCCCGCCACGGCGTTGCAGGCGTCAGTGCCGTCATGGCTGATACCCGCTGCCCCATCTGTCAGCACCACTCCAAACGAGCCTTTCAGAAGCAGGGGTTTTGGCTGCGGGACTGCGGCTATTGTGGTCATCGCTTTGCTGAGGTCACCACTACGCCAACCCATGCCGATGATGTGTTTGGCGATGCTTACTTTGCTGGAGAACCGGCGGGCTATGGAGATTATCTGGCTCAGGGGCGATCGCTACGGCAGCAGGGCCGCCGGTACGGCATGCTGCTGACCCACTACACAACGCCCGGTCGGGTGCTAGCGGTGGGGGCCGCAGCCGGTTTTATCCTCAAGGGTTTGGCAGACGTGGGCTGGGAGCCTGCGGGCATTGACCCAAACGCTCGCATGGTGCGCTATGGCCAGCAGGAATTGGATCTGCCGCTACGCCAAACAACGCTAGAGCAGTTCACCGCACCAGCGCTGACCTATGATCTGGTGACGTTTATGCAGGTCTTGCCCCACCTGCATAACCTTGATCAGGCACTCACGGTGGCAAGTCGCGTGACCAAGCCTCGCGGATACTGGCTGGTCGAAATTCGCGATCGCACCAGCCGCAGCGCCAGGTTCCAGGGGCACCGCTGGTCTGCCTACCAGCCGCCCACGGTGCTGCACTGGTTCTCGCCGACAGGGGTGATTCAGCTGGCTCGACAGTACGGCTTTCGACCTATTGCCCAGGGCACCCCACAGAAGTGGACCCGGACAGAGCAAGTTAAAACCCAACTAAGAGATCGCCTACCAGGTGTGCTACGGCCCATGATTCGGCTGATTCCCGATGGCTGGCCACTGCCCTGCTGGCCAGCCGGTCAAAGGTGGGTGCTGTTACAGAAGCTGCCTTAGCCCGAACCGGCAATGCGGCAGGGTATTCGAAGCGCTGTCCGGAGTTCTGCCCGATGCGAAATCTGTAGGCCAAGCGCTGAGGATCTCAGCAGTGTTAACGAGCCGGTTCTGCAATGCAGCGTTTTGTCTTTGGGGTTTGCGTTTCGCTTCTGGTGATAGCGGGGTGGGCTGGGCAGGCCACCGCAGACGTGTTTCGTCCAACCACAGATGGCGCAGAGCTGTCCTCGCCCAATCGGCGCTCCCTAGGGTCGCGCTGCCCCAACTGCAATGCAGGTGGACTGGGTGGGCTGTACCTGCTCATGCCCGAGCAGGTTGCCACCACAGCTCAGCCCTATCCCACCCTGCACTGGTACCAGCCCACCCTGGGGGAGAACCGCATTCAGGTCAACCTCTATCGGTACGACGCTGACAGCCAGACGGTTACCGCCTTCTTCCAACTGTCAGAGGTCGTAACGGGCGAACCGGGGATTGCCTCGCTGACGCTGTCTGCAGAAACAGGCATGGCCCCCCTGGCCGTTGGCGAAACTTACTATTGGGAGGTCCTGTTCTTCTGCGAACCCGACAGCTGCCGCGCGGAACTGCATACCCAGGGTTGGGTCCAACGGATTCAAGTTGATGACGCGACGGCACGGCAGTTAGCTGAAGCGTCGCTGTCAAATCAAGTTGCGATCGCGGCCCAATCCGGACTTTGGCTCGAAGCTGTCACAGGCCTAACAACCCTGCTTCGCCAACAGCCAGACGATCCAGACCTACAGCGCCGCTGGGTCGAGCTGTTGGCATCCGTCGGGCTCGAAGAATTGGCCGACGAGCCGCTGCTCCCAGCTACTCACTCAGATCTGCCGGGTTAGGGCGACGCATCCGGTGGAGCCAGGTGCGTAAACGAGTCGTGTAGCGCTAGCACAGTGGCTTCATCAAGTTCGTCAGAATAGTAGCTAATGATCTGAGCCGTTTGGTCGCTGCCGTATCCGACAAACGTGACCAGGCTATTGGTCAGTTCACCCGTCTGAGGATCGGGCCGTTCTCCCAGCCAAATCCGAAAGCCAGACCGTCCATCCACAACAACAGTGCGGTACAGCGTCACCAGGGCATCAGCCTCTAGCAGCTGCTCAATGTATGGGCCTACCACATCCGCCGGACCTTCCCGGAGTAGGCGGGCCTGCGTGTGGAGATCCATAGTGGAGTCGCCCACTGGGACACTACTGACGATCTCAATACTGTCCTCACTCCGTACAGTCACCTGGCTGTCTTGGGGATACTGGAGGGAGAATGACGGAGTGACCGATTCGATATGGCCATCCGCCAGACGGCCAACTGTCTCAACATTTACTGCAAGGTCTTGTACTGCAAGATCTTGGCTGGTAGCCATGGTAACCGCCCTAACGCTGAAGCCGCTACCCAAAACCAGTCCCAACAGCCAGCCCGTACCCAGCAGTATTTTCCCCGTCATCTGCGCCCTCTCTAGTTGATTCCTGTCGCCCGTTTAGCATCCCAGTTTGCAATGAAATTTACCAGTGTGTTCTATCGGCTTGGTTCCCTGACGTTGGCTAGTTGGCTCATTGCCAGCACTGCTGCAGCCGCTTTCACCCCACGCAACGTTAGCGGCCGCCCTAACTATCGGCGCTCGGGCGGCACCCGTGACCCCATCCCCAGCTGTCTTGCCAACCCAGAAGACGGCAAGGTCCTGACAGCATTGGTGCCTGAAACTACGTCGTTAACAACAGCGGCCTACCCAGATTTCCAATGGTTCATGCCCGCAAACAGCGCCACCTATCTAGAATTCAAGCTGTACCGCATCACCACTGAAGAAGATCTGGTCCCGCTTTACCAGATGGCCCACACGCTCTCTGGGGAAGAAGGGATCGCCACATTATCGTTGCCCGACCAGCTGGGGCTAGCGCCCTTGGAAACCGATACAACCTACTACTGGTCGCTAGAGGTGTACTGCGAAACGGGCGGCGACCAGGCTGATATGAGCGTTTTTGGCTACGTTGAGCGGGTCGAGATGGATGCAGTCCTGCAAAACGAGCTCGCAGCAGCGGAGACAGCCGTTGAACGAGCGACTATTGCTGCCGACAACGGCCTTTGGCACGATGCCGCGCGCTATCTAATCGACGACATGGATAATGCCTCGGCGGTGCAGGCCTGGCAAGATTTGTTGGACGCCGTAGATTTGACAGAGATTGGGGCAGTACCGCCTTTTCGACGGAGCTAGCTAACTTTTTTATGGGGCCGATCGGCAGGATTGAGAAGGACTCGGGCAGTATTTGTTAAAATTCATTAACCGTACTCCATCCTTATCACTATGCTTCGCCTCGAAAATATCAGTAAGGTTTACCCCACCGGCGAAGTGCTGCGGGATGTGAACTGGGAAGTCAAGCCCGGCGATCGCATTGGCTTAGTCGGTGTCAACGGTGCAGGCAAGTCAACCCAGCTGAAGATCATCATGGGGGAAATCGAACCCACAACGGGGCAGGTGATTCGTCCAGCTGAGCTGCACATCGGCTACCTCAACCAGGAGCTTGAGGTTGATCCCCGGCGGACGGTCCGCGAAGAATTTTGGACCGTGTTTGAGGAAGCTAACGCCGTCCAGCACGACCTGACCCAGATCCCCATCCAGATGGAGGCGGCTGACCCTGACGAGCTAGAGCGGCTGATTAAGCTGCTCGACCGCAAGCAGCGTCAGTTCGAAGCCCTAGACGGCTACGGGCTAGAGTCCAAAATTGAAAAAATTCTGCCAGAGATGGGCTTTCAGGCCGACGATGGGGATCGGCTGGTCAGCTCCTTTAGCGGTGGCTGGCAGATGCGGATGGGCCTAGGCAAGGTCATGCTGAGGGCACCGGACCTGCTACTGCTGGACGAGCCTACGAATCACTTAGACCTAGAAACCATCGAGTGGCTGGAGGGGTACCTAAAGAGCCTGACGACGCCGATGGTGATTGTCTCCCACGACCGAGAGTTTTTAGACCGGCTCTGCACGCAAATTGTCGAAACCGAGCGCGGCGTTTCGACGACGTACCTGGGTAACTACAGCGCCTACCTGGCGCAAAAAGCCGAAAGCAAGGCCGCCCAGATGGCGACCTACGAGCGCCAGCAGAAGGAAATTGCCAAGCAGCAAACCTTTGTGGACCGGTTTCGCGCCAGCGCTACCCGCAGCACCCAGGCCAAAAGCCGGGAAAAGCAGCTAGAGAAGATTGAGCGCATCGACGCCCCCATCTCCGATGTGCGGACACTGCGCTTCAGCTTTCCCCCGGCTCCTCGTAGCGGGCGCGAGGTGGTCAGTGTTGAAAACCTGAGCCACTTCTACGGCGACAACATCTTGTTTCTGGGGGCAGAGCTCTGGGTCGAGCGGGGCGATCGCATTGCCTTCGTCGGCCCTAACGGTGCCGGTAAGTCTACGCTACTCCGACTCATTACCGGCCTAGAGACGCCCGCAGAGGGCACCGTCAAAATGGGCGAACACAACGTGATCCCCAGTTACTTCGAACAGAACCAGGCTGAAGCCCTGGACCTCGACAAAACCGTTATGGACACCATCCATGACGAAGTCCCTGATTGGAAAAATGAACAGGTTAGAACCCTACTGGGCCAGTTTTTGTTCAGTGGCGATACGGTGTTCAAACCCGTGGCGGCCTTGAGTGGCGGAGAGAAAGCACGACTGGCCCTGGCCAAAATGCTGCTTAAGCCTGCCAACCTCTTGATGCTAGATGAGCCGACCAACCACCTCGACATCCCCGCCAAAGAGATGCTAGAAGGAGCCCTGCAGGACTATGACGGCACGGTGTTAATTGTCTCCCACGACCGTTTCTTCATCTCCAGGGTCGCCAACAAAATTGTCGAAATTAGAGACGGCGAACTACGGCTCTATCGAGGAGACTATCACTACTATTTAGACAAAGTAGAAGAAGAAAAGGAGCGCGTTCGCTTAGAGAAGATTGAAGCTGCAAAAGCCGCCAAGGTCGCCGCTAAACGACAAAAGCAAAAAGATAAACAAAAAGAGAAGGCTGCAGCTAAAAAAGCCTTGAAAGGGAAAAGTCACTGATTGCTGACTTAATCTTTGATCGGCGCTCTTTGCACACTGCCGATATCCAGCAGGCCTGCCCCATGAACCAAGGCTTACCCCAATCTTCCATAGGATAGAATCTGACGTTGCAATACCTTCTTCTGCAACTTTTTAGGTCAGTTTGCTACCCCTTAGCCAGACACTATCGATTACTCCACAAGGCTTTCAAAGCTTCGTTCAAACATTCGAGCAAGTATCTAACACTCTAAGTAGAAATACTTGTAAGTGCTGACATTACGATTGTGAGCGCAAAATTGTGAGAGTATATGTTTGCTTAATGAGTGCTTATACTCAGTAGCAACGTTGTAGAACCTCGCAACGTATTGAAAATCGTCTATTCTCCAGAGAAATAGACTGGGGTCTACCATTTTTCGGTTAATCTAGACATCGATTATGCCCCTCTTCCAAAACGTGGGTTCACCGTATAAAATTTGAAGGCATAAAATAAAAGATGTATTGTCGCAGGTTGATTTTAAGAGCGGCCACATCCCTCTATTCACTCTCACCCTGCCGATACTTGGGCGTCCAAGCGTGTTCTACGTTAAGGCGTGTCTGTTCTTACAAGTTCCTTTTCGAGCAACGCTTTAGAGACAGCTTTTTAAGAAAACCGATGGCGATTCCTTCAGTTGGCTATGGTGACCGGCCTAAAACTCTACTTGAACAGTGCAAAGTATCTGTTTAGGGTAACCGGTCAACATCTCGATACGTGTTTGATAACCGCATTCGACAGTAGCAAATAAGAAAGCGAAATAGTACGTCAGCTCGCGGCGATAGTCGTGGTGATATCATCTTCAGAGCGCTCGTAAACATTTGCAACGGGATTTTCTATGGCGCAAGTTTCTCCGATGGTTCTCGTAATCCTAGATGGCTGGGGCTACCGAGAAGATGCTGACGGTAACGCAGTGCAGAGAGCTAGCACGCCCGTGATGGATAGCCTTTGGGCTGCGTATCCGCGTACAACAATTAAAACGTCAGGCAAAGACGTTGGACTGCCCGACGGTCAGATGGGCAACTCAGAAGTCGGGCATCTCAACATCGGTGCAGGGCGCATCGTGCCCCAAGAGCTTGTTCGAATTTCTGACGCAGTAGAAGACGGAACACTACAGGAAAACCCTGCCCTGCTGGAAATTTGCCAGAAAGTCCGCTATAGCGGCGGTAAGCTACATCTAATTGGCCTATGTTCAGAAGGGGGCGTGCATTCCCATCTGGATCACCTAATCGGTCTGCTAGAAATGGCTAAGGCACAGGACCTCTCTGAGGTTTGTATCCACGCCATTACCGATGGTCGCGACACGAAGCCGACCAGTGCGGGGGAATCCCTCCAAACCTTGCAGGACTACGTGGACGCCAACCCGTTCGCGCGAGTCGTAACCCTCAGTGGTCGCTACTTCGCCATGGATCGCGATCGCCGTTGGGATCGGGTCAGCAAGGTTTACCAGACGATGGTGTCTGACGATGAGGGCACCAGCCAGTCTTTAATTGAGGCGATCCAATCCGCTTATCAGGCTGACCAAACCGACGAGTTTATTGAGCCTGTGCGGCTGGCACCGGGTGCTGTGAAGCCTGGTGACGGCGTTATTTTCTTTAACTTCCGCCCCGACCGTGCCCGCCAGCTAACTCAAGCGTTTACCGATCCCGGTTTTGACGGGTTTGAGCGCCAGCAGGTTCAGCCGCTGCCGTTTGTCACCATGACCCAGTACGACAGCTCTCTGCCAGTGCAGGTAGCTTATCCTCCCCAAAACCTAGACAATATCCTGGGCCAGGTGATTGCTGAGCATGGTCTCAAGCAATTCCGTACTGCTGAGACCGAAAAGTACGCCCACGTCACCTACTTCTTTAACGGCGGACTGGAAGATCCCTTCCCCGGCGAAGAGCGAGAGCTGATTCCTAGCCCCATGGTGCCAACCTACGACCAGGCGCCGGCCATGTCGGCTAAGGCCGTCACCGACGGCGCGATCGCGGCCATAGACAAGCGAGAGTACTCCCTCATCGTCATCAACTATGCCAACCCTGACATGGTGGGCCACACCGGGCAGATGGATGCCACGGTCGATGCTCTACAGGCGGTAGATGCCGAGATTGGTCGCCTAGTTGGAGCGGTGGTCGGTGCTGGTGGCACCACCATCATCATTGCTGACCACGGTAACGCCGAATACATGTGGGACGAGCAGCACAAACCCTGGACAGCCCATACCACTAACCCGGTTCCCTTCATCCTGATTGAGGGCGAAACGCTAAAGATCCCTGGTCGCGGGACGGACGTTGAGCTACGAGACGATGGCCGCCTAGCAGACGTTGCCCCTACGATTCTGGACATTTTGCAGCTGCCGCAGCCCCCCGAGATGACGGGCAAGTCGATGCTTCAGCCAGTGAGCGTCGACGTTAAGCAGAACCGCACCCCCGTCAAGGTTTCGCTTTAGTTTGGGGTCTGTTACCGACACCAAACCTCGAAGCAGGGCATTGGCTCAGAAGATTACTGTGGGCCGCGTCTTTTTAGCGGCTTAAGCGACGCGGCCCTACGGTGAGATAGTATGGTGAATGGATTAATTATTCAGCGTTAGCTCATGGTCACGAACGTATTGCAGATAGTTTGGCTGGTCGCAGCCGTGGGCTTGGTCATTCTGGTCATGCTTCACAGCCCCAAGGGCGATGGTTTGGGCGCATTGGGCGGTCAGGCTCAGCTGTTTACCAGTACCAAGAGCGCCGAGACCACGCTGAACCGGGCCACTTGGACGCTAACGATCCTGTTTATGGGCATTACCGTCATCCTGAGCGGCGGCTGGCTCGATACGCTACAGCCAGCGGTAGACAGCGCTCCAGTGATTGAGCAGCCCGCAACGGACGTTCTACCTGGCGACTTGACTGCACCGGAACCGGCGCCTGCCCCTGTATCTGAGTAGGTCGCACCGGGTTAGGGGTCAACGCATTTCTACCTGCATGGGTAGTCCATTTTTGGGACGCGTATTAAAGCTAAAGTAGGGCTCCATCACATAGCCAGGGGCTGTACAGAGCTGGTAGCGCTGCAAAATAGTCGCCAGATTAATGCGCATCTGGGTAAGGGCAAACGCCTGCCCCAGGCAAATGCGGGTTCCCCCCGAAAAGGGCAGGTAAGCAAACTTAGGAATTTGGCTGCGGACGCTAATGTCAAAGCGTTCTGGATCGAACGTCAGGGGATTTGGGTAAATCTCCGCCCGACGATGGACCGTCCAAGGGGAAATCAGCACCGCTGAGTTTTTAGGAATTTGACGGTCTGCCCAGGTGACCGACTCAACACTTTGCCGAGCAAACACGGTTGTCACCGGCAGCAACCGCATGGATTCTTTCAACACGCACTCCAGGTAAGGCATTTGGGCCAGGTCTTCGAACTGGATCGTTCGCTGGCCGATAACCCGATCGATTTCTGCTCGTAGCCGTGCTGCCACTGATGGATGCTCATTGATCAGGTACAACGCAAAGGCCAGAGAGTTGGCCGTGACCTCGTAACCCGCTGCAAATAGGTTTTTGACCTCATTGCAGACCTGCTGGTCGGTAATCAGTCCAGTGTTGTCTGCGGCTTGAGCCTGTACCAGCATCGCCAAAATGTCTGTGTAGCGCCCAGGGTTCTGACGACGCTCGGTGATGAGTGGGGTCAGGAGTCGGTTGGTATCTGAAATGTAGCGCTTCATTTCCAGCGTTGCCGGTAGCGGCAGCCATCCCGGTACTGGTATGCCAGAAATGCGCTGATTGAATAGCTCAATGAACCGTACAATCCCCTTTGCTTCAGGCCGATCCCGCAGATCGATGCCAAAAAAGGCTTGGCTAGTAATGCCCATGGTCAGGTCCATCATCGCCTGACACATCTCAACGGTTTGCCCAGGCTGCCACTGGTTGACCATCGCCACCGTTTCGTCAATCATGATCTGGGCATGATCGCGAATCTGCTGAGACTGAAACGCCGGTTGCAAGGTCTGCCGCACCACCTGCCACAGCCGCCCATCCGAGGTAAACAGGTTTTCGCCAAAGAGCCCCGCAGCTGCCCACTTCACCGTTGCAGGCTTATGGAATTTGTCAGATTGCCGGACCAGTACCTCACGAATATCGTCTGGGTGATTGAGATAATAAGCCGTGGCAATGCCCAAGGGTACCTTGAGAAAGTCTCCCTGCTGGGCCAGTCCTTCTACATAACCAATCATGTCTTGCCGCATCGTGCGGGTATGACCAGACGGAGGGCGATTGGCAACGGCAGCAGTCATAACGTCAGAATATTGAGAAATCGATTACTTCCGTTATGGTAGGCCAAGAGCTGTCAGTAAACTTGGGTCTATCTATATGAAGTCTGACGAACAGTACGCCTACTTTGCTATCTACGGCGACTTTGAGCCAGAAGATATTACTCAAATCGTCGGTGTGCAACCCACATCTTTCCAAACACAGGGTAGTCTCAACCCCAAAAGAATCAACATCGCCTACCAAGAGAGTTCATGACAGCTGTACTCTCGGCTAGAAAGAACAGCTGAGCTGGAAGCCCATATTGAAGACGTCCTGAGCCAGCTTGACTCGAATACCCTAGCTTTTCGAAGCGTGTCACAGACGTTTAAGGGGTACATGCAGCTTGTTGCGCATTACTACACTGGCTGTAGTCCTGGGCTGACAATAAACCACAAAATAGTCAACCGTTTGGCAGGCTATTCACTGGCTATTGACGGTGACTTTTACTATCTTGCTGAGAACACACAGACTACTGTTGAGAGCAGCTAAAAACTGTTGTCTAATATTTTCTCAATTAATTCAGTAACACCTTCACCGCGTGGCTGTTTCACAACACAGTCTGCCATCTCTTTTACGGTTGGCAGCGCATTAGCCACTGCAACACCCAAACCACAAGACCTTAGCAAATCAAAATCATTCTCAGCATCGCCGATGCCAGCAACGTTTTCTGAACGGAGGTTCAGCTTGGTTAGCGCGACCTCAAGGCCAGTAGCTTTCGTGATGCCCGCCGGTAGCACCATCACCGCTTTCTTGTTCATGATGATGCGAGCCTTTAGACCAAGTTCTTCAATGGTCTCTTGAACCGTTTGGCCGTGGGGTTGCCAGGTGGAGACAATGCGACGACCAGGATTGATGGGGCTAACCCCCTTGGCTTTGAGAGTGGCGATGAATGTTTCAGGCATAGGGTCGCCCAAGCATTGGATGTCGCCACTGGCCGGGTGGTAAACAACTGCGCCGTTTTCGACCACGACAGCATCAAACAGGTCTAGTTCTGGAAAGGCCTGCTGTAGATCGCTCAGCTCTCGGCCCGTATCCATAATCAGCTTGCCGCCTGCGGCCTGGTATCGCTTTAGGGTGGCGACCGTGGCCGCATCTACCACGCCGTCGGTGGCTAGCGTGCCGTCATAGTCAGTTGCGATCGCACAATACTTCACCAGCCCGCTTCCTCCATAATCCCCGACAATCACAGTAAACTATAAAACACCCGTCCACTCTCACCCTGTCCCATGAGCGACCTTGCCCAACAAAAGTGCGTCCCTTGCGAAGGCGGACTGCCCCCTGCGGATAGCCAAGAAATTCAAACCCTTTCGGCAGATATCCCCCACTGGCAGGTAATTGAGGAGCGCGGCATCAAGCAACTACAGCGGTCGTTCAAGTTCTCCGACTGGCAGGCGGCAATGGCCTTTTCCCAGCAGGTCGGCGATGCCGCCGAGGCGGCAGGACATCACCCAGCGCTATTGACCGAATGGGGAAAAGTTACCGTCACCTGGTGGACCCACGCCATTGGCGGACTACACAAAAACGATTTTGTCATGGCCGCACGGACAGACGAAATCTTCAAGGACTAGCGGGCTAGCCAATATCCGAAACAGACCAAGGTAAGGCTGTAGGTCCAGGAATGAACACTCCTGAAAAGCGACTGAAACGCATTAGCAAATACCTCAGCCTGCACCTACGGCACCAGCCTCAAAACTTGGGTTTGACTCTGGCCCCAGGCGGCTGGGTCGAGGTTGATGCCTTACTGTCTGCTAGCGCTGCAAAGGGCTTCAAAATCTCTTTTTCAGAGCTGCAGCAGGTTGTTGCCACAAGTGACAAGCAGCGCTTCTCATTTGATAATACGGGCACCCGCATTCGCGCCAACCAGGGCCATAGCGTCCCCGTCGATCTACAGCTGACGCCGGTTGAGCCGCCCGGCGTGCTCTATCACGGCACCGCAGAAAAGACCTTGCCAGCCATTCTACAGGCAGGACTACTGCCGATGAGACGGCAGCATGTCCACCTTTCTGAAGCTGTTGAAACGGCACAGCGAGTGGGGGCGCGGCACGGCACGCCTATTGTCCTAAGGGTGGATGCGGCTGCCATGCACCAGCAGGGCCATACCTTCTTTCGCGCAGAGAATGGGGTTTGGTTGTGCGATCGCGTCCCGCCCCAATACCTTCAGCTGCCTGACAATACGCGCTAATAGCGCTCTGGGACGAAGGTCTGTGTCTCAATAGGCGGACGCTGATAGTTAATGCCCTTCTGGCGCTTGGGTAGCACAATCGGCTCTGGCGTCAGGTCTTCGTAAGGGATTTGAGCAAGCAGATGGCTAATGCAGTTCAGCCGAGCCCGTTTCTTGTCATCTGCGTCCACTACGTACCAGGGTGACCGGGTGGTGTCGGTCATCGCAAACATATCGTCTTTGGCTTTGGAATACTCCACCCAGCGGGCACGAGCTTCTAAGTCCATGGGGCTGAGCTTCCACCGCTTGGCCGGGTCATCAATGCGGTCTTGAAAGCGGCGCTCCTGCTCCTCGTCACTGACGGAGAACCAATACTTGATCAAAATGATGCCGGACCGCTGGAGCATGTGCTCAAACTCGGGACAGGTGCGAATAAACTCGGTGTACTCGCTGTGGGTACAGAAGCCCATCACTCGCTCGACCCCAGCCCGGTTGTACCAGCTACGGTCAAATAGGACTATTTCGCCTGCCGCGGGCAGATGGGCCACATACCGCTGAAAGTACCACTGGGTACGCTCTCGTTCGGTGGGCTTACCCAGCGCCACGACTCTACAGCCCCTGGGGTTGAGACAATCGGTAATGCGGCGAATCACGCCGCCTTTACCCGCAGCATCGCGCCCCTCAAAAATCACCACCACTTTGAGCCCAGCATGCTTCACCCATTCCTGCAGCTTCACCAGCTCCAACTGAAGCCGCTCTAACTCTGCTTCATAAACGGCTTTCTTGAGTTTCTTCCCTTCATTAACAGGGGCGGTATCGGCTTTGCCCTGAGATCCAGTAACAGCAGTTTTGTTTGGATTGAGGCGAGCGCTGGCCGCAACGCTCTTATCGGCCTTTGTCTTCTTGTCAGACTTGTCGGGCTTTTTGGACTTTTTGGACTGTGTTGAGGCTTTCGAAGGCTGTGACACCTGATCGCTCTGCTGCTTTTGGACAAATTGCTCGGCTACTGGAGTCGCGTTGCGCGTTGCAGTTTTTTGCTTGGCCATAGATAGAAAGACGAGTCAACTCAGTCAGCTGGGTGTGAATTTATACTTTTACAACAGGTAGTACGTATCCTCCCAGGATAGAAAATTGCAACGTCCCCGGACCGATGATCAGATTCAGATTAATGAAACTTACAGGTCGTGCTGATCATACAGGTGGAGACAGCCGACTGATAATGCTGACAACGCATTCAAGGCTGCATCGGTCTACTCATACATATCTAATAAATTCGATAGAACTGTGTACAGGCGGGAACTCTGATAGGTGAGTGTTCTTAGCTGTTTGATGACGCTATGACTAGCCCCAACCTTGTTGCCGGTGGCAGAGATCGCGCCCATAACGACACGGCTTCCCAACTGCTCGACAAACTGGGACGGACAGGTGCGTCAATGCAGCTAGAACAACACCTCACTCTGTTACGGACAGTCATCGATACTAGCGATGACTGGATCTTTGTCAAAGATACTCAGTTTCGCTACGCCCTTGTCAATCAGAGCTTTGCCAAGGCATTAGGCCGAACACCAGACAGCATTCTCGGCAAGACAGACCCAGAACTGGGTTTCTCGAATGCTGACGTTTTTGGTAACCCGGCCCAGGGCAGTCGAGGGTTTCGAGCAGATGACATCGACGTACTCACAGGCCAGCACATTCATAATCCCTACGATGTGGTCACCGATGATGATGGCACTCAAATCATCTTTGATACCCACAAGAAACCGCTATTGGGAGCAGACGGCAGCATTGTGGGCATCGTTAGCACGTCTAAAAACGTAACGGAGCGGCACCAAGCCGAGGTTCAGCTAGCAGCGTCGCGCAACCTACTTCAGCAAGTACTAGACACCTTCCCACAGCACGTCTTCTGGAAAGATCGAACCTCAACTTACCTGGGCTGTAATCGCCTGTTTGCCAAAGCCGCCGGTTTTGACCGCCCCGAAGAGCTCATCGGCAAGACTGATTTTGATCTCCCTTGGTCACCAGAACAAACTGAGCACTTTCGTGCCTACGATAAAAAGGTTATGGCTGCGAAGACCCCGGAAGTCAGCATCGAAGAACCGATGCGACAGGCCGACGGTCGACACAGCTGGCTAGAGACGAACAAGATTCCGTTACAGAATGAAGTAGGCGACGTCGTTGGCATCCTAGGATCCTTTCAAGACATCACTGAGCGTAAACAAATCGAACTGGAGCTACGCACGTCACAACAGCGGCTCAATCTAGTCATCGATCAGTCGCCCTTGGCTATCATTGAGTGGGATACGCAAGGGCGGATACAACAGTGGAACCTGGCAGCAGAACAAACCTTTGGCTACACCAGAGATGAAGCACTGGGACAGCACCTACGTCTCATCGTTCCGCCTGAATACCACGATCAGGTCGATCAGGTTTTTGCCGCGCTGCTGGCCCAGGCTGGCGGGCATCGGACCATCAACCAAAATGTGACCAAAGGTGGGAGCACGATTGTTTGCGAGTGGTACAACACACCGCTGGTGAGTGAGGATGGACAGGTCGTTGGCGTGGCTTCGATGGCAGCTGATGTCACCGAGCGAGAACACACAAAGGCTAAAATCGCAGCCCAAAATCAGCTCAATGCCTTTCGAGCAGCGGTAGATGCAGCCCTAGTGCGGACTCACACGCTTCAAGCTGCACTACAAAGCTGCACGGAAGCCATCGTGACACATCTCGACGCAGCGTTTGCCCGCGTGTGGACGCTGAGCGCGGACGGCACCACGCTTGAACTACAGGCCAGCGCTGGTCTATATACCCACATTGACGGTAACCACTCTCGGGTTCCCGTTGGTCAATTCAAGATTGGGCTGATTGCTGCTGAACAGACCCCCTGTATCACTAACAATATGCAGGAAGATCCTCAGATCAGCGATCGGGACTGGGCACAAAAGGAAGGCCTAGTGGGCTTTGCAGGATATCCCATTATGTTGGGCAATGAACTATTAGGCGTGATTGTCCAATTCTCTCGCCAGAAGCTCAATCAAACGGTACTCGAGTACCTTGAAAATGCCGCAGGAGAACTCGCCCTAGGCATAAAACGTTATCAAACTGAGGCGGCACTGCTGGCCTCTGAAGCGTCACTACGCCAGCGAACTGACGAACTCGAACAGCTGATGCAAGACCTACAGCAGACCCAGCTTCAGGTTGTACAAAATGAAAAGATGTCAGCATTGGGCAATCTGGTGGCTGGTGTCGCCCACGAGATCAACAACCCCGTTGGCTTTCTCAAGGGAAATCTCAAACCCGCTGGCGAATATGTGCAGGACCTATTCGGTCTAATCAATCTTTACCAGGCAGTGATGCCTGAACCGCCTGAGAATATCGAAGAAGAGATCGAGGCCATTGATTTAGATTTTCTCAGAGAAGACCTACCTAAATTGCTCAACTCCATGAATCTGGGCGTTGATCGAATTAAGAACATCAGCACTAGCCTGCGCACGTTTTCCCGCGCTGATCAGGACTATAAAACGAGCTTTAATTTGCATGAGGGGCTCGACAGCACACTACTGATCTTGAAGCACCGCCTCAAAGCCAACGAAGCTCGCCCCGAAATTGTCGTCGTTCGGAAATACGGCAAGCTGCCCGCCATTGAGTGCTTTGCCGGGCAGCTCAATCAGGTCTTCATGAATCTGTTGGCTAACGCCATTGATGCACTCGAAGAAGACAATCAGCATCATAGTCTAGAAGACCTCAAAACTGAGCCTAATCAAATCTTGATCGAAACGGCTTTATCAGTAGACCAAGACACGGTCCAAATCAAAATTCAAGACAATGGCGCAGGCATACCGGAAGCGTTGCAGGACCGTATTTTTGAACATTTATTCACAACCAAGGCTGTAGGCAAAGGAACCGGACTGGGATTAGCGATCGCGCACCAGATCGTTGTAGACAATCACGGTGGCAGTATTGCTGTGACCTCTAGCCCTGGGAAAGGCACCGCCTTCATTCTGACACTACCCGTACGGGCAACGTCGTAAGTTTGGGAATACTAACCCAAGTTACTGATGACAGCGTTTTCTTCTGATTTCCGGGGTTTTTTATGTCAGCAGCTTCTCCTTCGGTTGAAAGGTCGCAGGGGGCGTCTTCTGCCGCTGCCCACAGCAAGACCGACAGTTGGGCGAGTGCGCTATGGCAGAGCGGTGCGGTCGGCCTGTACCGGGTGACAGCGACTGACGATAACGCTCAGTTTCTTATGGTTGAAGCCAATGCTGCGATCGCGCAGTCTGGCCTTTTTCTAAAGCCCGACTGTGCCGGTCAACCGCTCAGTCAAGTTCTACCCCGCCAACAATACCAGCAGCACCAGCACTACTATCGCCAGTGCGTAGACACCCAAACCCCCATGAGCTTCACTGCACCAGCCAAGACCGGCTGGTGGCAGCTCAATTTGTGTCCGCTGCCTGTTAGCGACGCTGCCGCGCCACAGGTACTGGTAACGGCAATGGATATTACGCCCTATCAGCAAGCCATTGCCCGCAGTCAGACCGCAGAACGAACGCTCCAGCAGATTATCGACTACATCCCCAGCCTCATCGTTTGGAAAGATCGCCACAGTATCTACAAGGGCTGCAATCAATCCTTCCTGAAGATAACTGGGCTGAGCAGCATCGCTGACGTGGTGGGCAAAGACGACTATGACATGCCCTGGAAAAAGAAAGAGGCCGACTGGTTTAGGGCCTGCGATCAACGGATCATGGTCGCAGATGAGCCCGAGTTCAACATCATTGAGCCCATTCGTCAGGCCGACGGCACTGAAGCCTGGTTAAGTACTAGCAAAATCCCCTTGCACGACACTGAAGGCAGCGTTGATGGCATTCTTGTCGTCATTGAAGACATCACCGAAAAACGTAAGCTTGAAATTGAACTAGCCCAGCAAGAAGCCCAATATCGCAGCATATTTGAGAACGCCGCAGACGGCTTAGTCATCAGCGATTTGGAGACGGGTCGAGCCGTAGCTGTCAATCCTGCCCTGTGTGAGCTGTACGGCTACACCGCCGAAGAGTTTATACAGCTCACCCCAGCACAATTTATTTCATCCGAGTCACTGCCTGAGTTTGCCCGATTCGTTGATAGCCTCCGCTCAGGTCAATCCTTTCAGGCAGACGTTGTCGGGCTAAGCAAGCAGAATCAACGGATTTATCTAGAGGTAAAAGCCAAAACTATCGAATTTGAAGGCAAACCCCATTCGTTATCGGTACTTCGAGACGTCAGCGCACAGCGGCAAGCCGTCCAGGCGCTACAGCACAGCGAAGAAAAGTTTCGAAAAATTGTCGAAACCGTCAACGACTTGCTGTACATCCACGATACTAGCGGTACGCTCCATTACCTCTCACCCCGGATTATAGACGTACTGGGCTACACCCCCGATGAGCTACTGGGTCAGCCTTTTGTACAACTCATTCACCCTGAAGATCTACCCATCTACCTTCGGGCAATTCAGACCGCCGTAGAAACCGAGCAAAAGATAGCCGGTATTGAGTTTAGAGCCCAACAAAAATGCGGTAACTGGATTACGCTATCGGCCAATATTGCCCCAGCAGAGGATGAAACCGGTGCGGTAACTCTACTGATAGGCTCGGTACGAGATGTAACAGCTGACAAAGTGGCAGCTGAGCAACTCAAAGACTACGCAGATCGCCAACGGCTACTCAACCAGCTGACCAATCAAATTCGTCAGTCTTTAGAGGTGAAGACAATTGTTGAAACGACCATCAACAACCTGCAACAGATTATGGAACTGGATGGTTGTTTGTTTGCTTGGTTGGACGAAACCGTCCAACCGAATACATGGCAGGTCGTCCTCGACACAGCGAGTCATCCAGAGGACAGCCGAGTTGGGTGTTATGCCTGTGAAGACGTTGGGCCTATCGCTCAGGCATTGAGAGCAGACGGCACGATTGTGATCGAGGATATCGAAAGTTACCCTGAACCCGTTCATCGACAATTACTCCAACAGCAGGGCGTCAAATCTGAGGTAAAAGTAGCCGTTCAGACGGCGGACGGGCGACTCGGCATGATTGTTGGTAATACTAAAAGAATGCTGCGCACGTGGCAGCCCTCAGAGATGTCTCTGCTACGTTCTGTGGCCGACCAGCTGGCGATCGCCATTGACCAAGCCCAGCTCTATGAAACGAGTCAACAGCAAGCCCAGCAATTAACCGCGGCACTCACACAACTGCAAAATACGCAGACCCACATGGTACAAGCAGAGAAAATGTCTAGCTTGGGTCAAATGGTGGCAGGTATCGCCCACGAGATCAACAACCCAGTAAACTTTATCCACGGTAACCTCAAACCGGCTAAAGACTACGCCAACGATCTGCTAGAAGTACTCGAACAGTACCAGAAAGAATATCCCCAGCCCTCGGAGTCGCTCACAGAGCTCATAGAAGAGATTGATCTAGACTTTACCCGGACAGATTTTCTGCGGTTGCTGGATTCGATGAAAGTCGGTACCCAGAGGATTCGGGAAATTGTTCTTTCGCTCAGAAATTTCTCTCGTCTGGACGAAGCTGACGTTAAAGCGGTTGATTTGCACGAAGGCATCAACAGCACCTTGGTAATCTTGGCACACAAGCTAAAACCATCCCAAGGGGAAGTCGCCATTGAACTGCTCAAACAGTATGGAGAGCTCCCGCCAGTCGAATGCTATCCTAGCCAGCTCAACCAGGTGATTATGAACATCCTGGCCAATGCCATCGATGCCCTGAAACATACAGCAAGCCCTAAAATCACTATCACGACGTACGTCCAGGACGATGACGCTGTCATTCAAATTGCCGACAATGGCCCCGGCATTCCAGCAGCCGTGCAGCAGGTAATCTTTGATCCGTTTTTTACCACAAAACCCGTGGGGCAAGGCACAGGGATGGGCCTCTCAATCAGCTACCAAATTGTGACTGAAAAGCATGGTGGAACGTTGTTGGTCCGTTCATCACCGGAACAGGGCACACAGTTCACCATCAAAATTCCCCTGTGGCAGGGATGACCCGTCAGCGGATCCTCACACCTCAACAGCCCCTCACGCCTCTACCCAGACGGAGACCGACCCCCCACTACAGCGAAAGTCGCCCCAGCCCGATTCATTCGTGGTAACGATATCGGGAATATGCTCAGTTAGGTCCTTGAACCGGGTGTTGGGCTTGCCCACTTCCATCCATTTATTTCCGG
>CAWUKV010000064.1:0-24531 GCA_963923025.1 uncultured bacterium
AACTGGCCGCCGAAGTTAGCTGTGATTGACTGCCGACGTTGATGTGAATCAGCATGACCAGCAGATTACAATGGTCTTATTCGATATGCTCTCACCCTCTTAGGGAAATCCCCCTCTGCAAATGAATGGCACAGTATTGGCAGTATTGATGGCTTTACAAGCCACAGTAGTCACTTCTTTTGATGCTGCACCAGAGTCCACCTCTGTGGTAGCGCAAACCACCTCTGATCAGTCTGAAGAACCTGTAATTACTGAAATCAGACAGTTTCGGTTTGAATTTGCAAATTGTGAGCGAACCCGAAATCCAGAAAGTCCTTACCGATGTAATTTTCTAGTCGAAAATATTGGTAGGGACTCTGTCCCAATTTCCATCAATGGGGATGTCGCTCCGCAGAGAACATCCTACATAGTCGACAGACAAGGAAGAAGAATCAACGCGACCATGATTGACGTCGCTGGAGATCGTCAATCGTTTTATGGCACCGCACAGGCACCTCCAGGCGTCCCTATGAGAGTAAGCCTCTTCTTGGAAACCGTGCCTGTTGAAGAAGTTAGTTATATCGAACTATATTGCACAGCTCCTCGTGATCCGGGACAGCAGTTTAGTGCGACATTTAGTGATTTAGAATACGAGGTTGATTAGACAGCATAACTGGGACATTGATGAGCCGATCCATTGGCTATCCACATTGGATGATAGTTCACATGCTCTATCAATTAAAACGCTAAGCTTAGATAGTTGATTGCCCAGGCTGTCCGCCGATTCCACATTAGCGCAAAGACAGAAGCGGCCACTCAAAAAGAGTGACCGCCTGATTTGTCAGCATTGACTCACTGTTGTAACTGCCGTACCTTAAAGCGGTGCCACTCACCCAGAATGGGTGAGTGGCACCTATAGGCTTTGCTCAATTATTTTTTAAGATAATCGAGCCATTTTAGAACGCAGAGCAGACACTCTAACGTTCTTATTGCCTTCTTTATTGGGGACATAAGAGCCTCCTGTTAGAAGGTTTAACCCCACCGTAAGGCAGTTGCACCCTGCCTTACATCAGGCAGGGGCCAGCGAAGTGCTGACATAGTCGCTGTATCAGAAAACATTTCGAAAAGCCATCCTTCGGGGTGGCTTTTCTGTTTTTGATCATTACCGACTCAGTCCCCAATGGTTGCGGAAATCTTGTTGTTTCTCTCCAGACACCTCTGTTGCAAGCCCCATGTGCTTAAGCCGATATTCCTCTGGCCTGCCCTGCCGCTCCATCTCTAGGCGCTTCGCTTCCTTCTCACGCCGCACATAGGGCGCTTGCAAGGTTGGTTTGACCACCATCTCCAGGTATTTGCTTTGATGCTCAGGGGACGGCAAGGCAGCGACCATCGGACTCTGCTCGACAGAAGCATTGTTGATTGCATTCCAGCTGAAGCCTGCTATTCGGAGTTTGGCAGCAATTTCCACGTCGGTCGCCGGGTCATAGCCAGCCCTGTCGCCCTTTTGCTCCATGATACGACTCAGCTCTTTGGCATATTCCCGTTTTGCCCAGGCCCACGAACCCCCCTGCCCGTCTGCATCCTTATCGGCCCGTGTTTTGTGCGCCAGCTGAATCTTATGGAGGCTGTTAGGAGATTGACGGGCGGCTTGCTTAAGAGCGGCCACCAGATTGCCATCCAGTTCAGCGATACCTACTTCGCCATGATTCGGGTCGATCTGAATATTTTTGTTGTCTGAATCGTAAAAGGGGCGATAGCGCGGCTCAGAATCGTTCAGGATCTCATACCTCATCTCAAAGGTAGAGTACTTCCCAAACTTCTCCACTCTCGACTCTACGGGCGTCCTGTTCGATTTCTGGCTTAGGGTAGCACGTCCCGTTATTTTCTTCTGGGCCAGTGTCTGTTGCTGTTCATACCGGTTATAGACGCGGTTCACCAACCGCCGAATCCATCCCACTCGACGCGCCGGGCTTTCTTCCATTAACTCCGGAGAGGCCTTCGCCAAGGCACGACGAGCCTGCATCCGACTGTAACCGCGTTTTGCCAATCGCTCCGTCAACCAGCGATCAGCAAAGCGGTAGTATCCTCGACCTTTTTTGAGGCGCTGTTTCAGACCAGTGAGGTAGTCACCAAGGGCGGACGCCCCCTCATTCGCTTGATGACTCAGCGCGGCATCAATGCGCCGGTCACGCTCACGAGAGGCCTCTCGGCCCCGGTACGTCTCTAGAACCTGCTGTGTGGTGTTAGATAGGCTCCAGCCGGTGATGTCCTGCTCTGAGGCCGCCTGGAGCTTTAGTCGCTCTCGGTCGGCATCCGCGATCTGCTGCCAATGCAGCATCTGCTCAATGATCCGGCGCTGGTCCAATTCCCAAGCACGGGTGTCTATCACTTCAGCTGGACTGCGATCAGCATACAAACGACCGTCACCATCCCGATTGCTAGACCTCACCCGAACTGGGTCAGCCTCTCGTTCAACTTGTGCACGGCGGGCCAGCTCCCGCTCCAACGTGGCAATCATCTGGTCGGTTTTCTGCCGTTCTGTGGTGAGCGTTCGCTCAGCCGCATCGAGATCCGTCCTATCAATGTGTGCTTCCCGCTGCGGCTTCAGAGCCATTTGAATCTGGCCAACACTGGGAAGGTGGTTGGGGTGAAGGTCGCTCCAGCGATCGCGCAAGTCTTTGGCCTTCACACCGAGCATCCGCCGCGGACTATGCGTCCCACCGGCACAGTCCACGATCACAAAATCCCGCTTGTCACCCTTGGCAATCAGCAATCCCTTTTCTGCGATCGCCGCCTCAAAACTCCTGCCGTTGTCAGTCCGCGACCACGCATCCAGAAGCGCGTCCTTCACATCCGCTTTCTTGATTTTGGTGCGGCGCTCCTGCCCGGCTTGAATGAACAGATCTTCGGCAACCGGACGCACCACCTCATGCGCCCTACCCTGCTCCATCCAGTCAGTAATATCGCTTCGGCCTTCTTCAGTGAGCGTTCGCATCACCGATCGATTGTGCTTGCCGATCGTCAGCTGATGGCCGAACTCAAACTCCAAGGTTCTCGCCACCTTCTCGTTGCGCACCTTGGTGAACGACAGCTTGATCGCCCGCTCGGTTTCAGTATCGACGCGCTCATAGACACGATGCTTGTGCAAACGGCCTTTTTTATCGTGGGTAACTTCGACAAACGGATGCTCATCAAGGCCATATTCCGTTTCGTAAATCTCCCAGGCCGTTTCCCACTGATCTTCGCTCAGGTCCTGGCTGGGATTCATGCTGACGTGGTACAAGTCTTTCTTCGTCAGTGGGGAAATCGAAGCCATGATTTCCATATCCCGCAGCGCCAGGTCGACCGTTCGGGCACTCATCAAATTGCGGTAGTTGGTGATCGTCGCAATCTGCACTTCGCCGTCATCGTCTCTGGTCTTCACCAGGTGGGCCGCGAGCGCCCGATGTCCAGCCCGCTGCGAGCTTTTGATAATCATGCTGGCTCGACCTCCCGAGCATCGTCATCCGGGGCGTTCTCCAGCCCGGATGACGATGGTCCTACAATCGCCGATGCTTTACCCATTGCTGCATGGATCTGTTGTTGAGTTTCATCCAACATTGCCTGGGTCTCCAAAATCAGAGCGGTCATCGCGGCCGCCGTTGGTATCGTCTCCCAGCGGCCTAGCTTGGCGGCAATGTTCACCTTCTTCGCAATCTGGTTCATGTTGCTGCCCAGTTTGCCGAGGTGCCCTAGAGTTTTCGTTAGCTGAATTTTGGCAGGCCCAGTAACGCGGGCCTTACGGGGCACCAGCGCATCGCCCAGGACAGACTTCATGTAATCGCTGCGATTGAGACCAGCCCGTTGAGCATCGCCCGTTACCTGATCGAACAACTCTTGCGAGACCCAGCAACTCAAATACTGGCCCCGGCGCTTTCTCTTTTTCTCTACCGGCGGACCGCTGGTCTGCTCCGTACTCATGTCTCGTCTGCCAGCTTCTTCGACTGCTTCGTTATGACGTTAGCGATGATCACCTGACTGCTTTGAGGTGGATAACCGCCCAAAGCAGTCGAGGGGTTGCAAGGGGATGTCTCCCCTTGCCGGGGTTCAGGGGTGGAACGCCTGATGGGGTACAGGGGCAACGCCCTTGTCGAGCTGTCGGGGACACAACGCAGTTGTGTTACACGACACGGCTCGCAGGCGCGGCAATCCCTCCGCTAACCGGGATACGTGCGCTGCGCCTCTGCTGCAACCGATGAAACGAAGCCAATGACTTTCCGGCCCGTGCTGTGGCAAACGCGACACGATGACACAGCCAAACCAGCGGGCCGGGGCGGCGACTGCCGCCTATCGAGCACCATCACTCTAGGGGAGAAACCCTACCAGCGGGTGAACGCTCACATTTTCTCCAGGCTATTATCGGCCTAACAGTTCTCCCCCTCCCCCACATGGCGAAATCACTGGAACAGCGCCTGGAAGATTTGCAGGCAAAACGCGATTCACTAGATGCGCAAATCAAGGCAATTCGAAAAGAGAAAGTAGTCGAGCTGCGTAAAGAACGAGATAGGCGGGAACGGCTGGTCGGCAAGGCCCTCTATGCCCGTATTGAAGCTGGTGACTGGTCACACACCGACCTGCTCACGATGATGGATGCCTTCCTCACCCGCGCAGTGGATCGGCAGCTGTTCGGGCTTGATATTGAGGAACACAAACCTGCTGACGCGGCGACTAAAAAGCAGCGACGTAGCAGCTCACGATTCACTGCGGCAGATAACGGTAAGGCTGAGGTATCGGGCAAACCAACCACGCCTCGAACACTGCCGCAACCGGCAACCCAGGACAAAGCCCTCAGTGAATTTAATTTGTGATTTGGAAAAGAAGAAAAATCAGAGAGTTACAACTCTCAAAAAGTGATGTGTACGTATCACCTGTGCTCACTCTTGAGCAAATAACACCAATTTTCTAAGACAAAAAGCAGATAAGGGCAAGCCTGCTATGCGACTTCGGCGTCGGCCTCACACACCCATTTTGCACCGGTCTGCTGGCGGCAATCGCATTTCATCTGTAAGCCAAGTTTGCCCCACACAGAGGCGTCGCACTTGGGGCATTCGTATTTGAACTTCTTACCGCTTTTCGGCGGTTCTATGGGGGGTGCGACAGAGATCCACGGCATCCGAATATCAGCGGGCATGGCCTTTAGTTTTTCCTCAAAGGGGCCGTCCTGAATGATGGAATGATTAAGGTAGTGACCGGTTCTCTGGCCGTCTGCCTCACCGGTATCGGAGAGCAGCAAGCCGATAGATTCCATTTTCATCACCAGCTCGCGGTTGCTGTAGCCAGGGGATTTGGCTGGGGCGCCCTGCTCCCACTGCCACTGCCAGCCCATCCCCCTGAGAAGGAGTGTCATAATTTCTGCGAACGGCTTATCGAGAACGGATGGGTTCAGACTGATTTCATGGGCTTCTTTTTTGCCCTTTGTCTGCCACATTGCTGGCCGAAAATACACACCGGTCACGGCCCGGCGATTGAAACTCAAAAAGCAGGGTTTCAGCGCGTTGTCGAACAGTTCTTTGTTGAAATAGTCATACGCCCTTTGAAACGTCGCAAACTGCTGTAACGTCGGCTGGAGGTCGTCAAGGGAGGACGTGGCTGTTTTAGATTGAGGGCGGGGCATGTCTTCCGGTTAAGGCACCCCGCCCGGAAAGTCACGCATCGGTTTTAAGCAACCTTTGTTTTGCCAACTTGAAATACGTCGGATCTTTCTCAATCGCGATACATTCACGTCCTAAAGATTTGGCGGCAACCGCAGTTGAACCCGACCCGGCAAAAGGGTCCAGAATCACATCCCCTGGTCGAGAATAAGCCTGGATGAAGGTTTTAAGCAATGCCGTGTGCTTTTGGGTTGGATGCAGCTTGTTGCCGCTGTAGCGCATTTCTTGAACGCTGTTCGGCACGTGTTTCGGCTCAATCGGCTTCCCTTTTGCTAGTAGATAGGCACACTCATGACTGATGGCCGTAAACGATGCTCTAGACGCATAGTCCTTGACACAGACAAAATGCCCGACCGGGTAAAGGTTCACAGACATCCAGGCCCGCATAAAGTGTTGAACCTTGGTGTACCCATAAAAGCTGACAACAAAGCTATCTTTTTTCAGAACCCGCTGCACCTCACGAAACGCTGGATACAACCATTTTCTATTGTCATCGTTCAACAGTGTACGACCGTCCTTACCCTTGTAGCGCACCAGGTAAGGGGGATCGGTCACAACCAGATCAATGCTTTCATCCGGCAGTTCTTTGAGTTTGTCGATACAGTCACCAAGAATCAGCCTGGATTTCAGCGGAGGTCGTTGCTGGTTTTCCTGTGTAGGGTCAACGGTAATCGCATTCTGTAGAGTGGTCATGAATTTGCTTTCCTTTCCTGTTGCCGTTGTTGCTGGCTATGCCTCAGTCCTGTTGAGAGGGGGTTGGCGCGCCGCCAACCCTTGCCCGTCGGCGAGACCGGGTGTGCAAACGGAAAGAAAAATCGACCGGCTGGCGCGGGCCGGAGCGCAGCGACTACTCGGGCCGGGCTATTTTTCTTGCAGTGCGCTGAGGGCAGCGCCCTAAGAAATTGGAGCTTTTGCATAACCGCCCAAACAGGTAAATTCCAGATCGAGACGACTAAGACTCACTATTGATGCCGAGATTGATAGTACATCTGGCCTTTGTCATAGTTGACTGGCGCAGAGTATTGTAGATTCTCTGTAGCTGCAAACCGTGGCTTCAGCCATCCTCTCGGGTGTACTACTCAGATGCCTAGACTAAAAACCTATGTACATCAGTGCTTTCAAGCCGAGGTAAACGTTTTCGCACGTATCCCGCTCAGGGGTCCATTAAGCGCATTGTGAAACGTTGCAGCGGTTTTGTTCGCGGCGATCTAGCTTCGCATGGCTTACGGCATTCGTGCACTACTTATTTAGCCAAAGCGGGCCGGCCTGAACATCAGATCCAACAATGGCCCGGCCATGTTTCAGCGCTAAATACCAAGCGCTACATGGGGCGTATTCTCCCAGACGTGGGCGATGCGCTGAAGAAGCCGCCAGTTCTTCAACTGAATCAGGTCGATTATGTAGCGCCGGGGAAGGCATAAGGTTTTCTAGGGTGAAACATAGCCACCCTAGAAAACTGAGAAGCCCCGGCCAATAAGGCCGGGGCTTCGGTCTATCTTTCGCTGATAGCAATAATGATTAGATCAGCAACGATATTACCGACAACAGCAAGCGCGAAGCCGCTTGCTACGGTACTAGAAGCGCCCAAACCAGCAAGCGCAACCACAGAAAAACCGCCCAATACTAGCAATGCAAACGCTCGGCGGTTTTCGGAAATATTGTTGAACATATAGCCTTCCTCGTCTGAACACACTACTCCCTTGTCTCCAAAGGAATAGTGACTCAGCACTTGTTCACTACTTATGTAGTGAACGGCGGCCTATGAAGTTGTCATACTAATTTAGCTTGTTCATTTTTGAATGTCAAGTGACTAGACCAAGTTTTTTGATGAAATGGGAAGCTAGCGGCCACGGCTACCGCTGGTTGCTAGCTAAGCTACTCACCCTTAAAATGCTTTCGCCTTCTTCGGTACCAGTAACGAATGGCAGGGCGGCAACACTGAATTTTGTTCTTCCCACCCCATAGTAAATAGTAATGGGGCGGCATACTTGTGGGCAGACCGTCAAGGTAGCGCTGATAATCGCCCCTAAAGTTTTCGTACAGTTCGGCGAAGGCGATCGCGGCCTTGTTCATTTTCGCGGCCTTCGCCTTCAACACCTTCAGATCTTCGCTAATTTGGGATTATTTGCATTACCCCAAATTCAGGCTGAAGGGCCAGAGGCTGAGTCCAACGGTTTCATCTTGATCACGCCGCTAATCAGCCCCATAGACCTGAGGGATGCGTCACCGTCCTCATAGGCCCACCAGCATCAAGCAATGCCTTCCTAACCGCTGGCTGGCCACCCTGCTGCTGTTGCTAACGCTCCTCGGCTGCACAGCACCCACAGACACCCTGCACGGCCCAGCTACCGTAATCGATGGCGACTCGCTCACCATTGGGACGACAGAGGTCCGTCTCTGGGGAATTGACGCCGTCGAGCTGGATCAAACCTGTGATCGCACCTGGCCCTGTGGGTTCGCCGCAAAACAGGCACTGAAGGCATTCATTGGAACAGAACCCCTCACCTGCCATGTACGCGATAGCGATCGCTACAAACGTCAGGTCACTGAATGCTTCAAAGACGATATGAACGTTAACGCCTGGCTGGTGCGGCATGGCTGGGCGCTTGCCTACCGACAGTATTCAGAGAAGTTCATCCCAGAAGAAAGAAAAGCACGAGCACAGCAGATTGGGGTATGGCGAGGGTCTTTTGTGAAGCCGTGGGACTGGCGGCGTCACCCTTAAATTCATCAAAACTTCGGGAACAGTATGGATTTGTGACAGTTCTCCTGACGACAGTATAGTTTTTGGTAGAAGAAAAAGACCGACCCGTCTAATTCTCATGCCCCGCATCAATACCAGCGCCTACGTCTGCGTCCGCATCCTTAAGCTTGCAGAAGCGCTACGCATCGCAGCACAGCAATCGCACCAGCTACCCGAAGAACTATCAGTCACCTGGGCCGACGAACAGCCCGCAACCGTTGCTTTCAAAGGGCAGATAGAAGGGTTATTTGCTCTCATGGAAGACCTTCCCGCAACCCCAACCAAAAAAGACCAGCTCCGCAACGATCTTAAGGTTCTGGAGCTGGTTGAGTTATTAGAGGATCAGCGGTACCGGACTCAAGGCTCAAAGTGGTGGCACTTTACGCTGATGCTTCGTAGTCGCCAATCCACCCCAGCCAACGATGCAGCTCTTATTGAGGCGATATCAACCATTCGAAAACGGCCTTGGACACGTGGGACGATTGAAGATTCTGGCCTCGCAGACAGGTGGCCGCAACCGCTGGCTAGCTGATTTCGAGTTCCGGCTATACTTGGAACACACCGCTGAAAACCTCACGGTTTCAGCGCTCCATCATGACCCTCGCCTGAATGCGGGGGTTTTTGCTTTCAGGGGGTCGTGATAAGGCTTACAGCACTTCAGATGCCGCGCTGATATATCATCGGCCATGAGCCGCTATACAGAGCAATTCGATGCGCATTGCCTGAGTTACGGCTGGGACCAGCCACTGGACACATTCTTTGCAGTGCTAGCACCACAAAGCGATGACAAAGGTACGCAGCCGCTCTTCGAGTTGGGTGTCAGTCGCCATGAATATGCCGACCTCACTTGGTTCAACACAGCCCTTCTTGCCAACATGGATGAACAGGGTATCCCCTTCCGCCTCACCGACGACCAAATCCTGCAACTGACTGCCGACCAGGTTAACAATCCAAACGACCAATGGCAGGGCGCACAGAATCCAACCGTTGTCGCATTACTGGAAGAGTTTCAGAGAAGCTTTCAGCCATGAAACTGCTCGCGACGTCCGGATCTATCGACAAAATCAAGTGGGCTTGATTTACTGGAAAAGTAAGGCCCTCATCTCCCCACAATCATGTATCTAAAGACTCGCAACGTTGCCATCATGGCAGTTGCCTGGCTCGCTCTCAGCGTGCCTGGATATGCTCAAGTTCAAAAGCCTGGTGACCCTGCAACCGGATGCCTGGACAACCAAGAACTAGCAGACGGGCAATTCGATGGCACTTACATGCTTTACGCTGAAGACAATCCTATCGACGGCACCATCAATATCCGAGAGCGACCAACGACGAACTCTGACATCGTTCATGCGGCACAATCGAGAAACCCCATTACGGTCTCAGAACAAGTCTTCCAAGAGGATGGTTATTGTTGGCTTCGTGCTAATGTCACAATTTTGATCAGTGAGAACCCAGTTCAACTGGGAGTAGTCTCAGGATGGGTGCGCGGCGATCTAATCGCTCTCGCCTGGGATTAGTTACACCACCGGACGTTGGGCCGTTCTTAATGGCTCAGGGCATCTGGCCAAGATTCGTTGTTAATACAACAAAACGCTCCGGCTAAAGCGGACAGGTCTAAGTCTGTGGATTTGACGGGGCTGTTGGAAAACGGGGACAACGCTGAAGGGCTACGCCCTGGCGTTCCCCACCGTTTACACACAGCCCCTTGGACAACGCTGCGCGTTCCCCACAACCCCACAGACACAACCAACAACCACTTATCAAAAAGAGAAAAGAGGGGCGCTATACCGGCAACGGAGTTCTTTCAGGAAAGGGCAATCTTCAGGGAAGCCGCAGGATGGGAGGGCTACGCCACCATACAAGGCGACGGACCTGTTACTTTTTGACTTCGTGACCTAGACCCCAGCATTTTCGCGGCTCCTAGGCTAATGCCCATCGTTTCAGCTACTTGCTGCCAGGTGAGCCCCCGCTCTCTCAAGTCCACAGCTTGCGTACGACGCGCCTCGGCATGCTTTTCATAGTCAGATCGGGACTTGGCTCCTCTCTGACGGCGACGCTGCTGACGATAGGTCTTGTCTTTCTCTCGCTTACGGGTTTGTTTGATGCTGTCATGCGCTAGGTGCTTAAAGCCCAACTGCTCCATCTCTTCTGTGGTGATGGCCAGCCAATCGACCATAGTGCTGTCCTTAAAGTGGTAGCGAGCATCGACCCGTTGACCGCGCCATTCCACGGTCTCCCCCTGCCCTGCCTTACGGGCGCGGTCGATAACCGCTTGCATTCGGGATCTGGATTCGTAGTCATCCCACCCAGCCACCTGCCGAGCTAAGCCATACAGCTCCCGCTGCATGGCAGTCGGTGGGGCCAGCCAGCTCATAGCCACCCCAGCCAGAAACAACCAAGCGTCCCGCTGTCCGTGAGGTAATTGTCCCCGCTCGTGCCGATATTTGCGTAATGCCTGTAACTCGGCCAAGCGGCCCTCCCAGAGAGTCGCCGCATTGAATTGCTTCGGGGGGCGGTGGGTTCTCAGCTGTCGCCGTAAGCTGCGCTCAATGCTGAGAGAATGAATCTCGGCTCTGGTGACCGGCAAAACCTCATCGGCCAGAGTATCAAAATCCCAAGGGGCCTCTGTCAGACGATTCAACGCCCGTACAGGCCTATTGACAGTATTGTTGGTAGTTCCCACCAAGCGGAGGACGCGAGCCGCATCCAGAGCCTTAGAATCGGCCCCGAGTGGGGACAGAATTTGAAAGATGTGTTTTTGGCACGCCATCCAGCGCGGCAGGGCTTGCCGGGGCACCGGATTGTGAAGCCATACCAGGGCGACGCCCCTGCCCGTCCCGATCGCCAGTGTCGGCCTTGGAATACCCGCATCATCCAGATATTCCAAGGCCAAACCATAGATCTGCTCAGGGGTGTGTCGGTGGTACTCAGCTATACGGTAGTAATCCAAATCAGCAAACAGGGCATCAAGTTGGGCTAGTCTGCTAACCAACCGAGACCCATAGAAGCGGTTTTGCGAGATGAAGACATCTGGTTCACCGCCCAGCATTCTGACCACCTCAGGCAGCTGGTCAATGCGGTAGTGACCTTGCTTCCAGCGACCCTGCTCTTTCCTAGCAATCGTGACCATCCCAATACCCCGCGGATGCAGCGCTGTCGCGTGCTGGTCCGGTGTTGCAATGTTGAGTGAGAGCTGGCCCACAAAATCCCCTTGTTTTTCTAATTCAGGGGTTGCAGCCGGGAAGAGAGTGTTCTAAATAAGAGTTATCTATTTATTGAGGGTTTCCGCTTCCCGGCTTCAACCCTTATTTCAAGGCTCGACGCTACCAACGTCGGGCCTTAATCTTTTGTAAGGAATTTTCATCCCAAGACAAGCAGAAATATTAGGCCTCTAAAGTGCGACAGATGTCGTACTTTACCCTGTTACTCTGTGGAATCTGAAATGGCTACCTCTAAGAGGGTCAGTATTTCAGGAAGTCGCTCTATCAACTCAGGGCTGGCATCTTTTGAATCAACGTTTTTCTGCCATTTTTCTAACGATCGCTTCGCTTTCTTCAGATAAAGTGCGACATCTGTCGTGCTTTTTGGATCGTCATCGCGTAGGTATCGCTGAATCGTTCTAATATTCTTGCCGACCACAACACTCAAGGCTGGCATCAAGGGTTTTTGTGACTTTTTAGGGCGTCCTTTGACATCCTCATACCCTGCCACACGCAACCTATTTGCAATCGCCTTGACCTCAGCAGGCGTGTAATCGCGCCTTTGCTCGTTCTCAGCAATCTCAACCTCTAGAGCCAGCTTTGGATTTTCTGAGGCAGTAAACGGCATGACCCTTACTGGAATCATGCCATCTGGAAATTTCTCGGCAAAAACTTGAGGGTTTTCGCCTGAAAGCAACTCTAAAGCAGCATGTCTATGTCCACCAGCCAAAATGACATTCTCTAGATCGAGAGCTAACGGCTCAATTAGGCCAAGAGTGGCGATAGACTCCTTAAGGGCGCGAACATGCTTTTTGTTCAGATTTCTGGTATCTGATTCACGCAATTTAATAGTGGAAAGCGGCATGGAACTTCGTTCGCCACGTTCTACGCTTCGACGCGATTCTACCTGCCGATCCTCAGCAGCCATTAAGGCACCCCTTTCTTTTGTTTCTTTCAGAAATTGGGGTATCTCTCTCTTAGCCATCGTTCATATCCCTAAGCACGGTTTCCTGTGCAACCCAGCGTGCTAATGCCTCAATATCTCTAATAGCCTTTGAGCCAGGATTAGATTGCATAAAAGGAGTTTCAGATGCACCCGCCCAAGCAATGTCTGTATTCTGGCCAATAATAAACTGAGGAATATCTGGGTGTGCTGCCGCCAGACTTCCTGGAACTTGTTTATCTAACGCACGAGATTTATTAACTTGAGTGATAATGAGAGCCGCAAACTTCGGCCCGTCTTGGTTCCGTTTTTGCCGGTACTGAATTTCTCCGAGGACGCGTTCAGCCCCAAGAATTCCAAGCGGATGAGCATTGGTACACACAAGCGCGATATCGGCAGCAACCAACCCTTGACGCTCAAGAAGGTCATTGCCTGGTGGGCAGTCAAAAATAATAACGTCGAACTTGTCTAATTGCTGAATAGCAAACGCTAGTTCAGAAGGATCTGACTGTTCAACTTTACGGTCTTGTAGAGTTCCACCCCCTGGCAAAACATATAAATTTTCGGATGCTTTGCAGGGAGTAGGGGACTTTTTCAAGATCAGCTCAGCAGTACCTGGTGCAAGTGGATCAACCCCCAGGACAAAACCTGCATTGCTCTGAGGGTCCAGATCAACCACTAGAACCTTCATGTCGTGGTGTGCAAAATAAGAAGCCAGCGTAGTCGCCGTAGCGGTTTTGCCAACACCTCCCTTACGTCCACAGACGGCAATCTTAAAAAGGCTCATCAGCCAGAAGGTACCTCTTTCATGGTTGGATGCAAGAATCATAGGTGAAAATCGCGATTTTTTTCATCGATCACCCACACCATCCAAAGAAAATATCCTGAACTGTGTCCATCTCTGGCCACTAAGTCCTGACGATGCACTAGACTCACGGGAACGGCTTCAAGAGAAGGCTCACAATGGCTTCAAAAGAGTAGGGCTCCTGAGCAAACCCAGTTTTTTCATCTGAAGCTTTAGCTCAGGACGCTGACCGTTCCCAAATATCATTAAGCCGAGCGAGTACCTGCCCAAGCAGAGAGCGCAGGGTTTCAGAAATCGCTTCAATCCGCTGCCGGAAATCCTGATGCTGCCGGTTATTCTCACGGGACTCGCCGATTAGCACCTCAACCATTTGCACATTGGCCTGCTGGCTTTGGCGCAACTCTGACATCAGTTCGTTTTGCTGGTTGATGGCTTCAAAAGCATTACCGAAGCCTTGGTCAAGTTTCTCGCCAAGGGCTTGAATGGCGCGGGCGTTGCTGGCAACGATGGCGCTGAGTTCTTCGTTGGTCATCCCTATAACGTCTCCTTGGCGGCCTTCACTTCTTCCTGACTTACAGCGTTAGAGTCTACAACCTCACGAGCCTGCATCACCACCATGGCTGCAGCCATGCTACTCATGCTGCGGATTTGCTTGTCCGCTAGCGCTTTCACAATAGCAGCGGTCTCGTCATCAAGCGAGATGGTTACACGGGTGGTCATCAGGGAAAGGTGCGGGTTGAAGTATCGGCCTTACAACGATTCTACACGGCTACCACGGAGGGTATAACAGCGCACGGATGTCATAAAACGATACAAAATTATCTATTTGCACTAAGTGCGCATTCTGCACAGACAGTGCTAGACTCGGACCTAACGAGACCAATCCAGTTTTAAGAGGTCTGTTTAATGCCAACTGCAACCAAGGCGGCCCGGCCCGAACCTGGCAAAACCACATCCCCCCCTTCTTCCATTTCCAAGATCCCAGTCTTCGGCTTTGACCTGGGCAATCGCTTCCCTAAATCCGGCTACGCCGATATCCGCTCAAAAATCACCAGCTACCGGGCCGTTATCCCTACTTTTCAGGAGGTGTCGCCCACCGTGCTCTCTCCAGGGAGTTATCTGGTTGAGGTCGGAGCGATTCGCACCATCGTTGGGGCGGATGCGGCGGCCTATGGTGCTCGGCCAACATTTCAGGGGGCTGACGGCGATAAGTGGGTGCATGCAAAGGTCTTTTTGTTTGCCGCTTTAGCCGACTGCGGCTTGTCCGGTGATATTCATATTGAATTGCTGCGGACAGTGACCCCAGATACGCAAAAGCCCGACCAAGTGGCCGCCCTCATGGCACTGAAAGGGGCGCACAATGCTAAGGTCAATGGCCAAGAGATGAACCTTGTTATCTCTGAGGTCGCTATTCACGATGAAGGGCAACCAGCCTGGTTGGTAGCGACGAATCAGGGGGTCTGGGACTTTCCAGCGGCCATGAATGGGGTGCTGGATCTGGGGGGCGGGACCGGCATTGCGCGGCTGTTCTCCCCGAAAGGGGCACCCATTCGGCAAAGTGAGTTAATTCTGCCCGGCACCTTTGCTCTAGCAGAGAAGATTCAGAGTTTCTTGGGCGGTCCCCGCTGTATCCCAGAAATCATGGACGGCATTGAGAACGGCACCTTTCAAGTGCCCTCTGGGCGGGAATTTAAGACCATTTACGAGCACTGCCTGACAGAATGGCTCACCGATATCCGTGGGGAGATCCGCTCCCGCTGGTCAACTTTTGACGGTCGTTATGGCCAGATTGTTATTGTCGGCGGCTCGGCCCCCCTGGCAGCCAAGCTTATCAACGAAAACCCTCGCTATCTCTCCCTTGATGACCCGCAAACTGTCAGCTTACGGGGGCTTTTGATTGATGGCTAGGTCGTCCCAATCCCGCCAGTCTGGTGATCAGATACGGGTCAATTTGAACGGTGATGTTGCCGATAGCGTTGTCGAGACAGCTAGATCTCTAGGCATCAGTTACAGCGCCTATGTGCAACTCAGACTCTTAGGCCAACTGCCTCCACCGTTAGGGGAGGGCGCTTTAGGGCCTTCTGCCCCCCAAGAAACCAGTCCGGTGCATTCTGAACCATCTGAGGCTGTGCCGGTGCAAAACAGGGCACGTGGGGCCAAATTATCCCTATCAGATTTGCCCAGCGTCTAAACCATGCGTCGCACTGGTTCTCTACTCATTCCAAGAGATATCTCATGCCGAAAAGTACAATCACCACCCCCTCGTATCAGGATGAGGCCAAGCCAGACATTACGCCCAACCTGGTCACCCCCCTAGCAACGCCGTCTGTCTCTGAAAATTTGCTGCACGATCCGCAGCTGTCCCCCCTTCTGCAAGCCCCTGAGTGAGGTCAAAAACGATGGCTTACACAAGCGACCCATCTCCTGCAAAAAGCGCCGCGCTTCCCGAGCGCTCAGGCTTTCAGCCATCTGAAGCGCAGGCCCCATCCTCCCAAGCGCCAGCCAGTTCCTCAAAAGCGCAGCACTGGCGCTTGGGGAAATGGGCACAGTACGGAGGCATTTTTAGTGCAGCTGTCGCGGGATTAACCCTGATCAATTCAGCCGATTCTTTCCACCCTGGCACGGTTGTTAACAGTGCGATTAGCTTCGGCACAGCTTGGCTGTTTTTGACCCGATTTCGGCGGCTAGGCTTTCGCGTTTGGCTGCCGGTTGTGGCCGCCTTTCTCGGCTTCAACTGCTATTCATTTCTGATGTACGGTGTGCTGCACTGGGGGGCAGGGGCCTACCATCTGCTGATGTTTTTTGGCTCGGTCACCGCATTGTTGATGTTTGTTGTGGTGACACTGCTGTTGCCTCGGCCGCAAGCTCCGGTTCTACCCAGCCGCAGCGAACTGGCTCTAGAACTGGCCAAAGAAGAAATGGCCCGGTTGGTGGCGCAGGATAAGACCGACCACCCCGAATTCATGGCCTGGCAGAGCGTTGTCGAGAGATACCAAACCCTGCTCACGCTGAAGGTAGACGGAGGGCAGGGGACATGAAATCGATTCGCCCTATCTGCACCTTCATCTGTGTGCTGTTTTTAGTCAGTGGCCTTGGGATGCTGTTGGATGTGCTGCTGTCCACATCAGAAACACCGACCGACAACCCAGCCCATGCCGCAACGGTTGAACCCACATCAACACCCAACTCAGCCCCATCCTCAGCAGAGGATGACGCCAACAGCGACATCCCGGTTGGCAGCCCAGTGGCGTATCCGGCTGAAGCAGTGCCGGGGTCAGTGTGCCAAGCAGCGCTTGCGCAATATCTCAGCTATGTCGAGGCCCGTGCCAGTTATTTACTGCGGGTCGGGGCAGCCACGGATGACATCTCAAAATTTCTTGCCAGTCGTGAGCAAGCCGTGATTGGCGAGCTGGCCATTATGGCGGCTCAAACCGGCACGTTCTCGGGCAATCCTGACCACTATCACAGTTTAACGACGCTGGCTGCTGAAAGACAGGCCACTGAACTTGCTAAGCAGTGGCACCTGGCCGACGACCATGACCACCCCCGCGCAGAGGTCAAAACCTATGACATCACCCTTCAATGCTGACCAACAACGACGGGCAATCACCGCAGGCAGTTTGATGCTGCTCGGGTTGGGGACTGGCATTTTGCTGCGCTCTATTCCGGCGTATATAGCTGGCTCTGCTCTCACTACCTTCGGCATTGTTAGTGCAGCCCGCAAAGGCATTCGTCCTGATCAAGCCGTCACGCTCTATAGCAATGAGGTGATGGAATCGGTGACCGAAGTGTTTAATCCCAGCGTTGTCGATACCCAAACCCGCCGCATTGTCACGGCGATCGCAGCCCAGACACCCCTGCTGAAGCAGTTACAGGAGAGTTATACGCGCCTGGCCGAGGACCCGAATTTCTTCAACAGTCTGGTGACGAAGGATCCACAGGCCGGACGCTTCCAACCCCTTGTATTGGGAGGCATCCCCGGTGAAGGGAAGACACGGGTGACTCAGCGGCTGGTCGAACGCTTCACCATCCTCAACCCCGAGGGAGAGGTAATGGTGTTTGACCCTGAGTATCAGTTCAATCAGACTGACCCGAATGGCACGCCCTGGCCTGAGCACTTAGCCCTAGGCACGCATATCTTTGATGACCTGGCCGGATTGAACGGCATTCGGGAACGCCTTAAACGGCGGTTAGCAGGTAAGGAAGCCGCCACGCCCTTACTGATAATTTTTGACGAACTGAACAACGCAAAATCCTTCCCTGGTATGCCGGAGGACGATAAGTATTACATTGACTTCCTGAAAGAGCTGAAAGTCGCCTATAACCGTGCCGGGAAACGGGGCGTCATGATTGTCACCGGCATTCAGCGGATTGGGGCTCAAGAAACCGGCCTGCCGCTCGAATATCTCGCCTCATTCCCGTGGTTGGTCTTTCCCAAGCTTGCTCATACCAAACGCCTGCAAACGGTCTTGGGGTTGGAAGAAGACCAGAAACGCACCTACTTACAGGTCTTAGCCGAAGTGGATGAAGTCGCGGCAATGGGCAACCCCCATTTGCATCCGGCCCTCTATTTCACGCAAGAGCAGATAGCCTGCAAACTCATCCCGCATTTTGAGGAGCATGAAATTTCTCAGGTCATCGAGCCAGGACTCGATTGGCTGTTGAAAGTTTGGCAACGATGTCCAGACATCATCACCGCCATCGAGCAAGGACAAATCAAAAACCGTACCGAACTGGCTGACCCGGCCCTGCCGTATCAAGAGGAACTGGCAACGTTCCTTGATGAAAACAAGCTGCAACGCAAAAACGCTGACCGGCGCTGGGTCGCCCTCGCTACGTACTGGGATCAACTCACCAGCGGCGAGTTTCGCACGGCCATTGCCGCCACGGACACTGCGGCCAGCTAACACACATCAGTGTGTGCCCCTGTTCACCACTCACTGTTCATTGATGACAAACCATGTGGAATCTACTCAAGTCCGGCGGCGGTCTGTTGGTGCTGTTCTGCGCCATGACCCTTTTCTTCACCTCGATTGAAAATGACAACCTCAAACTAGGCCCGATCATTGATGACGGCCTAGTGATGTTCGCCCGTGTTTACCGCGCCGCAACGGCACCGCTGCCAGAGAACGACGCGGGGGAGTAGCCGTGAAATTCCTTGTTGACGGCCTCACCTGTCTGATGATGCTGATGATTATCTTGCTTTCCAGCAAGATTCTGTTCCCGGATCAAACAGAAGCCATGCTCAATGACGTCAACACACGCTGGGAGGCGGCTAATGAGCAAGTCGAAAACGAAGCCCAGCCCTAGGCCAGAGTCCGGCCTGGATTGGAAGTGGCAGGTTGCGCAACGGCTTGCCAAATCAGGTCGCAGCCGTAGCCAACAGAATCTCGTGGCGGCCCAAGTCCTTGATGCCCATCTGCCACCGGAGTCCCTTAACAGTCGTGGCGGCATTGCAGCAACAATTGCCCTCACCGCACTCACCGATGCGCTCCGTGAGCAGAATGAGTTACAGCGCCGCCGTCAAACAGCGGCCGCAAAACAGTATGAACAGCAACGCAGCCTGCTCGAAGCTCTGGTGCAATGCGTTGTGGTGTTCTTCCTTCTGATTGGTGTCGGTGGCTATGCCGCGATCGACTGGGCCACAACCAAACTGGACGGCAGCATAAACGCTCTCAGAGGGCTGCCAGGAATTGGGTTTCTGTTTGAGAGTGGTCAAGACAACAAAAACGGCCTCCCTCCCTCTGACGGCGCGTATATCCCAAATTCTGAGCCGTTTGCCCCGCTAGAGATTGCCACGCCGTATTTGTATGACGACTCACCACCGGGAGCGTGGGATTTTACCCTCATTGATCCAACCACCCGAAATACTGCGGTCAACATTCCAAGTCCGTGCCCCGGCATCATTGATGAAACAGGCTTTCAAGCAAGGGCGGGCAATTACCTATGGCTCACGTGCAATGACGGTACCCGATGGTTTCTAGCCCATCTCAAAAGTCATGCCGTTGCCGCCGAGGCTCCTGTTAAGCTCGGCCAGTCTCTCGGCGTTCAAGGCACCACCGGCAACAGCACCGGCGACCACATTCATGCTGTCATCGACCCAGTGGATGGCAATCGACAAGATCGCACCGCTACCAAGCCGGTTCTCGACGCCGCCTTTGCGCTATGGAAGCGCGGGAATAACCCCCAGGTGGGGCAGGGAGCCCAAGAGGCTATTGACCTAGTCAAAGACCTCGAAGGCCTCCATCTAACAGCGTATCCCGATGGCACTGCTCCAGACGGACAACCCCGTTGGTCGATCGGATACGGCACACCGTCCCGCCCAGGCGAAACCATCACCGCAGCTGAAGCAGAACAGCGCCTGGCCGCCCACCTTGCCGTGGCCGCGCAACGGGTTGCAGACCTGGTCACCGTGCCGCTGAGCCCCACCCAACGCACGGCGCTGGTGAGTTTTGAATACAACACTGGGGGACTCAGGGCCTCCAAGCTGCTGCGCTATCTCAACGCCGGGGATATCGAGGCAGCTGCCGATCAGTTTGACCGCTGGGTCTATTGGTTGCCACACGGCCACACCACCTTGCAGGTTGCACCCGGATTAGAGACTCGCCGCGCTCAAGAAAAACAGCTATTCCTGTCCTAGCCATGTCCCACGAACAACTCTCAGCCCTTCAAAAAATCGCTGCGATCGCCGCAGGCAATCCGAGTGGATTGCTGAACTATCTCTACACCACCGAGTTTGAAGGGGAGGGGCTTCTGCCAAAGCTTGCCATGGCTGCGGCCCTCACAGACCAACAGCAGCAGCTCACCCCGGAGCAGCAAGAGCAGCTAGTAACGATCGCCCAGCTGGCCTATACCCGTGGTGCGGAAAATCTCGCAGAACTTCAGCAATCCCTCGACGCGCAGCAACAGGAACGGCCCCCTCCCGAAGCTGTAAAGGCAGCTACATCAACGCAGCTAACGATTTTTGAGATCTCTCCACAAGATCGGTGAATACAGCGTATGATTGTCCATTAGAGTTTCTGCGGAGTGCGAATGTACTGTTTATGACCTAACACACCCACTAAAAAAACCTTCCATCCTGGCAGGGATTAGAAGGCTTTTTAGATTACTTTGAGTAGCTCTCCAGACCAGGGGGGATTCGATACGGGCTAAGAGGCTGGCAGGCCACATAGCCGTTCATAGAGCTTGTGTATCACTATAGCACGGGCTTCACTTGTTGTGCTGTCGATTTTTTTGAACGATTCACAATAGTTCATGATGCCTTGAATCCCTTTCTGTCTGGTGGGTTTGCCCCTTCACCCCTCACCAGACCTATGACTCTTGCCTCTGCAAAACAGCGGTCCACGTTTGTGCAGGAAACGGATGATCCGTTCCTGACTTTGTGGCCGCATCGTTTCGATTACTTGTACTCAGCACACCCCGATCCCGGCCAAAAACCATCCTGGCGCACCGAAACCAGACATCCGCTTAGCGATCGCCTGATTCATCAGGCAACCTACCTCTACGGCGTCCGTTTCGGGACCGAAACGCGCTATCTCATGCTGGATGTGGATGCGGGCAGCCCTTACCATCCGCATCGGGATCGTTTGGCCCTAGACCGCTTGACCGCAGCCCTGGAGCCGTTAGGACTGGTCAGCCACCTGGCTGTCACCAGCAGCGATTCTGGGGGTTTGCATCTGTATTTTCCTTTCCCTGAACCACTTCCCAGCTATCAAATCGCCCTGGCCGCGGCCACGCTGTTGCAAAATGCTGGATTCAAAGTGATGGGAGGCTGGCTAGAGGTGTTTCCCAACCCAAAGCCGTATGCGGCTGATGGCACCATGAGCCTGTTCAATGCCCATCGACTCCCATTACAGCTGGGTAGTTACCTGCTGAACGATGACTTACAACCCGTAAGTGGCCAGCAGCTAACCTTTGTCAAAGCATGGAGCCAAACATCCGACCACAACGATATCAACACCGCTGTCCTTGAACAGACTGTGCGGGAGGCAAAGCGGAAAAACTATCGGGTCAGCGCCAAAGCACAGAAGTTCCTAGCCGACCTCGATGCAGAAATCGAACCAGGCTGGACCGGGAAACAGCAAACCAACCGGCTGCTTGGTCGCATCTGCATGCGGTCGTATGTCTTCGGCCATGTCCTCGGGGCCTTGTCCCCCCTCAACGGCAAAGCATTAATAGACGAAATTGTACGGATAGCCAGATCACTCCCCGGCTTCACCGAATTCTGTGGGCACATCAAAGAGCTACGCGATCGGGCAAAAGCCTGGGCCAAGTCCATTGAGAATGGAGGACATTACTTCCCCTATGGCCGGGATAAACTCGCCACCGGAGAAGAGCCAAGTTGGCATCAGCAACAACAGCAAGCGGCCCGAGATCGAATCACCTCTGCTGTGATTCGACTCATACAGGGAAACAATCTGCCAGACGGTATTACCAACCGATGCAAAGCGCTCGCTGCCCAAGGGATCAGCACGACAACCCTGTATAAGCACAAAGACCTATGGCACCCCTCCATCATCCGGGAAGTTGTATCGACAACAAACGAAGCTCCTGAAGCGTTTGAAATCGAGCAAGAAAAGGCTTTCCCCCCAAACCCCCCGGATTCATCTGCGGCTGAGGTCGGGGTTTGCGCTGAGGGCGCACCCCGACCTTCAGCGTCACACAAGCTTATTCCCCCCGATAGGTGTAACGCTTTACCCAGAGCGGGACAGACGTCGTATCAACCAGACTTGCTAGGGGAGGGGTTGTGTAATTCTGTCGACGCCCTAGACACTAATAGAGCACGCTGCGATCACACCGAAACAGCTGGCTGTGATGACAGAGCTTTTACACCCATCCCTCGGCAGCTGGCGCTCAATGTGAAGGCATTGCTAGCCAGGGCGTCATCCACCATCACAAACCGACAGCACCAGGGCAAAAAGCAGGTTGAGCGGTGCCAGGAACAAAAGGTAAAGCGGGCAGACTCGGCTAGACAGCAACGGTTGCAGGAGTGGCTTAAGTCCGGTGACCCAGTACTCATGGCTGAGGCCCGAAAACAGCTAGGGAAAGATGAATGACTGTAGCAGCACGGAAAGCATTAACCGTGGGTGATAAGGTCACCTACCAAGGCAAGCAGCCCCCACTCCATATTCCTTTTAAAGAGGGGCCACTGCCTATTGGGGCTATCAAAAACGGCTATGCCTACTGCGTGAAGCCAGATGGGTATTTCACGACTTGGATCTCATTGGCTGAGCTAGCCGGGTCAACCTAGAACCATGTGCTAGTCGCTGAGTTGTATCTGAAAGGCAGATCTGACCAGAGTGAATAGCTTCCTAACATTTGATACGTTGAGAAGCCAGCGTGGATACCCCCTTTTCAATAAGTGATCTGTTGCCGCCACACAGTCGGTCCCCGACCATGGACCGAAACACTGCGACCAAACAAGAGAGAAGCTCTAAAGCTCAACCGCTTAGTTAACTAGTTAACTAAATCGTCGATTAATCAGCTAAAATAAGACAAGAGGTATCATTCAACCTATAGGTCCCATATTACAGCTGCTGTATGGCTAACAATTCGCCATCAGAGAATCTCTCTCCAAAGAAAAAAAGCAAGAGTTCGGACCCCTCGTATAAGCAAGTGGGTCCATATATTCCCAAAGAGTTGTATAGAGAGGTGAAAAAGCTGCTAACCGACCGGGATGATGTGGACTTTTCAGATTTAGTGACTCAACTCCTACTGAAATGGGTATCAGAACAAAAGGCATCATAAGGTTACCCTTTTTTAGTTAGCCAGTTAACTGATTAACTAAATAACTGAGGAAAGAAAGACGAGCGCCACTTGTATGATTACGGGCGGTTTATTAAAACGCTGTTTGACTCTCGCGTTTAGAGGATAAAGAAATGTCAGCAAACTTACTTGCTGCACAGACGACAAATAAAAAACGGACCAGGCGCTCTAGACGGACTGCAAGTCAGCAGCTTGGAGTAGTTGAACTATTTGCAGGCGCAGGTGGTCTCGCTCAAGGATTTTCTCAATCAGGCCATTTCGACCTGATTGCACTCTCTGACATTGATGCAATAGCAAAGCTGACTTTTGAAGCTAACTACTCCAGTTTAAATACTGAGTATATTTGCGAAGATGTAAGAGACCTAAAAATAAGAAGATTAATCAGAAATGCAAATGGACGCAGAGTATCTGGAGTTCTAGGAGGCCCGCCTTGTCAAGGTTTTAGCCTAGCTGGGCTAAAAAAATCTGACGATGAACGCAACAGATTGATTGGAGACTACGTCCGTTTTGTAAAGGCCCTGAAGCCGGATTTCCTTCTAATGGAAAACGTTCCTCAGGTCATTTTTCATCATCAGTTCAAGCTGCTGCTCAAAGAGCTGGAAACGGAGTATAACGTACAATACGCTGTGCTCAATGCAGCTCAGTATGGGGTTGCTCAAACACGTCACAGAACTTTTGTTTTAGCTTTTCATCGACGATTAGGAATAGAGCCCTCCTTCCCCAAACCAACGAACGGATTTACCCGGCAGTTTGTATACAACTACCGTCTTCGGCGGATGGAAAACTCTCGCTGTAAATCGGCTGACAAAGAAGGTATCCTTGGCGCTGATCCTATTATTGTCCGAGCAATAGAAGAAAGTTCAATCACCTTCAGCGGGGAAGAGAGTGTAGCTCCTCTAATCACGATAGAAAAGGCTATCGGAGATTTATCGAGGGGGAAAGGCATCAATATCCCCAACCATGTCGCTCGCTCACATCAAGGGCGACTCTTGGAGTTGATTAATCAGATTCCCGAAGGTGGCAACTTAAAAGACGTTGACGAAAAACTCCATCCTAAAAGCCATTACTCTCAGGCATACGGCAGACTACATCGGAAAGGGTTGGCACGCACAATAACCACTTGGTTTCAGAATGCCGGTAGTGGTCGTTTCATTCATCCAACTGAACCTAGGACGCTAACAATACGCGAGGCCGCTAGATTACAGGGGTTTAGTGATGAATTTGAGTTTCATGGCACTTTGGAAGACCAAATGCGATTAATTGGGAACGCAGTACCACCAAAGTTAGCCCAAGCAATTGCGGAACGCATTTGGCGAGACCTGGCCGAGATACTGTAACTCTCGCTTCAATCAGGGGTAATTGAAGCGAAGCTGTCACCAGGGGCAATAAGGCTGTAGTGCCTGCCA
>CAWUKV010000065.1:0-24487 GCA_963923025.1 uncultured bacterium
GTGACTATCTGCTCTTAGTCTAATCGGTACTCTATTTTCAAGCCCGTCCCTTAGCAGCTTAGGCCGGTCTGCTTACTTTGAGAACGGATACAGCTCGTCCGAAACCAGCGTCGGACGACCGTCGTAGTTTTGCTCTAGCGTTTGCTTCAGCTCAGCATCCCAGACTAGCTCATAATCGGCCTCTAGCGTTGCAATAGAAAACGGCATCATAATGCCTGAGATGGCAACCGGATTCTCTTCAGTTAAGTCTGGAGCTGCGCCCACAACTAGCAGCCCTTTGTCACCAAACGCATCCTCATTGTCCATAGTGAACGCGTCAGGCGCGAGGACCTGCTCAATTTCACCGTCTACAAATACCCGCTGGCCGTAGAACGCATCAGAATCGTCTACCAACGTTTCTGGGTCAGGTGCTAGAGCAATGTAGTCCGCCAAGATAACCGTCCGGCCTTCATACTCGTCATACACTTCCGAATCAAACACGAGGTCATATTGCTCAGACACCGCCGCCTGTTCAAACATCACGATGGTGCCAACAACCCACAGTTCGGTCTCCTCGTCCCCCGGCAGCGTATAATCCGCTCCGCTAACGTTAATAACAAGAACCGCGTCGTCTGGGAAAAGCGTTTCTTCCCGCAGTTCAAATGCAGACTCGTCAACGGCTTGGTCGAAGCTTCCCCGCAAGGCGGTCCGCTCACCTACCAGTGTTGCATCGCCGTCTTCAGCAACCTCTTCAATGTCGGGTGTTGCTTCAACAACATCAGAGTTTACATCTGTTCCGTCAGAGCAAGCGACAATACCCAAGCAGGCCGCCAATAGTACCCCACCCGTCAACCGACGCGGTAGGGATAAGCCATTACGAACTAGACCAAAGGCCATGAGCTGTTTTCCTTATTCAACGCATATTATTTGTCTACTCAACGCTATACCTTGCGCTGGAGGGGTTACTCTGACCCAGAGAAGAACTTAGAGTCTATCCAACGACAGATCTTATTCAACAATTTTTCCTGATATTTACCGATGTTGATGGGTCTAGAAGGGCTTTGGAAAGTATCTAAATTTGCAGAAATCTATCGCTGGTGGGAGCGCCTTTTAAGTTGCGATCGCACATCTTAGGAACAACTAAACACGCTGTAAAAGACTTTCAGATGAATCGTAGATCCGCCAAACTGGCCTCGCTGCTGGTTACCGTACCAGTCCTGTCCACAGCGCTAGCACTGCTGGTCGCCCAACCAACCGTTCAAGCCCAGTCCACCAATCCCGATACCGCCGCTGAACCCTACGTCCCTGAACAGGACTACGACGAGTACATGCGCCTAGGCTATGCTGCCGAGCAAAACGGTAACTACATCGACGCGGCCACTTACTTTCGCTACGCCCTGTACGCGGTCCCCAACGACCGCGAGGCAACCATCGCCTACTGGAACGTCTACAACGCACTACAGGACGTTGAACTAACCGGCACCGCAGCGGCCTATGACCGAGCTATGGAGGCAGGCTACGATGCGACCGACTCAGGTGATTACGACACCGCGCTCAGCTACTTTGAGCAGGCCCTGCAGCTACGTCCCAATGACTATTACGCCACTCAGGCCCTGCGCAACGTCTATACCTACCTCAATCGCGGCGTCAATGCCGATTCTCCAACAGATGTTTCGCCCACCTATACCGTGTACGTTGGGGAAACGCCCTATGACCGTTACATGAGACTAGGCTATGCCGCCGTCCAGAGAGAAGATTTGGCCTCTGCTCAAGCCTACTTCCGCAGCGCTCTGTACGAGCGTCCCAACGACCGGCAAGCCACCGTTGCCTACTGGAATGCTATTGATGGACTGCAAGATGGCGACTACGGCTTGGACAACAGCCCAGAAGTGAGTTCAGAATCCGCTTACGACCGGTTTATGCGGCTTGGCTACGATGCTACCCAGCGTGGCAACTACACCCAGGCTCTTAACTTCTTCGAGCGAGCACTGGCCGAAAGACCCGACGATGGCTATGCCACTCAGGCGATTCGCAACGTTCAAACCTACATGAACGGCGCATCCTAACGGCAAAACGTCGTTCCGGTTAGACCGAGCCTCTACATCAATCTGAACTTTGATCATCTGAACTTCGATACGGTGCGGGAATAGTGCTCATATTGCCGTCCCGCACCGCTCTGTAATGGGGCGAGAGAATCTCGATCCCACCTATGTTACAGCCGTCCTGGATGTGTTGGTGAAGCTCGGAGTAAATTCTAGCGGCTCGTTCCGGCTGATCGGTATAAGTGTTCAGCTCGTAGCTGACGTAAAAATCGTCCAGACTGGTTTGTAAAACGAACGGAGCAGGCTCAGACAGCACATGGGCCGTCTTTTGCGCGGCGGCAATCAGCGTCTCGTGAACCTGCGGCCAAGGGACGTCGTAGCCCAATGTCACCGTTGTATGCAGGATCAGCGGAGGGGTATCCTCGTCAGCCTGCCCCGCGCTGAAGTTCTCAATTTTACTGCTAAACACCGCAGAATTGGGCAGCGTAACAACCACGTTCTTAACCGTACGAATTCGTGTAACCAGTAGCGTTTTATCAACAATATCGCCAACGGTTTCACCAATCTTGACCCGGTTGCCGGTCTGAAAAGAGCGGGTATAGATCAGAATAATTCCAGCCACAATATTCGATACAACGGCCGTTGACCCCAGGGAAAACAAAACACCCAGAAAGATCGAAATGCCCTGAAAGGCAGGCGAGCCAAACCCTGGCAAATAGGGGAAGGCAATGACCGCCGATAGACTGACGATCAAAATGACGAGCAGTCTAAACGTGGGTCTAGCCCAGTCCGGATAAAAACCCTCAATCGTAATCGTCTGACTATCAATTGCTGCAAAAAACTGCCGCAAGAATCGCAGCAAAATGTAGGTAACGACGGCAACGAAAACAATCGAAAATAGGTTGGGCAAATAGTCAACAAAGGCCTGCCACACGCTGGACAGTCCCCAATGAATCTGACGCAGTACGCCTCGCCCGATGGCTTTTGTCCAGGGGAAAAAGCTGAGTACAAGGGGAATGTAAATATATAATGCGCCCAGATACAGCAGCGTCTGTACTGCTTTGGCAATGACAAACAAGATTTGAGTCAGGCGTTCTGCCGCAATCAGCTCTACGTTACGGATGCGCAACGACTGAATTCGGCGCTGTCGCCACCGTCGGATTCTTGAGATGATGCGGGGGTAGACAAAGCGAATCGCCAGCAGCGTCAGGATAAAAGCACCTGTTGCCCAGGCTGTGTTGATCGCACCCTGGCGTAGGTAAGCCCCCGTTCGTTCTTCTCTGTACTGGACAACGGCGTTGCGGATAGTATCCCGATAGTTTTGAGCCAAAATGCTCTGGGGCTGGTCAGCCATGAGGGCATCTTGAGGCGTAATTGTGACCAAAACGCGCCGATTGGCAACGACGCTCAGCGTCGCGTCTCTACCCGTCACCCTGATGTCTGCTGCCGAGATGGACGCATCTTCAGCGGTCTCGACCAGTCGGTTAGTAATGGCCTCGGCTCTATCTTGGGGGCTGAAGGCACCAACGCTGTTCTGAATCAGAAATAGCTCTTCGCCGCTAAGCACAACCGCAGCAGGCTCAACCGGCTGGTCAGGTTCTACCTCGGGCTGTGACCAGGCAACAGGCGACAGGCAAAACAACAGCGACAGCACTATACCTAAGAGCCAGAACATCAGGTGATGTCGTCTTTTTGATACCCAAATACGGGTATCAGCGCTTACTCCCATTACCGCAGCCTCTAACGCCCAGCTAACAGGAGTAGTATCGGCCAGGAACGTGTCAGAAGCGCAGTAGGTTAAGATTTTGTAGCGCTGAGCACCATCCATCCGCTGGGAGCGGTGCACGTTGACCTAGGCCGCACATAGTGCCGTCTGGCTGACCGGCCTGTTCACAACTTGTCTGTCAGTTTGCAGAATAATGAGCGCGTTCTGTTCGTCCGCTGATAGGTATTGCTCAATACTTGCAGACAGCTGTGAGGACTGTGCCGGGGCAGCTGTTGCAAGCGCTTCATAGAGCCATCCATCTTGGTAAGCGTCCAAAACTCTAGGATGAACGTAGTACTTTCGGCAGGTTGCTGGACGGTTACCGAGCTGCTGCGCCGCTGCGCGAATAGCGTCTACCACACAGCTATCATCCTTTGGCCAGACAGTGCTACAGCTCCCTGCAAAACACAGCCCAGTCAGCTTCGCTAGAACAACGCTGCGCTCTGCTGTCTCAGCATCCATTCCGTCCGGGTTTGGCAACTGCTGAATTGGGCAGCTTCTAGGCTGAGTAATCTATCCCGTCTGACAGATGCGAGCGTAGTGTAAATTCTATTAGTCTATTAGGCATAACATTTCAAGTCACAATTGAGGACAATAATGATGTTGTTACTTCAAGCAGCAGAGGCAGCTCCCTATTCCATATCACTGGGTCTAGTCCTGGTTGTCGGGTTTCTGGCAGCGGTTGGCATCGGCTCCATTGCATGGTACAACTCTAAGCGCCCCGCTGGTTGGGAAGGTAAAGAGCGTCCAGATATCGTTCCTGAGATCGAAAAATAGTTCAAGCAATATCGCACGACAATAGCGATCGCTACAGAACTTGGCAAAAGTTAGACCTGGCAATCTGCACTCACAGCGGCTAGCCAGGTCTTTTTTGTACTATCTGGCTCCATAGCGGTGTTATGGACGCGACACTTACACCTAGACTTGTCTCACACATCAGTGACGTGTACTGCCTAAAGAGGATAAAAAAGGGCTGCTGAGCAGCCCTTTAAAGTTTACGTTGCAAATTAGAGAAGGATACAGCTATGGCTTATAAACTTCTGGCCTACAGCTGTCTCTCTTATCAATTAGTCAACCGCCTTTTTGATATTGTCTTTGATATCCTCTTTAGCGTGCTGAGCAGAAGCCTCAACCTGCTGAGCCTGACCTTCAGCTTCAGTCTTCTTATCGCCAGTGATATCGCCAACCGTTTCTTTTACCTTGCCTTCGACATTTTTAGCCGTTGCCTTTGCTCTATCTTCCATGCTCATAATAGTTGTTCCTCTTAAGGTTTGCATATTAAATTTATCGCCAACACTATTCTGTTGCTTATATCGAAAGAGAGAGTTTCCACAGCCAGAATCCCATATTCATAAAAACAGTTCTCATCTATCCTGCTGTGTCTAGACCGAAGCACTATAACAAAGAGATCATCTATCCACAGCATCTATCTGAAGACAGATGCTTGGGCTTTAGCAACTGCCTATACTATTTTGTTGGTATGCAGTACCTGCAATACGGTCGGCCTCCTTGGTATAGCATTCGAACTTTTCGTACTTCACTGATTACCAGTCATCGGGCCGCGATCGCGCCCCCTTGCCTAACTTACTCAACGACACACTGGTTTTTGCAGGGCCACATATGAGAGAAAATAGACCCATAGAAAGGAAACGCCCAAAGAAATCGTTCGAACGTAGGCGTAGCTTCCTCGCACTCACCCGATATTACTTACCTAGTAAAATCCATACGCCTATCATTCGGCTATACCGCCGCTGGATGGCGCTCTTCAGAATCAACAGCGGCGATTGGACCTGGTTAGGTGGTAAACCAGTGTCATTGACAGCGCTAAACCGCAGCCTGTGGCGTAGCGCAGAGCCTTCGTCAAATTACTTCATTATGCTGTTTCTATCTGGGGTCATCTCTGCCCTGGGGTTACTTGCAGGAAGCACAGCCACCATTATTGGAGCCATGATTGTGGCCCCGCTGATGGGGCCGATTACCAGCATTGCCTTTGCTTTTTCTATTGGTAACCGTAGACTGCTAAAGCGTTCAGCAGTTTCATTGACGCTGGGCTGTATCTTGACCGTTGCCACAGCCTACTTGTTGACAATAATTTTAGACCTCAACAGTCTCAATCCTGAGATTACTTCGCGAACTCAACCCACACTGATTGACCTCATCATTGCCCTAGCGGCTGGAGCCGCAGGCTCCTTCGCAAAAACGCGACGCGGCGTTGCTGACGCACTCCCCGGTGTTGCGATCGCAGTTGCGTTAGTCCCTCCCCTCAGCGTTATCGGCATTGGTCTAGCCTTGCCCTCTCAGCCCATTGCCGTGGGCTCCTCGCTACTGTTTGCAACCAACTTAGTGGGTATTATCTTTAGCGGTGTTCTACTATTCGTCTGGCAAGAATATGGTTCGCTAACCCGAGCGAAAGGAGGGTTACTCATTGCAGCTATTACGCTCGGGGCCTTATCGATCCCTCTGGGGTTTTCTCTGCGGGAGCTGATTTTTGAAGCAAAAGCCCGCAGCCTCGTCAGTCACCTCATTCGCCGCAAAACCGTCACCTTCAGCAACACCGACATTCGTCGGCTCACCGTAGATTCTGAAAAGCAACAACTTGTTGTCTTCCTAGAAGTAGCAGCGCTTCCAGACTCCATCACAGAAAGACAGGTCAGCCTTGTCCACGAATTCTTGGAAAATGAGCTGAACCGCCCTGTAGACTTAAACGTGCGCGTTATTCCAGTAGAAGTTCACCACGCCTTCTGAGGCTCCTACACTAGATGGGACAAGAGTAGAACCTACAGTCTCCATCAAAGATTCCAGCTCAGGAGACGTCAATTGGTTATCAAGAGGCAGAAGACAGAAATCAGGACCATCCTGCCTCTTACCTACTAATAATCTGTTGTAGACCACTATGGGTGATTGAGTTCACCGTTTGAACCGCGCGGGGATCTTGAGCTCGGCGGGCATCGGCTCAGACACAGGCACCTGCTGGAAGTCTGCCTCTATCTGCTCAGGCAAGCGGCTACGCTTTGAAGCCAAACCCTTGTCTAAAGCTAGCTCAAGCAACATTCCCAGTCCTGCAGCTACCAAAAAAGACTTTTCCGCCTGCCAGTCTAAACACAAGAGTAGCAACATACTGCCTAAGGTAGTACATAACATATAGCGACCGTACGCTTCGTACAAGCGGGTCAGAAATTTCTTTTCAGAGGAGGGCATGGAGAGACCTAAGTATTACGTCCAGGGAGATTGGAAAGAAGGGAACAGCGTTAACCCGCCATCGATAAACAGCGTTTGCCCCGTGATGTAGGATGCGTCTTCCGACGATAGGAATACGGCAACTGCGGCCATCTCTTCAGGTGTTCCTACCCTGCGAAGCGGAATGTGAGACGCCAGTTCAGCCTTTGCTGTGGGGTCAGTGGCCCAGTCGTTGATGGGCGTTGCCGTAGCGCCCGGGCCAATTGAATTCACTCGGATCCCATGTTCGGCATACTCCAACGCCAGCGTACGCGTCATGTTCTCCATGCCACCTTTACTCATGGCATACCCCACGTACTGCGGACGTGGAATAATCTCATGAACACTAGAGTTATTGAGAATAACGCCAGCTTGGTCATTTTTCAGAAAATATTGAATTGCCTTACGGGCACATAGATAGGCCCCACGTAAGTTAATCGCAATCATCCGGTCAATGTCGCTGATATCAATCTCGTGGGAAGGGCCTTCGACCTGCATACCAGCATTGTTGATCAGAATATCGATACCGCCGAAACCGTCGAACAGCTCTTGGTACATTCGGTCAACATCGGCCTCTTTAGAAACATCAGCCTGTATGATTAGCGTTCTTATGCCACATCCGTCCATCTTTTGGCAGGCTGCCTTGATTGAATCTTCGGTCTCAAGCGCATCCGACCGATCAGAATAATAATTGATCGCCACGTCGGCTCCTTCTTCTGCAAACCGAATAGCAATAGCCTGACCGATACCAGAACTACCACCAGTTACCAGTACACGCTTACCTTTAATTCCCCGCATACCCTTTCCTAGAATAGTATTCCAAGCGATTTCTAAACCCGACTGCTGGTCAGCCAATCCTATATAGAAATTGGCTATCCTGCCTGCATTATGGGTCACAATATAGCGTTCACCACTGCAAAAGTTGTCCAACTCAAGGCAGAATCATACGCCTATGGGACTAATTTCTATCTTTACGGAGACGCTCTTAACAGTCTGGTTTCATACCATAGCTAAGCAGTACGGTTAATTAACACAGAGCATTATGGAAAACACTGACAACCTGTCCAAGCAGCAAGCAGTAGACGGCAAAAGTGCCTTCGCAGGTAACACAGAACCCAACCCTGAACAAGATACCGTTGATGCCCTCGGCAATCAGGCCGGTATTGAACCGAAGGCAGGAGAACCTGTCGCTATTAAAGAAACGCTAGATGAGCGTGACGAGTCCCGCTGGGAGCTGAATCCCGACTCAGCTCAGACGCTAGATTAGGAACTCACCTCGGACAAAGCCTAACCTCTCCCTGTAGAAAGAGGAATGGCTGTTCCACTTTGATTTAGCTTAAAGGCGTTAGTTAATACTCGAAAATTTTAAGGAGGTCAAGAATGACTGGTGTAGTGGATGCCGTAAAGGCAACGCAAGAAATTGCAGCAGAAGTCACCCCCGTTCCCGGAACGTTTGATCATGTTACATCAGCGGATGATTTGAAAGCCCGCCTCGACTGGGGTGAGCCGGCATTGACTATCATCGACATCCGCTCTAGAGAAGCGTTCAACGATGAGCGAATTACCGGCGCTATCCCGATGTCTGTTGAAACGCTGACGCAACGGGCTCCTGAGTCCTTAGAAAAGAACCGAGACATCTATATCTATGGCGACAGCGACGAATCGGCAGCAGGTGCAGCTACGCAGCTGGCAACGGCAGGGTTTGAGCGCGTTGCAGTAATTGAAGGCGGACTAAAGGCATGGAAGCAGTGCAGCGGTCCTGTTGAAGGTCGCAAAGCATAACCGTTCAAGCATCAGACAACAGTCTTCACCATTATCGCAATTGCAGGCCTTGGGGTATTTGTCTCCAAGGCCTAGTTTTTTGATTGCATAGCTAGCGCCATATAGCGCCATATAGCGCCACATAGGCTAACACACTGAGCACGACGATCCCACTAAGCGCAGAACTATAGGCTGTCGCAGTCTTGTCTTAATGAGTCTGAAAGCTCCGATATAGTCTGAGCTGTTTATAGATTGTGTCAAACCGTTGCCACAACCAGCTCTTAGCGCACCAAAAAGGCTGGTGGATAAGACTTATCCACCAGCGACCAATCAGGCATTCATACCTAATGATGTTTACAAGAGAGTAGCTCTAGATAAATGCTACTATCGCCAACTCATAATTAAGCTTCTTTCCACAATGCTTGAATCTCTCCAGGGAGGAAACCAGCAATCTCTTCGATCCGTTCTGCCGAAAGCTCATCTTTAGTGGCAGAGAAAACGGCTTTGGTAACTGTCTTTGGCCCTGTACTGCGGGGCAAACTACCTTCCTGTTCAATTCTAAACAAAAAGGTATCAGCACTAAATTTTAGCGGTGGACGCAGTTCGCTCAGAAAATGAACCAGCGGGTTGGTGTCTTGCCACAGGTACGCTAGGTCAGTTCTCAAGGCCTTCTCATCGGAGTCGGAGGCCTTATGCCCGGCTAAATCATCAGCAACGTGCTCAACTGCATCGGACGTCATCAAATCGCGCATTGTCCGGAAAACTAGCTCAGTCAGGTCCCGTGCATCGTACACATCAGCAAGGTGACCCTTTAGCACAACCTTCTTCAGAAAGGCCATATCCTTAGTCGCGATCGGTGTACTAGGCCCTTCCCGAAGGGCTTCAGGAGGGTTCTCCTGCATCTGCTCAAATAGCTCTCGACCTTCCTCTGTCATTTCCACAGAGTTGATGGAAATCGCATCAGGTAGGGGGTTGGGCCCCTCATCAGCGTAGGCATCTCCCGAAAAATCAGCATTGACATACCCCTTTTGATTGAGGTAGTCAATATGAGCAATAATCTCAGTCCGGTTCGTGCCTCGACCGACAAAGTCAGTTTCGGAAAGCTTCAGCGCTTCGCTGTCGGAAGACAGTTCTCTTTCACGAATTTTCTTAAGGAGAATGTACGCGACGTCTTCCTTTAACTGAATGGTCATAAAAGCCTCTAAAATCTATTCTTGATAGTCGGTATGCTAATGGAGCAGTGTGTGGAACTCGAGCCACATTTGGACTTGCCTCTCCGCCGCATTGCCTTCTGGTAGCATGCTAAGGCCGCTATCGTAGGCCAACGGCCCCGCCTACCAATCGTTCAGAGAACGCTTTAATAGGTCCAGAACTAGCGGTCTTGCACACTTTTTAGCGTAACGTGCAACAATTTTTCTAGAATCAATCGTAGGGCTTAAAGGCAACTCTTCCGGTTTACGGATAGGGCCATGAGTAGACATGTGGCTTACAACGTTCGTGTAACACTTCAAGCGACAATATCTGCTATGTAAAAGGAGAACGGTGTAGCATTTCGCGTTGACAATCCACTGTTACCACAACGACGGGTATTTAGGGCTCGTCTTTACCCGGTTGGGGTTCCCATCAGATAAACGCCTGTTGCACAGATAGGTGCGATCGCATACCGTTAGCTTCACTACAGTGCCATATCCAAAGAGGCATGTTATTCTGTACCCAAATGCTAATAGCTTAAGTGCCCATTGCATTCTGATTCGCTAGGGTGACTACACCTCAATTTTGAGCTGTATCAGCCTTACCGCACTTAAACACAAGCCAGCTTACTGAACCTGCATTCGTTTGGTGAATCGCCTTTTGTCGGCTCCCCCGCAACCCACCCGCTAAAGGCGACAGGCTACAAATAATGCATACTTCAAATTCAGCTCATACGGCTGGCTCATCGACATTAGCCGCTCGGCAATCGTCGATCCTTGCTATCGACGACGACGACGATAGCCTAATGGTACTGGGTTATGTCATGGAATCACTGGGGCACGACCCTGTACTGGGGCGCACAGGTCAAGAAGCACTAACCTTAGCCATACAGCACAAACCAAGGCTAATTCTCCTAGACATATTACTGCCTGATATCAATGGAATCGCTGTCATACAACAGCTACGACAGATCAAACCCATGCGCCGCGTCCCCATCATTGCAGTGACAGCCCTGGCTAGACCAAGCGACATCCAGCAATGCATGAAGGCAGGATTTTCAGATTACCTAATCAAGCCCTTCATGCTTGATCGTTTGGAGGCAATGGTTGCGAAGTATCTACGCTAGACCAGGACCTGTAGCAATCTTGCCCGGAGCAAGACTGGGGCATATCGTGCACTTTACTCCTCTTGCTAACCTCTACTCAGCCAGTTTCCAGTGGCCGCGTTGATACGATAAACCCGAGCATATTGAGTTCGAGCTGTCTTGGCGTTACAACATTTATAACGCTCACAGCAGCAGCAGCTTCCACCACACAGCAGATCTGCCTGCGAAGAATGGCGTGCAAACTCTCACGAAACTCCGCAGCCAGAGACTCTCTTCCAATCCAGATCAGCTGCTGCTCTGGCAATGTCTTAATTCCGTTAAGCAGTATCACAATATCGGATCCAACAAAACGGCACTGAACCGAACTGGGTCGATGCCCTATCAGTTGAAACGTCAAAGATGCAAGGGCCTCCTCAAGTCGCCCCTCTAAAAAAGACAAATCAACAATCGGTGAGTCACTCATGCTAAACCACAGACAGATCTAAAGCTCTCACTACTCATGGCAACCCACGAAAAGATTGAACCAGATCGTGGGTTACGAAGCACTTCGCTTGATCGAGAATAACTATGCTACAGGCTTGAGCAATAGTTACCCAAGCCGTATATACATGTTTATCGTTTTGGTACTGAGCAACCCAAGCGTCATCAGGTAGACTTCATTCATACCTACGGTTAGAACTTGGTATCTTGAACGAAGCCGATCAACAACTGATGCCTTAGCTTCGCTTGTGCTTAGGAATCGATTCTGGGTTACGCACGGTGGGCGAATCTGCCAGAACAACGATAATACCTGTGCGACCTGTTTCGAGGGTTGCATCGCTAAGCATATCTAGCACCTCAACCTGCAAAACCTCTTCAACAAGCTGCTTAATTTGCGGACGTATCGCCTGATCTAGGTCATCACGAACGCGTTCGGCTAAGTCCTGTTGCCCTTCATCAGCCAGTAACTGCTCTGGTTGCGTGATGGAATCCTCCAACACGATTGCCAACTTGGAGTCAAAGAGCTGACAGGTTGCCTTGCTAGGTCGCTGTCCCAGCAGCGACTTGTAAAGAGCCTGCAACTTTTGCGATAGCTCTCGTTCTAATTGTCCAACCGTTTTTTGAGATTGAGCGGATGTCATTTGAATCCTTACTTTGCTTGTAGATCAACTGCTGTAAGCCAATCAATCTGAGTTACAGCCGACGATGAGCGCACCAAACCAGAGCACCCAAATCCATTCACAGGCTCACCGCATTGGAGGTTTAACCTTATAAAGCTAGTACAGCCTGCTACCTCAATGGATGCGTCAATATCTGCTGCATGAAAATCTGCTAGCTCGAATGCTCTTAGCAGATATCACACATTTATATTCTCTTAAGGGATAAACAACAACATGCTCCCCAGGGCATAATTTTGCATCGCCTCCAGAACAGCCGAAGTCCAAAATAATCTGTCACAGGGCAGATGTAAAAGCGCAAGGAAAAAGAGTACATATAAACGCACTGCTGTTATGCAAGGAACGCTATGAGATTTTTTTCATCTGATTACTTGGGTCAATTTTTGAAAAATACCGCCAAGACACTTCTCTGTGCTGCACTGCTCGTTATCACGGTTGCCAGCGCAGTTCCCGCCGCGATCGCGATGCCCAACGAAGCGGCTGACGTAGTTATGTCCAGAGCTGCGACAGAGCTAGACGATAAGCTGGGTGCTGGAACTAGCGATAAGATTCAGGGCAAGGTTCAGCAGGACATCGGCACAGTCAAGCGCAATGTCGGTGAGGTTACCGGCCAAGTTGACGGTGCCACCGATCAGCTGAAGGGAAAAGTTAACCGCGACATTGGTAGAACTCAGGGTGCCATTGAGGATGCTGCCGAATCAGCAGATGATGCGGCGGCTGGCTTCATCGAGTCCATCAAAGATGTCTTTGACTAAGTGCCTTGTCTAGAGATAGATCGCAGGCGCTGGTGCAGGTTAGCACCAGCGCCTATTTTCTTAGAGAAAGCCTTTTGAGTATCTCCACAGGCTGCATAGTTGCTTTGGCTTCGTCACTACTACGGCGTTCCTTGAACAATATGCGTCACCGATTCAGCCAACGCCTCGTTTTTAGAAAGAATCGAAATTAGTCCCTGCTCAAAAGCTGAACGCCAGAGCGGACTTTCTGGTGAATGAGCAGCTTTACGCACAGCCGTTAATGTCTCAAAATCTTTGGCAATGTCTGGCCACAGGGCATCCCAAAGCGTCTTACCAACCTGTAGCTGCATTTCCGATATCATCACGACGGGCTGCTGCACCAACATCGGATCATGCATCACAGGATTGCTTTTATCTGACAAGATAATAGGCAAACAGGGCATCAACAGATGGGCAGTCATCTGCGCTAGTGAAGGAATGGATGCAGACATTGAGGTAGACATAGTACAGATCCTCTCTGGAGTGAAGTGCCTTCAAGCCTAAAGTAGCGCCGAGACCATAAGCCCCGGTGAGATTGATAGGATATAGCTTCCATCAACCTCAGCAGAGCCCACGGAAGAAACAAGTCCGTGAGCTTCGCTGACAGACCGGTTTCTTCTTATGAAAGATAGCTAAGTTTATAAATCTTTTAATCCCGCAGAGGGAAGAGGTTTTTCTGTACAGCATTATTCAATAACTGTGTGCCGAAGCACTGGCCTCTAGCGTGCAATTTGCTACCAGCGGTTACAGATAATCTCACTATAGGTAGACTTAGAATCTAATAATTCTTCCGTAGGATGGGGTCAAAGAATGGGGATGGTCAATGGATTCTACCGATCGTTTGCGTCGTACAAAGCAGTCTCGGAGGATTATGCTAGGCGTTCATGCCGCCGTAGTTGCGATCGCGCTCCTAATATTGCTGGCCTACATGCTAGCGCTGATTCTTGTTTCGTTTAACATTGGTATGGGCCTGGGACTGCGCAGCATCGCGGCTACCGTACTGCCATTCACCGTTATTACCTATATCGGCAGGTTCACGAACTTCTTCCAGATGCGGCGACGGATGCCAGTGTTTAACCTGTTCTTCATTTTCACACTCTGGAGCATTTTTCTCCTAGCCTTTACGGCAAGGCTGTATAGCCTAGAGTTTCCTTTAGGTGAACTGCTATTTTCAATCACGCTAGCCGCAACAATCTGGAGATATGGCCCTCGCTCTTTCAACGCCTTTCTATCTTGCTGTTACGGGATTCTGACTGGGACCATCATTTATATTATATTTGGTGGCCTGCCTATCTTCACTCAGTAACCAACTCAACAATTACAAGTGCTGATCAGTATCAGCACCCAACAGGCTAGACAAAAAAGGGATGCCCACAGATAGCATCCCTTTTTTGTCCTAATTTTCTAGGTTCTATGCAAAACTCACGACCGAAGGTTTAGCAGTGCCTTCAGCGAAGCCAGTAACTGGATTTGCAAACGCTGAATTTTTCCTTCAGCAGCAAAATCAAACTGCCACTGCACAGCAACTTGAAAAGCTGATGTTTGGGCACGCCCTTCAACCACGACACGAGCTAAAGTTCCTTCAATGGAGGGCTCCGTGAGATGATAGGTTGCAGGTTTGAGAATCATATGGCTCGCTTCCTGCTGGAGATAGCTAACGATGCTGTCTCTACCCACAACAGCAGATTCAAAGGGTGGCACAATTGCCCCATTCTCACTAAACAGCGTTGCAACCGAGTCAAAATCGTGACGGTTGAACGCCTCAAAATAAGGTATCACCCAGTCTCTCACCTGCAAAGGCTGAACTGGCGACACCGTATGCGGTGCAGGATTTGTCATAGCTTTTAGAGATATTGTACGCAGCACATCTGTTGTGCTGCTCTAGCAAGCTTTAGGATTAACCGTTTGGCGTCAAAGGCAAGCCTCACCAGGTATCGACTGGATTAGCCAAAGACTATACCTGGTGGCGGTTTTCACTGTGACGTTAGTTACGAGCGAGGCCCCATATCAACAACGGCCTGACGCAGAACAGTAATCTGCTCGTTGAACGATAGGCTGGTTATGCTGTTGAAAACGGTAGCAGCATTAGTAGGAAGCTGGTAGCCCTCTGGCATCTGGATTACCTCTCCTGACCGCATTAGGTCAGCCAGACGATACCAAAAGACAAGTTTATTGTCATTAGTAAAGCTGCTGTATTCGCGGGTTGATTCAGTATCTGTACGCCGGATCAGGTCACGCATGAAAGCGAGTTGGCTATCAGGCTCCATTGCAATTACACGGTCTAGCAGATTCTGAGTGAACTGCTCATCAGCAGCACCGGGTGCAGCAGGGGTAATTTGTCCCCCCATGTTGTCATAGACGACCCATAGCAGACCCAGCTGCTCGTCTACCGTGAGCTGTTCAAACGCCGTCATGACATTTTCGATCGATGAACCAGAAGATGAGATAGGGCTAGCAACCATCGTTAGTTACGCTCCTTATGTGTTTTATTTACACTTCACATTGTGCGGCGTCAGGCTTGCATTCTCTTCCGCTGCAAGAGAGAGATTAGGTATTAGGAATAACACTTTAGGCTAGCTAGAAAGCTGACCACCCGTCACGTCTAACAAGGCACCCGTGACAAAACTGCTGTCCTGACTAGCAAAGTAAACGTAGGCGGGCGCAAGTTCTTCGGGCTGCGCAGCGCGATTCAGGGCACCATCTGTATCAAAGCCCTCTACCATTTTGGCAGGCATCGTTGCAGGAATATTAGGTGTCCATACCGGTCCAGGGACCACAGCATTCACGCGAATTTTCCGCTCAGCCAGGTTAAGTGCTAGTGCTTTTGTCATCGAATGAATAGCGCCTTTACTAGCAGCATAATCAATCAAAAAGGGCTTACCAATTTTGCCCACGATACTGCCTGTGTTGACGATGGTATCCCCTTCCTGTAAGTGGGACACTGCCGCCTTTACCATATAAAAATAGCCAAACACGTTTGTTTCTATGGTGCGGCGAAACTGCTCCTCGGTAATATCTTCGAAGGTTTCCTGCACCATTTGGTACGCGGAATTATTAACCAAAATATTTAGCTTGCCCAATGCTGAAACCGTTTCTTGCACGGCTTGTTGACAAGCGGCCGCATCACGGACATCGGCTTTGATGGTCAGACAGCGACGGCCTTTCTCTTCGACCATCTGCTGAGTCGTTTTAGCGTCACTGTCATTGTGCAGATAAATAATGGCGACATCTGCACCTTCCATGGCGTAAGCGATTGCCACAGCCCGACCAATGCCAGAATCGCCTCCAGTAACTAGCGCAACTTTGTCCAGTAGCTTGTTGGCAGGTGAATAGTTGGACAGATCAGAGTCAGGCTGAATCTTCATATCAGCTTGGCTAGCTGGATAGTCCAGCTGTTCTCCAGAAATTTCGTTTGGTTTGGGACGAAACTCCTTGTCCTGAGAAGTTTGAGCTGGCATGATTTACCTCTTGAGGGCGGGTCGCTATGATCGGTTGGTCACAGCCCAATCATCAAACAAGCTCATCCCATACAACACCTTCTCAGGGTAGATTATCTCCTGCTTGATAGACAGGAATTGTGTTTATGTCATCCGCTGCCAATAGGCGTGATGCAGTTAGTTCTCCCATACTGAGCGTCGTTCTCTACTCTTTTAATGACGGCAAGCTCAGCGTAAACGTGCTGCCTTGACCTAGACGAGAATCAAGTGAAATATTACCCCCATGAGTCTGGGCAATTCGCTGGGAGAGGTGTAACCCTAGCCCACTACCCGCTCGCATGTGAGTCCCCTGGCGAAACCAGTCGAATATCTCCTCCTGATCCGCCCTAGAAATACCAGGTCCAGTATCTTCAATAGAAAGATAAGTCATGTCGCCGTGGCTGTAGAGAGATAGCTCAACAGATCCACGATCAGTGAACTTAATGGCATTGCCAACCAAATTGGTGATTAACCGTCGTAGCTCTAGACTGTCCCCCTTGACTTGATAGCGATCGCCCACCGCATCGTCAGACTTATCGCCATTTGACTGACCTCCACCGTTGAGGGTCGGGTTAGGCTTAACATCGAGAGACAGCTCAAGGTTCTTTTCTGACGCTAGCGGATTTAGCTCCTGCACGACATCCTCTGCAAGGGCTTCTAGCGACACCATGGTAGGCCGAAACAGCTTTTGTCCCGCATCATGCCGATAGACCTCTAACAGCGTGTTAGCCATCGCTAGCAGATTGCTGTTATTAGTGACGACTTGTTCTAAAGCCGACTTAGCATCTTCTGCAATGGGGCCAAACGTACCATGCAAACATAGGTCTAGCACTCGATTGGCGGCAACAAGCGGAGTTCGCAGATCGTGTGTCAGGCGAGCGACAAAGTCATCACGCTGCTGGATCATGTAGCGATGCGCATCAATGCTGTGCTTTAGGCGCACCATTGAGCGCACACGGGCAAGGAGTTCATCAACGTCGAAGGGCTTTCGTAAAAAGTCATCAGCGCCAGCGTCTAACCCTGTTACCAAGCTAGACTGCTCGTGGGCCGTTAGCAGCAAAATTGGGATGTAAGGAAGCTCTGGCTGACTGCGAATGGTCTTTGCAACCTCATACCCGTCGAGCCCCGGCATCATTACGTCGAGCAAAATGATGTCTGGCGGGGAGTCGGCAACGGCTTCAAGGGCGGCCTCACCACTTTCAGCTAATCTGAGCTGATAGCTATCGACCTCGCTCAAAACCGTCTCTAGCAGAAATAAGTTGTCTGGGGTATCGTCAACTGCGAGGATTTGGGCTGTGTTGTAGGAGTTCATCAGTTAATCAGCAACTTGACCTGCATACGTTAGAACTAAGCTCTTAAGCCGCTCGAATAACCATGACGGCATTCTGGATACGGGTTAATCGTGTAGTTGCGCCTGTGTCTGTGAAGCTTGTAGCTAATAAGTGAATAGAATCGTTCGGTATTTTAATTTACCTGATTCCAGTCTGTTTTAATTGGACATTTTTATAGCAGGAGAACACTATGAATCTAGCAAACTTTCCATAGTCAAACACTCTGACCTTAGGGAGAATTGACATCAATCAAGGATTGATTTATGTCAACTTCAATAGACCGATATCCTCAATAGAAGTCTGCACAAGAGCGTTCATCAGAGCGTTCATCAGTAGGTTTCACCACTTAACCTAGATTGAACTTGATCCAGATCAGGGAATATTGGCGTGGCTCCTTACAGGCCAGCAGCGTTGCCCAAAGCTAAGTAGGATGCGCAACTCAACGCACTGTAGATTAACGGCAGGTGAGGTCGCTACCGGAAGCCGACTCCGTTGAGTACAGCGTCTGACTAGTTCCACCCAACAAGGATGGAGTAGTGTCCTCCACACCGGTCGCAACGGTTGAAACAGATCCGACAGAACTCGCCTCTTCACAGACCTCGCGGGGCAGGGTGATACAAAATCGACTACCGCTACCTACTTTGCTTTCAACAGTGATTGAGCCTTGCATCATGTCAACTAAAAGCTGCGTGATAGCCAGCCCCAAACCGGTTCCCTGGTGTTGCCGTGAAATAGACTGATCTGCCTGGTGAAAGGCATCAAAAATGTGTGACAGTTCATCCGCAGCAATGCCGATGCCGGTATCTTCAACAATTAGTTCGACTTGGCCTGATTCAGACTCGCGAGCAGCGACCTGCACTGTGCCTGTCTCAGTAAACTTAATAGCGTTGGACAACAGATTTATCAAGATCTGCCGAAGGCGGTTACTGTCGTTAACGATCATGGGGTTCTCAAGGGATAGGCCCACATCAAGACCAATGGTCTTTTGCTCGGCTAAGGACCGTAGCGAATCGACCGTTGCCGCAACCAGTGATTTTAGGTCAAGGGGGGCTACAGTTAACGTCAGCCGCCCCGCTTCAATTTTAGAGAAATCTAAGATGTCGCTGATCAGCTCTAACAGGTTTTGACCGTTTACAAGGACGCGATCCAACATATCCTGCTGGCGAACGGTGGTACTGTCCCTGAGCTGACGCTTGAGAATTTGAGAAAACCCAATAATAGCGTTCAGTGGCGTTCGCAACTCATGGGACATCGTCGCCAGAAATTCGGACTTGAGCCGCGATGCTTCAACCAACTTCATGTTTTGTATCTGAATGCGCTGCCGCTGCTGCTGAAGTTCTTGGTTGCGCTGTTTCAATAGCTGATTGGTCTGCTGTAAACGCCGACGGGCCAAGTCAGCCCGTTTTTCGGCCTTGTAGACGCGGATAGCCCCTTGAACGGCCCGCATCAGCGCCTCACTAGACAGCTTGGACTTTAATAAGTAGTCCGACACGCCTGCCTTCATTAGGTTTACGGCGGTTTCTTCATCACCTTGCCCAGTTAGCGCAATTAAAGGGATGTCAACACCGCTATCCCGCAGCTGCTGAATGAGCGTCAGACCATCGCAGTCGGGCAGCTGATAATCCAAAAAGGCACAATCAAAGGTTGTTGCATTCAGCTGAGATCTAGCGTCTTGGGCGGTGGTAGCCTCTTTCAGCTGAAAAGACAACCCCGTCCGTTTGAGTAGACGCTGTAACGCCATCCGATCAACGTCGTCGTCGTCTACAACCAGTAGATTAAGTTCGTCGTTGGGGTTGTCCATCAGGGGAATTCGCAAAGGGTCCAGTAATGGTTAAGGGCCTTAACCACCTCAACGAACTTAGCAAATGTGACGGGTTTAAGGATGTACCCTGCGACATGTAGGTTGTAAGCCTCGACGCGATCGCGTTCCTGATCTGAAGTGGTCAAGACAATAACCGGCGTACTTTTTAGCTTCGGATCTTGACGCAGCACATTGAGAAACTCAATGCCGTTCATCTTCGGCATATTGAGATCCAGCAAGATCAGCCGACGCGGGGCAGCGATCAGCTCAGCGTTAGACCGCAGCATCTCTAGCCCTTCGATACCATTATTGGCAATGTATAGCGGGTTACTGACCCTGCTTTTGGTAAAGGCGCGCCGCACCGTCATAATATCTACCTCATCGTCTTCGATAAGCAGAATGCTGACGGGATCTTTAGTCATCACCTAACCTTACAGACCTAACTTTTTGAGTGACGTGACCACACATTAGTAGACAGGTTACCAAACAGACTGTGTGGGTCTTACATCACTTACGCTACACAGGCTCTAGGTTCAGCACAGTTTTGGCTTTATGCCCACCGACTTTGCACTCACTGCTGGGTTACTGGTCGTTCCACTGACTGCCCAAATCACCGACAGCCATAAGGCTACAACTTAGTGCTGCCAGCTATATCGAACCTGTTTCCGATATATTACCCGGATTTTGTGTAGGCACTATGCTGTTCTCCCTAGGAAAAAGGCCTTAAATATTGAAAATCAGCCCTAGGATATAATTTTCAATTATTCTTCTGAAACATTTTTTAGAGGCTGCAGGATCCTAATGATGCTGACGGGGTCAGACTACTCGCTAACGGCAGACTGAGGGTGTCGCGGCCAAATAACCCGAAAGGTTGTCCCCTGTCCTACTGTCGATATCACTGAAATATGGCCTCCCGCCACTTCAACCGTCTTTTTCACAATCGACAGGCCAATCCCCGTGTTCTCTTTTTTATCACGGGCTTCTAGCACCTGGAAGATATTGAAAATCCTTTCGTGATAGGCCGCGTCAATACCCGGGCCATTGTCGGTCACCGTAAACTCGTAGGTATCGTTACCGCCCTCATCCCAGCGAACCTTCACCCAGCCAGTGGCGTTGGGGTTGTGTTTAAGGCCGTTATCGATCAGGTTTCGAAATATTAGGGCTAGGGCAGCTGAGTTAGCCTGCAAGCAGGGCAGATCTGGGGCAACATCAACCTGGAAGCCCTCGGGAATGAAGAGAAGTTCAACAACATCGCGTAGAAGCTGGTTTAGATCGACCCGCTCAGCGCTTTGCGCCTCCTGCCCCACTCTCGAATAGGCCAATAGACCGTCAATCAATCCTTCCAATCGCTGCACCCGACCCTGAAGTAAATCAAGATGTTGCCTATTAGCAGAGGAAAGCTGTTCTTCCAGATCCTCTTCTAGCCAGGTTGCAATGTTGCCAATTGCCCGCAGCGGAGCTTTCAGATCATGGGAGGCCACGTAGGCAAAATCATTGAGATCGCGGTTTTGGCGCTTTAGGCGAGTGGTTGCTTGGGCCAGCAGGCGGTTACCGCGAACCAACTCACCTTTTTGTCGCTGTAGCTGTAGCTCAAACTGCTTGCGATCGCTAATGTCCTCAACAAAGGCAATGAAGTAACTGGGCTGCTGATCCTGATCGCGGATAAGTGACGCTGTAACGCTGCACCAAACCGGCTCACCGTTCTTATGTAGGTAGCGTTTTTCAAAGGAGGCCGTGTCGATGTCCCCGGACAACAAACGCTCGTAATAGCGTTGGTCAGCTGCCAAATCGTCAGGATGAGTAATCGACTGAAAATCAGTCGCCATCAGCTCACTGGGTTCGTAGCTCAAAATCGCACATAGGCTCGCGTTACATTGAATCCACTGTCCAGCTGGGGTAAGCCTAGCAATACCAATCCCCGCCTGATCAAAGATGACCCGCAGCTGCTCCTTTTTCTCGTAGATATCTTTCTGAATCGCCCGGGCTAGTGTAACGTCTTCGAACAGTACGCCTAGACATTGCTCGGCTAGCGGGAAGGCCTTGACAGCATAGGTCCGCGTTTCCCCAGTAGGAATTACGTAATCCACATCACCTAAATCTTGCTCCTGACCGGTTAAAACAATCTGGCGATAAATTTCAGGGACCTCACTCTTGATGAGTTCAGGAAACCCCTCTGCCATCGTTTTGCCCAGGACATCGCTGTTGGGAATCTGGGTGAGTTGCTCCGCAGCGGGATTGGCCACCAGCAATCGAAAGCTTTTAGCGTTGCTCAAGTCCTCTAACTGCCAAAGGTAAAACCCATCCTGCATACTTTCAATCGCTTCAGCGTACCGACGGATTTGTGCGGTTCGTTGATTGACCTTTGCCTCTAGCCGGACCGTCAAGGCTTGGGTTTCTGCCTCGGCCTGCTGTCGCCGGGTCACATCTCGGGCAACGCAGTAGAACTGCACCTGCTCTGCCGTCGCATTGTGGGCCGAACTCACATTCCATTCCAGCCAACGCCAGCGTCCGTCCACACACCGAAAGCGGTTGATAAACTCGACGGTCCGTTCGCCTCGCAGTAGCCGTGCCACCTCAGTTTGACTAGCGGCCTGATCGTCGGGATGGATGAGGTCAAAGAACGGCTGGGCCAGAAGCTGCTCTGTCGACCACCCCAAAACCTGTTCGAAGGTAGGGTTGATACGCTTAAAGAAACCGTCTTCACCGGCGATCGCTAAAAAATCCGAGGATAGCGAGAAAAAATGATCTAAGTCTTCAGATGAAAACGGGAAAGACTGACTCATCTTGTCACAATCCAAAAACGAGACTCAGCGCAGATGCAGCGACGTAGGACCCGCGCAGAGCACGACACCTCAGCCCTGAAAAAATTACTAACGGGCACCAGTCCCGATAAAGCTGTGAATTGGGCCATCTCCACGGAAAGTACCCCCATCATTGCCTACAGTTGAGGGGCCAAAAGGCCGTTTGGCTAGTTTGAGGCTAGTCCACTGCTCCGTAGTCTAAATCAGGCTACACCTACACAGCAATACTTGCAGGGCAGTCCTGAGTCATCACAGTCACTATCTGGGCAAAAAATTCAATCAACGTTCTCGATGGACTATCGCTGAACAGCCAGCCGCATAGGTCGAAATTTATATTGACGTTGGGTCGCTGAAAAGACCGGTAATCTATGTCTTTGGTTAGAGTTAACCTGTAGGGCGTTCCCTCATTGGACAGATGTTGAATGTAAATAGAGCTGCAACGCTTGTTTAGTAGTGTTAGCAGCAAAAAAGAGTGGCACAGCCATTTACAGATGGGATGGGGTGATTGTCCACTGTTCCGCTTGATTACAGCAAGTTTCAATAAACTTGAAGCTTGCGCCTCGCTTGACCTTCTGCTCTGCCGAGCTTTTGCCAGCATAGAACAAGTTAAGTCAAGTGAGAAACGCTATAAATTGGCCCAGGCGCAGGAGAGCAGCAATGAGTGATATTCGAATTATTCTGATAGAAGACCACGACCTAACCCGCATGGGACTAAAAGCGGCGCTGAAGCAAGCGGGCTTTGACTTTGTCGGGGAAGCTATCAACGGCGCACAGGGCCTCAGCTTGTTAGAGCGCGAACAGCCTGACGTAGCGCTGGTGGACATTGGCCTCCCAGACATAGACGGTATCGAGCTGATCAAGCGGTTCAAATCAGAAAACCCAGACCGCAAAACACGCCTGATGATGCTGACCATGCACGACAGCGAGAAGGCCGTGCTGGCCGCCTTTGCAGCTGGGGCAGATTCGTACTGTACTAAGGAAATTGAAACTGACGATCTAGTGCAGGCCATTAAAGAAACTAACGAAGGTCATGCCTGGATTGACCCAGCGATCGCCAGCATTGTACTCCAGCAGATGAAGGAGCCCTTGGGCGTGGGCGTGGGCCTACAAGAGCGGACGGTTGAGATTCGTGCCGTTGAGCCTGAGTACGAACAAATCATCGAGGCGTATCCGCTGACCAGCCGGGAGCTAGAAATTTTAGAGCTGATCGTAGCCGGCTGTAGCAATGCCCAAATCGGTGAAAAGCTGTTTGTTACAGTGGGTACGGTTAAAACTCACGTTCGTAATATCCTAAACAAGCTGGGTGCCAATGATCGAACACAGGCTGCTGTCCGTGCCCTGCGCTCGGGCCTAATTAGCTAGTTTTAGCCCAACACATCCAACCCATCACTCCAACACACCACATAGAGAAACTGTATTCTTCGAGTACAGCAGCGCCTGTCGCTAGTCCTCGTGCTCATGGAACCTTTTGCAGGCGATTCATTGCTAAAGCAGTTGCCGCTGGTATTGGCAGGACCAGCACTGCGGCGAACAGAAGCCACCCAGGTCTCAGTCTGGGTGGCGCTCAAACAGGCTTGTCAGGTGACGCTGCGGATCTACGACACCCAGCAAGCCGGAGAACAGGTGGGGCAGTGTATCCTACGCGGACACTGCCCCACTGTCGCTATTGGGCAACACCTACACGTTGCGGTTGTTACTGCCTGGGTAGATGAAGGCACGCAGCCGCTGAAGTGCGATCGCATCTATGCCTACGACCTTGTATTTACCCCGCAGAGCAGCTTTGACAACAACGATCTAGCACCAGATACCGCCCTCAACATCCCAGCGTCTATCCCCCTGCTAGAGGCACTGTCAAGCAATATCGAAACAGACTTCTCCATCAGCTATTTTGACCATCGGTACCCCACCTTTGTCCTGCCTGCGGACCGGCTGGAAAACCTGAGACTGGCCCACGGCTCCTGCCGTAAGCCATCTGGCCCCGGCTCAGATACCCTGCCACTACTCGATAGCGTCCTGGCAACTACGGCGCAGCAGCCCAGCCAGCGACTACAGCAGCTTTTCTTGACTGGCGATCAGGTCTACGGCGACG
>CAWUKV010000066.1:0-24020 GCA_963923025.1 uncultured bacterium
CGATTAGCTCGCCCAGGTTGTGAGGGGGAATGTTGGTCGCCATGCCCACGGCGATGCCCGATGAGCCATTGAGCAAAAGCTGGGGCACGCGGGCGGGCATGACCACCGGCTCTTGTTGGGAACCGTCAAAGTTGTCGGCAAAGTCGACGGTTTCAGATTCGATGTCCGCTAGTAGGGCAGCGCCGGTTAGCGCCTGCAAACGGCTTTCTGTGTATCGCATGGCGGCGGGCGGGTCGTTGTCCACCGAGCCAAAGTTGCCGTGTCCGTCAATTAGCGGTGCCCGCATGGAAAAGTCTTGGGCCATCCGAACGAGCGCGTCGTATACCGCTGTGTCGCCGTGGGGGTGGTACTTACCGAGTACTTCGCCGACAACACGGGCGCACTTGCGAAACGGCCGATCTGCCGTCAGTCCCAGCTCGTGCATGGCATAAAGAATGCGCCGATGCACTGGCTTCAGACCGTCCCTAGCATCTGGCAAGGCGCGACCGACGATCACGCTCATGGCGTATTCCAGATAAGACCGGGACATCTCGTTGCGCAGGTCGGTGGGAACGATCCGGTCTTGTGGGCTACTCATACGATAGAAAACTCCAGGTAGCTAAGGAAAAGCAAAGCAGGGTGGAAATTATAAACGGCTGTGCTGCAAAAGCCTCATTTACCCCTGCGGTTTGTAGGCAAAATTAGTGGGTGCCAAGAGAAACACCTTTCAAGTCAAGCGTCTTTTAGGTAGACAGCAAAAGACCTGACCGTGAGCACACAAGACTCACGGCAGTAATGGGATGGGCACTTCCAAAGGGAAGCAGCGACACAACAGTTAAAAGTTGTTGAGGAAGAGTCTCAAAAATTAGCAAAACTAAACTCTTGTATGCAGTGATAACTGGCAGCAGATGGGTGCGTCTCTTGCTAAAACGTATTTTGATCGTGCTGATGCTGTAGCGCGTTTGTATCTTGGGCGGCTGAGGGAGATTTGGTCGCCTCTTATGCTTTCTGTTTTAGGGGTTGTTTTAGGTGCCGTCTGTTGCGTTTGGGATGGGTTTGAACACAAATGTGAGCCGTGGTTTGAGCCAGGTTTTTAAGGGGGGGTGCTTGGTGATTTGCTCAGGCGGTTGGAAGTGTTTATTTTGTCGTTGATAATATGGATTATTTTACCACATTCCTGTATTTTCATGTGCTGCGCTGCTAGCCTGAAGTAAGCCCTCAGTAATCAGTTTGCAACCCCTATGGCATCAGCGTTTCCCGTGATCTACTCGGATCTGTTTTTGCGTCACGATACGGGGCTCGGGCATCCAGAGAATGCAGGACGGTTAAGTGCTGTGGTGGCGGCGCTGCGATCGCACCCTCAATCCGACCAATTGTCTTGGCAAGTACCCTCTGCCAAAGACCCGACGACTTGGATTAACGCCGTCCACAATCCGCAGTATGTGCAAGCGCTTGAAGCCTTTGCCCAACAGGGCGGCGGGCAGCTCGACGCGGATACTGTGGTTTCGCCCGATAGCTATGCGGCAGCGGTGACGGCAGTGGCGGCATGGCTAGATGGGGTAGATACTGTCATTGAACACAATGCCCCAGCTTTAGCATTGGTGCGTCCGCCTGGTCATCACGCTGAACGAGACCGGGGCATGGGGTTTTGTCTGTTGAGCAATGCCGCGATCGCGGCCCATTATGCCCTCAGCCGAGGAGAAGTGGAGCGGGTGGCGATTTTTGACTGGGATGTTCACCACGGCAACGGGACTCAGGTGCTGATTGCTGACAATCCCAATATCTTTTACAGTTCGTTGCACCAGTCTCCTGCCTATCCTGGAACCGGTGCGACTACAGAGGTTGGGCGTCACAACAACATTCTCAATCTACCGATGCGGCCAGGGAGTACCTGGGCGGATTATGAAGTCCCTTTCTTTGAGCAGATTGTGCCGCGATTGCGGGATTTTTTACCCGATCTGTTGCTGGTGAGTGCTGGATACGATGCGAACGCGGCTGATCCGCTGGCTAGTATTCAGCTGGTCCCTGCCGACTACGGTACGCTGACGCGAGCGTGTTTGGAGCTAACGCCGAGATCGCTGTTTGGGCTAGAGGGTGGGTACGACTACCCCAGCTTAAGCGCGTCCGTGGTTGAAACAGTCGAAGCCTGTCTCGCCTATGGGTAGGTGTGGAGCTGTCGGATAATCGGGCACTGATCGACTGGGTGTTCGGATTGGGAGAGTCCAGATTGCCAGCCGATTTTATCGACCGCTGACGCAGGCCCCCGATCAGCTGGGTAACCGTGAGGTTGGTCACACGAGAGGTAATGGGTTATGCCACTGTCCCCAGTCCAGGTTGTGCAGTTGGTTGAAGCGCTGCCTGTATTTCAAGATATTTTTGGTACGCCAGAGTCGGACCTAGAACTACGGGCACGCATCGGCGCACTGCTAAAGATGATGGAGGCCGGTTCAGCTTTGCCGCTGGCCCCCGCTGAAATCGAATCGACTATCGACCTAGTGATTGCGGCATTTCAGGTCCGGGCCGAAGCTGAAACGGGCCGCTGGGTCAAAGCTGCTCGTCAGTGGATGCGGGAGCAGGCCGATCAGCTCACTGATGTGGTCAGTGCCTACGTTAAGGAGTTTGCTACCCAAGAATGGGCCCAGCAGATTGAACAGTCAGAGCTAGCGGCAGTCGTCAGCACATCGGTTGCTGTGCTGGGTGATGGCAAACTCAGCCCGTCCGAAGGTCGTCAGCTAGCCCACCAGCTCATGCAGACCTTTAATTTGGATGACGCTCTGGGCAGAGCCGTTTCCCCCACAGTTGTGGCGATGGCTAGGCGAGTGGCCCAATACCGCAGCAAGGCCGATTTTGAGGCAGATATCCTGTCCATTGCTCAGGCCTACCTGCAGAAATTTGGGGGGGTGCTGACCCCAGAGCTGATGAAGCGCGTTATCCAAAAAGGAACGCTTAACCTAAGTCCGGAAGCACTGCTGTCTGGAGATTTCGATGACCTGGGCGGGTTAGATAACGTGGCGCGTACTTTTGTTTTCAAGATGCAGATTTTAGAAGCAGACCCCCCCACCAGCAAGACTGCCGAAGACATCGCGGCTCAGGTGCACGAGTCGGTGGAGCGGTTTAACCATAGCCGCAGCGCGATTGACCTCACCACCCCGGCTGACGACGATGATGACTTGTCGGTCAGCAGTGTGCTGCAACCCGCAGAGCCGGACTAGCAGAAGTATTTCTTCTTAAAAGGGGTTATTCTCCTGGTTTTTCAACAATTAGAAACAAACTCGACCATTCTTAATAAAAGGATAGAGAGCTGCACTCAGGTGCTGTTGCGATCGCACCTCTAGATTGCATACCGTTCAGCGAAAGCGCTTCAGCCCGAGCAACTCAAGGATTTCGCTATAGGGAAAATTTTCCTTTTGTTCCGCATTATGTAAAAGCGGATTAAGAAATGCGATTGAGGCGATCATGGGCCGGTGTCAGGATGCAGTATGGGCTGGTGGGTTGATTAGAGTTTTTGAATGGGATTATCGATGTCTGAGAGGGCGATACGTTTCTGCTTAAGCTTTCAAAAGGCGCGGCGGTTTCCCATAATTCACACATCCACCCAAGCAACGAACCTCAGGAGAACAATCCGTGAAACTTTCTGTTTACGGTAAAGGGGGAATTGGTAAGTCCACCACCAGCTGCAACATTTCTGTGGCGCTGGCAAAACGCGGTAAAAAAGTCCTGCAAATCGGCTGCGATCCGAAGCACGACAGTACCTTTACGCTCACAGGCTTTCTGATTCCGACCATTATCGACACGCTGCAAGAGAAGGACTACCACTACGAAGACATCTGGCCCGAAGATGTGATTTATCCCGGCTATGGCGGGGTGCATTGCGTTGAGGCTGGCGGCCCGCCCGCGGGGGCAGGCTGCGGGGGGTACGTTGTGGGTGAGACCGTCAAGCTGCTCAAAGAGCTGAATGCCTTTGACGAGTACGACGTGATTCTCTTTGACGTGTTGGGTGACGTCGTTTGTGGGGGGTTTGCTGCGCCGTTAAACTACTCTGACTACTGCATGATTGTTACCGACAACGGCTTTGATGCGCTGTTTGCGGCTAACCGGATTGCGGCTTCAGTTAGAGAGAAGGCGCGAACCCATTCCTTACGCCTGGCGGGCCTGATTGGCAATCGCACCTCCAAGCGGGATCTAATTGACAAGTATGTGGAATCCGTGCCCATGCCGGTGCTAGAGATTTTGCCGCTGATCGAAGACATTCGCGTCTCCCGAGTCAAAGGGAAAACCATCTTCGAGATGGCCGAGACCGATCCTAGCCTGGTGCCGGTATGTCAGTACTATCTGAACATTGCCGACCAGATTCTGGCTGCCCCCGAGGGCGTTGTGCCTAAAGACGCTGCTGACCGTGAGCTGTTTGCCCTGCTGTCGGACTTCTACCTGAATCCGCCAGAGGAGAAGCAGACCGAAGATGAGCTAGACCTGATGATGGTCTAGGGATAGCCCCGAGGGTCTGGCAGCGACCAAACCCTCGGGGCTATATTTGCCTGAATCAATCCGTCCTTTTGTGTGCCCCACCATGTGTTAGATTGCTGCGATGTTACGCTCCGTGCGCTGTTTTGGGTATACGGGTTTGTGTAACACGCGCAATCGAACAGGTTAAAACATGGCCTTCTTCAAAGACTTTACTGACGTTATTCGCCAGAAGTGGCTGGATTATGTAGATTCCAATCGACCCTGGTTAGATCTACAAATGCGCGAAACCTCGGTTAGAACCCCGGACGGGGGACGACGACCTTCATCTTTCTTGGTGTTAGGTGTGGTGAATGCGCTAGAGCCGAAACTGTCAAACCTGATGGTGCCGTTCTACCAGCTCAATGCTGACGAAGATGCGCTAGTAGAGGTATTGGGGCTCAACTTTGATCCAGAAATGGTGCTAGATGGGACCTCGTCGGGGCAAACCATTGAAGCCCAGTCCGAAGGTGAGACACCCTTACTCCCGGATAGTCAAAACCCCTTAGAGTAGGAAGTGTATTCAATCACTTCTGTTTGAGGTCAAAGGTCAACGTGAATGTCGATCAGTTTCGTCGCTCGCTCAAGGTCAAATGGCTGGCCTACTACCGCGAAAACCGTGAATGGCTTGACCCGCTCAACGTTTGGGTAACCGACCGAGAGCAGCGCCGACCGACATCCAGCTTTGTTTTGGCAACGCTGACCCTGCTAGAGCCCAAGCTCTCCCAGATGATGCCGCTGGTGGTGAATCTCAACACTGACCCAGACCGGATTCTGACCTCTTTGGGGCTCAACTTTGACCCCGCCCACGAACTCAAGCGACTGTCGACGGCTCAGCAGCGTTTGCCCAGTAGACACCGCCCAGAGCTAGCGCAGGGGACACCGTCGGAGATATCGGTTCAGGCACCCGTGATTCCATCCAAACCCATCGTCCAAAAGGACGAAGAATGCACTGGCATCCGCCGTCGTGAGGTGGTGGGTGCCGCGGCTGAGGGCCGTTAGGGAACGGCTCTCGGGAAACCCTACACCCCGAATCTGCCCATGACCCCTGCTCAATCTCCAACTCAATCCCCAAATACGCCGGCTATCGAGTTTGACTGCGATACCGGCAACTACCATACGTTTTGTCCGATCAGCTGTGTTGCCTGGCTGTATCAGAAAATTGAAGATAGCTTTTTCCTGGTTATTGGCACGAAGACCTGCGGGTACTTTTTGCAGAATGCGATGGGGGTGATGATTTTTGCTGAGCCCCGTTACGCCATGGCTGAGCTAGAAGAAGGTGACATCTCTGCCAAGCTCAACGACTATGCCGAACTGAAGCGACTGTGTGAGCAGATTAAGCGCGATCGCAACCCCAGCGTGATTGTCTGGATCGGCACCTGCACCACCGAAATCATCAAAATGGACCTGGAGGGACTGGCTCCTCGTCTAGAAGCAGAAATCGGCATTCCCATTGTCGTGGCTCGTGCCAACGGGTTGGACTACGCCTTTACCCAAGGGGAAGATACGGTGCTAGCAGCGATGGCCCATCGCTGCCCGTCGGAAGCGCCTAAGCAGGCAGAAGAAAAGGCCGAGCGGAATGCGATTGGTCGGCTGCTGAACTTTGGTCGGGGCAAAGAGGCTGAAGCCGAAGCGGAAACTGAATATGTGGATCATCCGCCGCTGACTTTGTTTGGCTCGGTGCCCGATCCCGTTGTTACCCAGCTCAGCCTGGAGTTAAAGAAGCAGGGGATCAAGGTTTCGGGTTGGCTCCCGGCCAAGCGCTACACGGAACTGCCGGTGATTGCCGAGGGTGACTACGTCTGTGGGATCAATCCCTTCCTGTCGCGCACGGCCACCACGCTGATGCGGCGGCGCAAGGCCAAACTGATCGGTGCACCGTTCCCAATTGGTCCGGACGGCACCCGCGCCTGGGTGGAGAAAATTTGCTCGGTGATGGGGGTTGAGCCCAAGGGCTTGGCCGAACGGGAGGCTCAGATTTGGGACTCGCTAGAGGACTACGTCAGCCTAATTCGTGGTAAGTCCGTCTACTTTATGGGCGACAACCTGCTAGAGATTTCTCTGGCCCGGTTCCTGATTCGCTGTGGCATGACGGTTCATGAAATCGGCATTCCTTACATGGACAAGCGCTACCAGGCGGCTGAGCTAAATCTGCTGGCTCAAACCTGCCAGGACATGGGCGTTGCCGTGCCGAAGATCATTGAAAAGCCCGACAATTACAACCAGATCCAGCGCATTCAGGAGCTGATGCCTGATTTGGTGATCACTGGTATGGCCCATGCGAACCCGCTAGAGGCCCGTGGCATTAGTACCAAGTGGTCGGTGGAGTTTACCTTTGCCCAGATTCACGGGTTTGCCAATGCCCGCGATGTGCTGGAGCTGGTCACCCGACCGCTGCGTCGCAATGAAAACCTGAAAGGGCTGGGTTGGGAGAAGCTGGTGAAGAATGATGCCGAGCGGACTATTTCTACCAAAGCTGAGGTGGAGAGTGTGGCCGCTAATGCTTAGGCGTTGGGCCGCTACACAATTGCCTGACTTGAATACGGTCTGAATCACAGAAGTTTTAAATGCCGCTGGGGGATCCTGGCGGCATTTTTGTAGTCTTGTCTCAGTTTTGGTCCGTTAGCAAGCTGCGCAACCCGCGAAAGGGTTGAACTGCTGGATACGAGTCACGGGGCGCTGTGCGCCGAGAGGGACAGCCTTACTAGGAGGCTAAAGCAAGGTGACCCAGACTATAAACATGGTTGAAACCACAGTCCGTAATCAGTACAACCGCCTCGCCAAGATTTACGACCAGCGCTGGCAGGGCTACATCAACAAAACGCTGAATTTCTTATTCGACTGGAGTGAATTGACTAGAGACGAAGAAGTTCTCGATGTGGCCTGCGGTACTGGCGAATTTGAGGCGCTGGCGCATCATCCTCAGCAGTCAATTACAGGCATTGATCTTTCTCCCTCCATGCTGGCGATTGCTCGCCAGAAGTGCCCCACTATAGATTTCAAGTTGGGCTCGGCTACGGCACTTCCCTTTCCAGCCAACCAGTTTGACGTGGTCCTGTCGGCTAACGCCTTTCACTATTTTGATCCGGTTGACCAGGCACTGGCCGAAATGGTGCGAGTGGCCCAACCGGGCGGGCGAATCATCATCTTGGACTGGTGCCGCGACGACTGGCTATGTCAGATCTGTGATTGGGGCTTGAAGCTGTTGGACCCAGCCCATCGACAGTGCTATACCCAGACCGAATTTCATGCGCTGCTGCGCCAGCAAAACCTGCAAATTGTGGCCCATCGTCGAGTACGGTTTGGCTGGTGGGGGCTGATGGTCGCAACCTGCCGGGTGTTGCCTGCTAAACCCCAGTGAATCGTTAAGCAGGTGTTAAAATCGGCAAGCACCACGTTCAACGAAGCTCATGGCTGAGAAACCAATACTTAAGAAAGACCGCGACCCCAACGATCCGGGGCCGGGTAAGCGCGAGGGGGACCGTCGCCCTAAAGGCAAGGGCAAAGGAAAAGGTAAGGGTAAAGGCAAAGGCGATCGCGATCGCAAACCTGCACCGATTAATCCTGCGTTGATGCGTGGTCCTAAGCCTGTACAGAAGGTTGAACCTGAGCCCGAGCCTGAAGAAACGGCTGAAGCAGAAATAACTGAGGATGCACCTGCTGAGGCTCCTGCACCAGAGGCATCGACAGAAGAATCTGCCGAATAGGCAAAAAAAAATCCCCGGCTCGAAAGCCGAGGAAATATCAGGGTGCATCTACCAGCTAACTGTTCGGTAGGTGCATTTTGTTTTCAGGACACTTTTGAGATTTTTGGCTACTTTGCTTGAGCCTCTAAGCATCACTCTCCTTAGCACACAGAGTGCTTTGTAATTCGAAACTTGGCTTGACTTTTTTGCGGGCAATGATGCTTGAAGCGTAGGCAAAAAAAATCCCCGACTCGAAAGCCGAGGAAATATCAGGGTGCATCTACCAGCTAAATCTACTGATATTCATCGCTGCTATCAGGACAAAATTCTGATTTTGGACTGATTTTTCTCGACTTTTTTTCGTAATACTGGGCTGCTGATATTTCAGATTAAATTGACAAAAAAAATCCCCAGCTCGAAAGCTGAGGAAATATCAGGGTGCATCTACCAGCTAAACCTACTCAGCATTTCAGGCATAATCCGGGACTTTTTCTCATTCGTGAAGTGACTTTACAAAAACTATTTAATTAAACAAGATTCTGGGGAATTTACGCTGCCCTAAAGCGGAGCAACTGTATTTCAACCCTTGACGTCTTCAACTAATTCAGGATGAAAGTCACATTCGAAGTTGAAAAAAATCTGAACTTATCTACGGTGTTACACGAATTTGACCGAAGACCTTTGTCTCAGTTATTCGACTGATCATCTCGGTGCTGGACCCGTTAGACTTTATCGGCCTGGAGTTTCGGACTGATGGAAATGCCCTACTAGAGATGCCCTGATAGGAACGTTAAGTGAGACAAACGACTAGTCTTGAAATTGGGTTATGGCACTGATGTGGACTATCGATCGGAAACGCGTTGGGAAACGGTTGGGTATGGGTTGCGCGATCGCGATCCTACTGACAGGCTGCGACCCGTCTCCAAAGCCGCCTGCTGCTAGCGAACCTGCCCCCTCCACGGCAGCAGCTCCGGCAGAGCCTGGCACGCTACGTCTGCTCTATGGTCGCTTGCCCACAACGCTGAACCCACATTTGGCTAACGGGTTTCAAGATTTTGAAGTGGCGCGGATCATCTACGAACCGCTGGCCAGCTACAACGCGGAGGGCGAACTGGTGCCGATTTTGGCGTCAGTGGTACCCTCGGTCGATAACAATGGTATTGCTGCCGATGGTCTTTCGGTTATCTGGACGCTACGCCCAGACGTTGTTTGGTCAGACGGTACCCCCTTCACCGCCGCAGACGTGGTGTTTACCTTCGAGTTTGCCAGCAATCCGGTAGTAGCCGCTGCCACGGCTGACTACTACGAAACGGTTGAAACAGTCGAAGCGGTGGACGACTATACCGTCAAAGTCACGTTTAAGCAGCCCACACCCGCTTGGGATCTGCCTTTTGTAGGGCAGAATGGGACAATTTTGCCCGCTCATCTATTTGCCGAATACAACAACGAACGCGCCCGCGAGGCTCCGGCTAATCTACGGCCTGTGGGTACCGGACCCTATCGGTTCGTGGCGGCGGATCGGGGTCAGTGGCTGTTTGTCCCCAATGACGAGTACCGAGAAGGTTCGCCTGGCTTTAGTCGGGTAGAGCTTCAGGGGGGCGTGGTGCCCTACGGTGCAGCGCTACAGGTTTTGCAGTCGGGTACGGCAGATTTTGCCCACAACCTACAGCTTGCTGCAGACCAACTGGCGTCTTTGACCGATACGGATACCGGCAAATTGGTCACCACTTTTGGCTCGCAGGTGGAGCGGATAATGTTTAACTTTGCCGATCCCGATGCTGAAACCGAAACGGGGGAACGGGCCAATGCCGATAACCCCCACCCTTTTCTCAGCGATTTGAGCGTGCGGCGGGCGATTGATCTAGCGATTGATCGAGATGCGATCGCGGCTCAGTATGGTCGCTTTGGCCGGTCCACCGGGCAGCTGCTGGTTGCACCGGAACCCTACGTCTCAGAGCAAATCAGCCATGCCTACGACCCAGATCTGGCGAACCAACTGCTTGACGAGGCGGGCTGGCGCGACAGCAACGGTAACGGCATTCGTGACAAAAACGGCGTCGAGATGGAACTGCGGTTTAGAACGTCAGTTAATCCTGTTCGACAAGAGACTCAGGCGCTTGTGGCGAAAGCTCTGGCCAATATTGGCATGGCGGTCACCAACGAACGCATCCGCATTGATGATTTTTTCTCGCCTGATCCTGACCAAACCGATAGCCTGAACCACTTTTATGCCGACTTGCAGGAGTATGCCACTGGCAATGCCACCCCAGACCCGACGGTGTACTTGAGCTGGTGGACCTGCAATGAAATTGCCCAGCAGGCCAATCAGTGGCAACGGCCCAACAACGCCCGCTACTGCAACGCCACCTATGACGATCTGTGGGATGCTGCTCGCCGTGAGCTGGACCCCGACCAGCGAGCCGTCTTGTTTCGCCGTATGGATGAACTATTGGCTGAAGATGTTGCGCTACTGCCGCTGGTCCATCGAGGTACCACCCACGGCATCAGCCAGCAGCTAACCGGCTATGAACTAACGCCCTGGGATACCAGCACCTGGGATATTGCCAACTGGCGTAGACCCAACTAAAGTGTCCGTTTTGAAGTACAGTAACGTTCAGTACATGTCCAAAGCTAATGCCCAAAGCTAAATCGCCAGCAAGGATGTTAACCCTCACTGGCGATTCAGGATATTGCTATGGTTGGCTCGTATGAACCGGCCATAGCGCTGCTTGACGAGGTTAGACATCAATAACGGTATCGTCTGCAATGACGGTGTCGTCTGTGACTGTTTTGCTGCGGCTGGTCAGAAAGTCAGTGGCGATCTGAGACAGCTCAGCAATTAGTAGGGTTGCAATGATCCCGTCATCAATCCAACCAATGATGGGAATAAAGTCCGGGGCAATGTCGAGGGGGCTGATGAGATACAGCAGCGTTCCCAGCACAATCAACCAGCGATATTTCGTGTTACGGAGCGTATTTCGATACCAGTCGTAGAACGATGTCGCGATGTCTTGCATGGGCGTTGACCTCAAAAAATATCTGGCGTTGAGAGAAGAGTGAGCTTCCTATCACGTATTAATCGTGACTTATCTAACAACTTTGCTAAAGTGTTGAAAACCCCTCTACTGGGAGGGTTTATACGACTTCGAAGTACGAAAATAGGAATAGGTGGGGCATTATTCTTTGTTTAGATTTTGATTCTTTATGCTTCACCAGCGTATTTCATTCAAGGTTTACAGACACCTTGCGGGATGGTGAGTATACAAGAAGTAGGCCCCCCAGTGGATACATCGGGTTCACCTTAGATTTACAGGGTGAGTCGGGTGCTCCTCCGGTAACTGATTGACTTCTTGAATCAGTACATTCCGAATAGTAGACACCGTTTAACGGGAAAATCTGTGCAATCTACCACGCTGATAAAACGGTCTCGCCAGGGTGATGCCAACGCGATCGCAGCCGTTATGAATCAGGCGCTCCAGCCTCACGGCATCAGCGTCAAGGTCAAGGTCCGCTCGGACCGACTCAAAATTTTACTAGAGGCCGACCGCGTTCCCAATCGACAACGGCTATTACCCATCGTGACTCAGGGGATCGCAGCTATTCGACCGAGTCATCGTAAGGTTTATGTCTATGGTCGGCAGCGGGGAAGTGCAACAATTGCCTGGGTCACGGCCATCGGCCAGAACGAAGCACGTCCCCTACAGATGGGGCCATCCGGTTCGGCCGTGCTGTCAACCTCGACGGCATCTCTCGGGGGCGAGCCTGAAAGCGCCAGCGCCAGCGCATTGGGCGAAGATTGGCTAATTCGTCAGCTACACACCGAAATTAGCGAACGCCTGGCAACCGAGCAGATTTCCGGGCTCTCGACCGTCAGCGACATCGAAATCGAGGGCCACGATGTGTTAGTTACCTTCGAAACCCGTGAGATGTTAGACAGTCGTGCGCTGGCGGATATGGTTCGTCAGGCAGCCCATTCGGTGGACGCCACCACGCTTAAGATTGCGCGGCTGTACAAGCGACACCCCCGCACCCAACGCTCTTTGCCTATCCGCGAAATTCTGCTAGGACCGGCGGCCGAGGCTGCATCACGACGTGCTGTAGCGGTTGCGATACCCGATGACGTGGTGGCAGCGGTGGCCGAGCGTCCTTTGGCTTCCCAGAAGGGCAAGCCAAAGGTGCGGGCCCTTCAGCTCGGTTTGTTGGGACTGTGCGGCCTCAGCATGGGGTTGGCATTGGCCGGATGGATCTCGCCGTTGGTGGTCATTCTGGTGCTGGGTGCGGCTCTGATCGTCTGGCAAATTTCAGCCCATTTAGGCCAAGGCCGTTCATCGTCGTAAGCGCGAATAGTCTGTGCGATCGCCCGCAGGCGCAGAGGGCAGTAGGGTACAATCTGTAGCCTATAGTTGCCGGATGTTATAGCTTGCAGGGCTTGGCTTATGCTCAAACGACGGATCGTGACAGGGCTGGGTGCGGTGTGTATGGGGGCGATGGCGATTGCCTGTAACCCAAACAGCGTTTCTACTTCAGGATCTGACGCTGGGGTCGGCACTGCCGATACAACGCTGCGACTGCTGTACTGGCAAGCGCCGACCATTCTCAACCCACACCTTTCCAGCGGGTTTAAAGACGCTGAAGCCAGCCGTATTACCCTGGAACCGCTAGCCAGCTTCAACGCTTCAGGTGACCTCATCCCCTTTCTAGCCGCTGAGCTACCGGCGCTGGAAAACGGCGACGTTGCTGCTGACGGTACCTCGGTGACCTGGCGGCTAAAAACGGACATTCTTTGGTCAGACGGCACCCCTTTTACGGCGGCTGATGTCGTGTTCACCTATGACTTCATTACTGACCCAGACGTGGGGGCAGTCACCGCTGGCACTTACGAAAATATTGAATCCGTCGAGGCCCTGGACGACCATACCGTAAAGATTACGTTCAAGGCTCCCAATCCAGCCTGGTCGTTGGTGTTTACGGGCACGGAAGGGATGATTTTACCGGCTCATGCGTTCGATGGGGTCACGGGTACGGCGTTGCGCGAGGCCGAGGCCAATCGGGCACCCATCGGTACGGGACCCTATCAGGTCACTGCCTTCCGCCCTGGCGATGTGGTGGTGTATGAGCCCAATCCCAACTATCGAGCGGTCGAAGATCTAGCTTTTACCCAGGTGGAGCTTAAAGGCGGTGGGGATGCGGCTTCTGCGGCGCGGGCTGTGCTGCAAACTGGCGATGCAGACTTTGCTTACAACATCCAGGTAGAAGCGCCCGTCCTTAAGCAGCTTGAATCTGCCGGGCAGGGGCAGCTAGTAACGGCCTTTGGTTCTTTGGTAGAGCGGGTGGTGCTGAACATGGCCGACCCCAATACGGCATCTGCCGATGGTGAACTGTCTAGTCCCGACATTCCCCATCCGTTTTTGACCGACCCTCAGGTACGACAGGCCTTTAGTCTCGCCATCGACCGCGATACCATTGCAGACCAGCTCTACGGACCGGCGGGCAAAGGTACGATCAACTTTTTGGTTGCGCCCGACGCCTACCAGTCGACCGCCACGAGCTACGACTTTGACCCAGACCAGGCGGCACAGCTGCTAGAGGATGCCGGCTGGCGTGACACCAACGGCGACGACATCCGCGATAAAGATGGGACAGAGATGTCGATTCTGTTCATTACGTCCGTTAACCCGGTACGGCAGAAGACGCAGGAGATTATCAAACAGGCTATGGGCCAAGTCGGCGTGGAAGTTGAAATTCGCAGCCTTGACCCGGCAGTGTATTTCTCTGGCGATCCGGCCAGTAGTGATACGGTAGAGCGGTTTGAAGCCGATTTACAGATGTTTGCCACGGGCAACACTAACCCCGACCCAGGGGCCTACATGAAGACCTATACCTGTGACGAAATTACCCAGAAAGCTAACAACTGGTCTAAACAAAACTACGCCCGCTACTGTAATCCTGAATATGACGCCCTATGGGAGGCTAGCCAAACGGAGCTAGACACTGATGCTCGTCAGCAGCTGTTTATTGAGATGAACAATCTGCTGATTGAAGACTTTGCGGTGCTGCCTATTGTTCACCGGGCTGACATTGATGCGGTGAGCAATCAGCTAGAAGGCGTTGACCTGACCCCATGGGATTTGCACACCTGGAATATTGCGGAGTGGCGTAGACCAGAGTAGGCCGCGGTGTTTGGGAGGCGATCTATTTAACGCTCGTAGTCTTAGGAAGCGAAGCTATCGCGGATACTGTTTCATCAGAACCTGTACCTGTTCCGCATGGTAAGAGCTGCGCGTCAGAGGCGAGGAAACCACTTGCAAAAAGCCCATTGCTTCTCCGGCTTCGCGCCATTGGTCAAACTGTTCTGGGGTGACAAACTCGTTGACGCCCAGGTGTTTTTGGGTGGGCTGTAGGTACTGACCAATGGTGAGAATATCGCAGTCTGCGGCCCGTAGGTCTGCCATGACCTGGCGGACTTCTTCATCGGTTTCGCCCAGGCCAACCATGATGCCCGATTTGGTGTAAACCTGGGGCGCGATCGCGCGGGTTTGTTTCAGCAACGCCATGCTGCGGGCATAGTCGCCCTGCGGTCGCGTGCGCTTGTAGAGCCGAGGGACGGTTTCGGTATTGTGGTTCAGTACCTCTGGCTGAGCTGACAAAATCTGGGCCAGTGCGGCCCAGTCGCCGCACAGATCGGGAATCAGTACTTCAATTGTGGTTTTGGGCGATACCTTACGCACTTCTTCGATGCAGCGCACAAACTGTCCAGCCCCTTGGTCGGGCAGGTCGTCGCGATTCACCGAGGTAATGACCACGTGGTTCAATCCCATCCGCCGCACCGCTTCGGCCAGTCGTAGGGGCTCGGTTGGATCTAGCGCTTGGGGCTTTTTCTCAAAGTCAATGTCGCAGTAGGGGCAAGCCCGCGTGCAGGCCGGACCCATGATTAAAAACGTAGCCGTTCCAGCGTTGAAGCACTCGCCAATGTTGGGGCAGGAGGCTTCTTCGCAGACCGTATTTAGGGCCAAATCTTGCAAAATGCCCTTAATGTTGCCCACCCGCTCCCATTGGGGGGCTTTAACCCGTAACCAGTCTGGCTTAACGACCACGCAATTTTTGCTCGAAACATCAGCTCAATCGTAGCAAGAATCGCGAAGGGGATGACCTACTTGTAGCTGCGCTGGGTCAGGGCCACGTTTTCAAAGGTGAGCGGTTCCTCGTGGCGTTGGGGCAGGGTCTCATCGCCCTGGTATTCCCAGGCAGCGGTGTGGGAGTACTCGCCGTCGCGCCGCTGGGCTTCACCGTCGGGGGTTTGGTACTCTTCGCGGAAGTGACAGCCGCAGGATTCTTCTCGGGTGAGGGCGTCGCGGGCCATCAGCTCACCCAGCTCTAGAAAGTCGGCGAGGCGACCAGCAAACTCCAGCTCTTTGTTGAGGGTGCTGGCCTCGCCCGGCACGCGGAGGTTTTGCCAAAACTCGCTGCGGAGCTGCTGAATTTGGGTGATGACGGTTTGGAGGCTAGCGCGATCGCGGCTCATCCCCACGTTGTCCCACACCAGCTGGCCCAGCGCTCGGTGGAACTGCATCACCGTTTTCTCACCCTGAATGCTTAGCAACTTAAGGGTTCTAGCCCGCGCGGTAGCTTCAGCCTCGGCAAAGGCATCGTCATCGGTATGCACGTCGGGCAGCGGATTACGTGCCAGATAATCCCCGAGCGTGTAAGGAATCACAAAATACCCGTCAGCCAAGCCCTGCATCAAGGCGCTGGCCCCGAGCCGATTTGCCCCGTGGTCTGAGAAGTTGGCCTCTCCTAGCACAAACAGTCCCGGCACCGTACTCATCAGGTGGTAGTCCACCCAGAGGCCGCCCATGGTGTAGTGGACCGCCGGGTAGATGCGCATCGGTTCTTCGTAGGGGTTCTCATCGGTGATGCGCTGGTACATGTCAAACAGGTTGCCGTAGCGCTGGGCGATGGCATCTTGAGATTGAGCTGCGATCGCGTCTCTAAAATCCAGATAGACCGCCAGCCCGGTAGCCCCCACCCCGCGGCCTTCGTCAGTCATGTGCTTGGCGTTGCGCGAGGCTACATCTCGCGGTACCAAGTTGCCAAAGCTGGGGTAGCGCCGCTCCAGGTAGTAGTCCCGGTCGGATTCTGGAATGTCGTTGGGCGATCGCGAATCCCCCGCCTGCTTAGGCACCCAAACCCGTCCGTCATTACGCAGGCTTTCGCTCATCAGCGTCAGCTTGGACTGGTACTGACCGGATACCGGAATGCAGGTGGGGTGAATTTGGGTGTAGCAGGGGTTGGCAAAATAGGCTCCCCGTTTGTAGCATCGCCAGGCGGCGGTAACGTTAGAGTTGCGGCCGTTGGTGGAGAGATAAAACACATTGCCATAGCCGCCGGTGCAGAGCAGTACCGCATCGCCGCTGTGGCGCTCTAACTCTCCTGTCAGCAGGTTGCGAACAACAATCCCGCGGGCATGGCCGTCTACCACCACCAGATCCAACATTTCACGCCGGGTTAACAGCTCGACGCGTCCTGCTGCAACCTGTCGCATCAGGGCGCTGTAGGCCCCGAGCAACAGCTGTTGGCCGGTCTGACCCTGGGCGTAGAAGGTACGAGAAACCTGGGCACCCCCAAAGGAACGGTTGGCTAGCAGGCCGCTGTACTCTCGCGCAAACGGTACCCCCTGGGCTACACACTGGTCAATAATGTTGTTGCTGATCTGCGCCAGCCGGTACACGTTGGCTTCCCGAGACCGGTAGTCGCCCCCTTTTATCGTGTCGTAAAACAGTCGCCACACCGTATCCCCGTCGTTGGGATAGTTTTTGGTGGCGTTGATGCCGCCCTGAGCCGCAATACTGTGGGCGCGTCGAGGAGAATCTTGAATGCAGAAGCTTTTGACCGGATAGCCTAATTCAGCTAGCGTTGCCGCTGCTGAAGCACCGGCCAACCCGGTTCCGACCACCAAAATAGGGTGATGCCGTTTGTTGTTGGGGTTGACAAGTTTACAGTGGTTTTTGAAATTGTCCCATTTCTCTTTGAGGTCACCTTCGGGGACGCATGCGTCTAACACCATAGTTTGACTAACTCCCTAACCAGCCGAAGTAGACGGCGATGGGTAACCCTAAAAAGCCGAGCGCAACAAGCACGGCTAGCACCGTACTCATGGCGTAGGCCAGCGGTCTGACGCTTTTGTCCAACAAGCCTAGAGACTGTAACGCACTCCAGAATCCATGCCGTAGGTGGACGCCTAACAACACCATAATGATGCTGTAGCCACCGGCATACAGGGGCTGATGAAATTTCTCAAAGACAAGCCGTGCCAAATCTCGTATGTCTGTACCCGGCACCAGATAGCGGGGGCCGAACTTAAAGGTCGCTAGGTGCCAAACGAGAAACGCCGCCAAAAGCCCTCCGGTCAAAATCATACTGCGCGAACTAAGGGACTGATAGCTGGTGGCCCCTGTAGACGGATCGGCGGTTGAGCCTGCTGACTGGTAAACCGCATAGCTGTCGGTTCTAGCCTGGAGTTTGCCGAGAAAAATCTGCACGCCGAGTAGGGCATGAAAAAGAACAAACCCCAGCAACAGCAGCTCAATGGCCCAGGTGAGCGCCCGCAGCTGTTCTAGCAGATGACCGAACTGGTTATAGCTGGCGGCGCTGAAAAACAGCGTCAGGTTGCCCACCATGTGCACCAGCACAAACAGAACCAACCCCAGTCCGGTAATGCCCGTGATCAGCTTCTTGCCGATGGGGGACTGGTAAAACAGAACAGGGGCTGGTGGCGTTGGAGAAACGGAGGTCATGGCAGGCGCGATCGCGAATGCCTAGATCGTAACGCCTCACCTCGATGCAACGGGCATTCTGTTACAGAACCCTAAGAATCGTCTCCTAATCTTCGATCTTGACAGACTTGATCTTGTCACCGGCCTTGATGGCGTTGACCACGTCCATATCTTCGGTCTTGCCAAAGACGGTATGAACCCCGTCCAAGTGAGCTTGGGGAGAATGGCAAATAAAGAACTGACTGCCACCGGTATCTTTACCGGCATGGGCCATCGATAGGCTGCCTGCCTCGTGCTTGTTGCCGTTAATTTCGCACTTGATGGTGTAGCCAGGGCCGCCAGTGCCCGTACCCTTCGGACACCCGCCCTGAATGACAAAGTTAGGAATCACCCGGTGGAAGTTGAGCCCGTCGTAGAAGCCGTCCTTTGCCAGCTTCACAAAATTTGCGACAGTGTTGGGCGCGTCTTGATCAAAGAAATTGATATTGATGGTGCCCTTGTCGGTTTCCATGATGGCCTTGGTCATGTTGGTTCCTCTGGAGAGTTGTGCCTTGGGATCATACCCGGCGTTCTATGCTAACGATTTTTTGGCCGTTTTTTCTTTGTTTTCTGGGTTTGAGGCTTTGTTTTAGGCGTCCCCTTAAATCGGTTTAGAGCTTCACTGGCTGCGGCCACCACATCACCGTCGGGGTCTCGCAAAGACTGCTTGAGCAGGGGAATTGCCTTTGCGGAACCGCATTGACGCAAGGCCTCAACCGCTGCGACGCGTACTGTCGGGTCGGGATCCTTAGTGAGTTTCCCTAGCATAGGCAGGGCCAACGCCACGTCTTTCCGACTGGTGGCAGCGGCGTCTCCTAAAGTCTGGGCAGCAGACCGACGGAACTCAGGCAAGGGGGCCTCAAGCTGGGCGGCAGCCGCTGTCAGCGTAGTACCCAGGCGGACAGGGGATTCAGTTTGGGGCTCGCTGACGTCTTGGGAAGGGCTTGCAGGACTGGGACGGGTTTCCGGGTCTGGAATAGGGGGCGCACTAGGTGCTGTCGTTGTATCGACTGGGGTACTCTCTGGCTCAGTGTCTGACGTAATCTCGGGAGGCGGGGTGATAGTGGGCGGTTTGACGGGAGCCTCATCCCATGGGTCGGGCAGTACGGTCGCGCCTGCTGATACACCGAGGACAGTGGCCGCTGCGCCAACGGGAGGTGGGTCAAGAGGTCGGGCGCTAGAAGCAGGCGGCGCTGGTTCTGACGCTACTACCGGAGTAGATGCGGCCGTTGATGGTGCAGCATCGGTCCCACTCAGAGCCGCTAGCCGTGCTTCGTATTCTGCTTCTAGATCGGCCAGCTGCTGACTGTGCTCGTCTTGATAGGCTTCAATTTTGGTAGCGATACGCTGTTCGTATTCAGTTTCAATCTGCGATCGCTGTTCGGCTAACCGCTGCTCTATGTCCTGTGTGTAGGTCTCTGACAGGTTGTCGGCCCGATCCTGGCTGTCTTGGGAGACTGCTGCGCGGGCCTGCAATCGAGCCTGCATCAGGAAGTACACCACCGCAGCTCCAATTAAGATTCCTACTAGTAAAGCCAGTCCAGGCGACATGGGTTCAGTCCTCCGTTCAGTCCATCAGCGATTATGCCCCATTCCTGTCTTGAACTGGTCGCTTTAGAAATCGCAAACATTGGCGGAAACGCTGATGAGCGCTGCCTTGGTTAGATGGGCGGCTACCCCAACTGGACAGACAGAAAACATGAATTAAGATAAAAGCATTGGCAAACACAAAGACTGACTGAACCAGCTAAGGTTGAGGGTTTCGCTAGCCCAAGGAGCAGATCATCTAGGCGATCCAAAGCGGATCAATGGTCTGGACCAATACCAGCCCGGCTCGCTTCGTTAGTTGATTTCTTTTGGAGGCTTAGACTCTTTGGCTGAACTCATTAATGTCACTGCACCGGATGCTGACCAGTCTGTTATGGAACCGATTAGCGCTGCGGGCGAAGCGACAGATACTGGGGAGATGGATCGCCTAGACAGCGGTGATGCCAGTCAAGCGGACGACCTTGCTGCACGTGAACTCGCCACGACCATTGCGCAGGCAGCGGACGACCGCAAGGCAGAAAATATTCGCATTCTAGAAGTCAGCGGTATCTCTTACCTGGCAGATTATTTTGTCATTGCTAGCGGTTTTTCTAAGGTTCAGGTCCGTGCCATTGCCCGCTCTATTGAGGCTGCGGTCAAAGACACCTACCAGCGTCACCCGATTCGTACGGAAGGATTAGGGGAAGGCCAGTGGGTGCTCTATGACTATGGCGAGGTCATTGTTCACATTTTCATGCCGCGTGAGCGTGAGTTCTATGACCTAGAGGCGTTTTGGGGACATGCCAAGGAAGTGCCCTTTGATCCCAGTCCACCGTCAAACCAAAGCCGCTACTTTGGTGGGGAAGGGTAGCTAAACTGCTGTAGGGTAGTGCTCCCAAGGGCTGTAGCCTATTTACTGCGCCTATCTCGGTGACGACGGTGCTGCCGCCCCACCTGAATACACGTACAATAAAATAGAGTACTCTTCGCTGTTTCGCCTGTTTATGGAGCGTTCCGAACAATCGCCACCGCCACCGCCTAGTTCTTCCTCTAGCAAGCGGGCTGCCCGGTGTCCGGTACCGGCTGAGCAGGTCCCCATTCGGGAGTATGAGGACATGCGGGCTTCCTGGTTTTACAGTTGGGGAGCTAAGACGCTGCGTGGTTACCTGATGCCGATTGCGGTGCTATGGCTGCTGAGTTGGGCTGTGGCTGCGCCCGTGGCTGCGGTTAGTTTTTCCCCTGCACGTCAGCTGCCGTACTTTCTTATTAGTGGGTCGGTGGGGTGTTTAGTCTTGCCGTTTCTAGCCCTGCTTCAGCTCTATGTTGGCTGGCGTCACGTGGGCGATCGGTTGCGCCAATCCGAAGTCCCCTACGAAGAGTCGGGCTGGTACGACGGACAGGTATGGGTGAAGCCTGATGATATTGCCAATCGCGATCGCCTCATTGTTGACTATCAGGTGAGTCCAATTGTCAGCCGACTTCAAAAGACCTTTGGTATCATGGCTGGGCTAATGCTGCTCAGCGCTGTGGGCTGGCAACTGTTCTGAGTTCCTGCATTTCCCCACATTTCCTACGAGGCTCCCTGCATGGCAATGCAAAACCGAAATGCCACCAGTGCGATAGAGGTTCAGCTCCTACGCGAAGGCATTGTCGAATCGATTCATAAGGTTCACATTGCCGTTACCGACAGTCGCGGTCGTGTGTTGACTGCGGCAGGCAGTGCCGATACCGGGAGCTTTGCCCGCTCTGCGCTCAAGCCCTTTCAGGCGATGGCCGTGACGGCCACAGGCACGTTAGAAAGCTTCAAGCTCTCTGACAAAGATTTGGCGATTATTTGTAGCTCTCACCAGGGCGCGATAGAGCAGGTCCGTCAAGTGTTTAACATTCTGTGGCGGGCCGATATTGACCCTAGTGCCTTGCAATGCCCGGTGCCGCCGGGTAAAACCAGTCGATTAGAGCATAACTGTTCGGGCAAGCATGCGGGCTTGCTGGCAGTTTGTCAGCAGCGCGGCTGGGAACTCAACACCTATCTACAGCGCAATCACCCGGTGCAAAAGCTGATGTTTGGCAAAATTGCTGAGCTTTTAGGCATGCCACCGGATGAGTTCATTGTTGCCCACGACGACTGCGGTGCGGCAACGTACTACATGCAGCTGCGCCAGATGGCGACGCTGTTTGCCCAGCTTTCTTCGGGCGACAGTCTAGAGATGGAACGCATTGTCCGGGCAATGACGACCTACCCGATGCTGATATCGGGACCAACCGGGTTCGACAGTCAGCTGATGACGCTGGCGGAGGGTGGCTTGGTCAGTAAGTCTGGTTCTGAGGGCATCCAGTGTGTGGGCCGTGTAGGGCAGGGCATGGGACTGGCGATCAAGGTGGTGGATGGTTCTAAGCGGGCTAAGTATGCGGCGGCGCTGCATGTATTGCGGCAGCTGGGTTGGGTGTCACCTGCGATCGCGGATGCCCTAGCCGATACTTACATGGTTCTCAACGATTACAAACGCCTAGATGTTGTCGGCGATCTGGCGCTGGTGTAGGACAAAATTGGCTCTCGCCTGCATCGTAATGTTCTCTTAAGCAGATTTCTCAAAAAAGCGTTGTCGTTTGTCATACCTTTCGCTATATTGGTTAGGCGCTAAAGACGCAGTCCACTTTTGAGTGGGTCACTCACATCGCGGGGTAGAGCAGTCTGGTAGCTCGTCGGGCTCATAACCCGAAGGTCGTTGGTTCAAATCCGGCCCCCGCCACCAAATCAGAAGCGCTCAGGTCATTCCTGGGCGCTTTTGTTGTGTGTAGTCGGTAGTTGGATACCAAGCTTAGGAACAACATAGGGATAGATGTCGATGGCCGTTGTGCTGTTTGTTTTTGATAGGAGAACTCTTCTTCCCTTTAGCAAGGTTTTTCCAAAACGAGACGATCAAAAGCCTCAGTATCGATCTGAAATACTCTGGTATTAATTCGGTAATCGGCTCATGGATACTACTGCAACGGGAACATAGGTGCTGGAGCGCAATGCAACAGTATGGCAAGCTGATAGAAATAGAAGTCTGGTTAAGGTCTTGAGTAATTCTGTAGAATCCACCAACAAACTTCGCACAACTTGGCTTATCAAAGGCGTTGGCGGACTTCTGTGTACAGGCGCGGGGCTCAGTCTCTTAGGCGAGGCTATCATTCGCAAATCTAACGGTGATGCCTGGTTTTGGCTGGGGACGCTGTGCTTGGTGGTATTCAACTTTGGGCTATGCTTGCTGTTCGATAGCTACAACTACCAGCGGCGACTCGAAGCATCCTCCGAAAAATTGTGAGCATGTTCACGCTTGAAGCGCTGTAGCCTAAACAGCATTGTGATCTGTCACAGTACATCGCAGGCTACATCGACACGGATGGAACTGGACCCGTACTTCTATCTTTCGAAGAATTGGCGTTTATTGCCCTGCAAGCATCCGTGAACATAGTTTTGTGGGCCGCTACACCTATATTGCGTTCGTTGAGTTGCTAGGGACAGTTCCTGGCACTGAAGTCCTTGACGCTGGAGCCCCTCGACGCAGCCGAATGGGTCTACCAACCCTTCGACGTAACCGTCCCAGGAAGATAAAGAAATCTTAGGGAAATCCGATATGGAGCCTTGCTAAAGTTGCAGGCATGATTGAAGAGATCGAAATTGCAGGTATCAAGGTACCGAAAGCGGATTGGGAGGCGACGCCCCCAAGTATCCGAACGTTGGTGCTGTTGATGAGCCAGCGTTTGGCAGAACAAGCCGAGCGTATCAAGCAACAAGAAGAGCGCATCCGGCAGCTCGAAGAGCGGCTGAATCAAAGCTCGAAGAACTCGTCGAAACCCCCGTCAAGCGATGAATTCGGTCAGGCTCAAGGCCGTCAGAGAAAAAGTAAGCAAAGCAAATCCCAGAGGAGCCAGCAGCCCAAGCCGCGCCAGATGCGCAAGCTGCAGCCGAGCGAAGCGTGCGACCAGGTTCGAGAGTTGTTACCGTCGGTATGTTCAGCCTGTGGGGCACCCCTGAGCGGTAGAGATCCCCACCCCCATCGGCATCAAGAGACAGAACTGCCGCCGATAGAGCCGATGGTGATTGAATATCGGCTTCATCAGCTCAATTGCTGTGCCTGTGGTCAGTTGACCCGAGCCAATTTACCGCCAGGGGTATCCTCATCAGGCTATGGCGAACGACTGAGTGCCATCGTCTCGCTGTTGAGTGGCCCGTATCGTCAGAGCTATCGACAAGTGTGTGGGCTAATGGAAGCGCTATTCGGCGTCAGTCTTTCAAGGGGGGCAGTGGGCCGATTGCGCACCGAAATGAGCCAAGCACTCAGTGCCCCGGTTGCTGCTGCCAAAGACTATGTTCAGGGCCAACGCGTCATTCACAGCGATGAAACCGGCTTTCCTCAAGGGAACCGAGATGGGGGCAATCCCAATCAGAGCAAAGGTTGGATGTGGGTTCTGGTCACACCTTTGGTGAGCTTTTTTGAGGTGGTGCTGAGTCGGTCTCAGCAGACGGCCA
>CAWUKV010000067.1:0-23948 GCA_963923025.1 uncultured bacterium
CTTGGCGTTGATTTAACCGAAGCAGACATGTCTATACTTCTGGGTCGGTTTTGTGAACCAGAAGAAATCGCTAGCGTAGCAGCTTTTCTAGCTAGCGACGATGCCAGCTTTATCAACGGGGCTTCCATTGCAGTGGACAATACCTGGACGGCAGCGACCTAGACAGGGCAGTTACCCGCCTTAGATATCTTTTACCTGTCGCTGCAGCAAATGGGTAAGCAGCTGGCGGGTTTCAGGATCCAAGCCAATCGGAACCTGGCCATCTACAAAATGCAGATCGTGCTGTGGGAAAGGAATTTCGATGCTGTGCTCTTGGAAGGCTGCGGCGATCGCAAAGTTCAAATCACTCCTAAGCTTAGGCTGCTTGCTGGGGTGCCGTGTCCAAACCAGCAGAACAAAATTGAGGGAGCTGTCACCAAAAGCTTGGAAGAAGACTTGGGGTGATGGGGCTGCTAACACATCGGGCTGGGACCTCGCCACTGAGAGTAAAATCTTACGGACCTCCTCCGGGTCAGACTTATAGGCAACACCGACGGGGACATGAATCCGAGACAACGGATTACGGTGGCTCCAGTTGGTCACTTCCCCGTCTAAAAAGCGGGAGTTGGGAACGATGATGGAAATCTGGTCCAATGTACGAATCTCGGTACTGCGAACACCGATTCGTTCAACCACCCCCATGTAGTCGTCAAACTCAATAAACTCACCCACCTGAATGGGGCGTTCAAACACCAGGACCAAACCGCTGCCAATATCTTTGGCAATGTTTTGCAGACCTAAGCCGACACCGATACCCAAAGCGCTAGCCAGCAAGGTTAACGAACTCAGGTCGAGTCCCCAAATTTGCAGTACCATGATGCTGCCAATCACCAGCAGCAGATAGCGGGCTAGGACCGCGACGGCTTCCTGAACCCCACGGTTAATGCCTGTGACCTGAAGAACGCGCGATCGCAGCAGATTGGTCAGCGATCGTGTGACCAACACGACAACAAACAGCATCAGCAGCAGCGTCAGCAGGTCTGTAATCGAAAACGACGTATCGCCCACCGGCAAAATTTCTGCCGAAAAGCTATTCACTAGCGAGCGACGGACAACGCTGCTCCAGCGCTGCGTGGCGAGGAAATAACGGGTGCTATGGATAATGGCAGCGGTCCACAGGATACCTCGCACCAATACCAGCGTCAGGCTAAGAAACAAGTTAACGACGCTGAAGGTTTGGGTGTGGGTCTTCTCTGACTCTGCAAAAGTCAGGCGGTCTAGCAGTGGCCCTAAATAGTGCCGCCAGATCCAACCCACCAGAACGTGAGCCAGCAGCGCCGCCATCAAAATGCCCAAAATAGAGACAACCGCCCGCTGCGTGTAGCCTGCCTCCTTTTCGCGGCGGCTCTGCTCTAGCACATCGCGTAGCAGAAACTGCCACTGCCCGGCCAGCGCGTCTAAGTTGTCTTCCAACTTTGTCGAACTGTCGTAGCCGTTGACCTGTACATCCTGAGCGGTAACCGTCAGAATTTCCTGCTCACCAATATATATAGTGGGTGCGCCCTCATCTTGCACCGTGACATCCGGTAGGTCAGCTGCCGCGATCCAGGTCTCTAGATTGCGATCCAGCCGGTCTTCGATGATGGCTAGACGGTCTTCTGCAGTTTGTGCACCTGTCTCAGCAATTTGAAAGAGGGGAAGGCCGTCGAAACTGACATTGACCGTATCGAGGACGACGGTCTCGGTTGAGGCTGGTTCATCGGCTGCTGGAGGAGCGTCGACCTCAGCAGACGCAGGCAGCAACGATCCTTGGGATAAGGCTGGGACGCCCATCGGACCCATCACTAAGCTGAGGGCCACCAGCAGGCCCAGGCAGATCCGCACGATTCGGCGCTGATGCTGCTTCAGTCCCGGTCCCAAATACTGTCTCACCGTGCGTTTCCTGGCTGCTTCTATAAAGGTTTAGCATGCACAGGATAGTCCCGTGTGTTAAGCCGCCACGAGTCTATCTAAAGGCAGAATGCCTAAAGACAGAATGCGCCCTTATACCCGCTGATAGCGCTTGAGCAGCAGCGGTAGGGCAGACAGTAGCGCCAGCACCGTCAGACACAGCAGCAGCGACCTTGTACCGTCCCCCCGTAGGGCTTCGAGTCCGGTAACGCCTAGCCAGGTGTAGGCCATCGTACCGGGGGCAATGCCGACAAAGGTACCCAGCGAATAGGCTGAGAGAGGGACCTTAGTAAGGCCAAACAGAAAGTTGACTAGGTTGAAGGGAGAAATGGGGGCAAAGCGGATCATCAGGACGCAGGGTAAGGCATCGTGACGGGTCATCCGGTTGATTTTCTGGAAAAGGGGGCGGTGGCCAAAGCGTTGGGCCGCCCAATCGTGGAGCAGGGTGCGGGCTAGAATGAAAGCCGCGATCGCACCCAGTGTCGCCCCCAGCAGGGACCATACCGTCCCCCAAACCAAACCAAACACTCCGCCACCGACAATCACCAAGACGGTACCCGGTACGCCTACGCAGGTTGCTAGCACATGGGCGCTGATAAAGATGCCAATCCCAAGGCCACCGGTACCGATAGTCTCAAAGAAGGCCAGTAGCCGCTCTGGATCGAGCAGTAGGCTAAAAGGACGCCAGCAGACGACCAGCACAAGCCCTAGCAGACTCAGCACCCAAAACCGTTTGCGACGTAACATTAGCAGTCCTCTACAACAGGCAAAAGCCGCACAATCTGAAGGGAGAACCTGACCGTGCGGCTTGATAGCCGCCGCCAAATCCGTTAGGACAAGGCTGCGACGCCATTTCGTTATGAGTCAAGTAGGATCGCCGGACTCGGTGTCCTAACGTAAATGGCGCTAGCTATAACAATCGGGCATTAGACACAGCTTTTAAGACTCTTGTGGGGCCGTAGCCGTATCAGGAACCTGCTCATTGAGTGCCTTGCGGGCTACTTTAGTAACGTACACTGTCACCGCAACGGTAGCGATAAAGCCAATGATGCGAATGGCCCAAACCACCCCAGGATTGCCAGGGCTATCGCCAGAGCCCAGCGTTGCCAAGTTACCCGCTAACGACCCCAGGTAGACATACATAATCGTGCCGGGAATGATGCCTAACGTCCCTAGGACATAGTCGACCAGCGAAACCTTGGTCAAGCCAAGGGCATAGTTCAGCAGGTTAAAGGGAAACGCTGGCGACAGGCGAATGAGAAAGATGATCTTGCGGCCTTCACGCCCAATGGCATCGTCAATCGCCTGAAACTTCTCGTTGTTGGCTACTTTCTTAGAGATCCAGTCACGGGCAACGTAGCGACCAATCAAGAATGCGGCAGTAGCCCCTAACATGGCACCAATAAAGACAAACAGCGACCCCTTGACAACACCAAAGACAACCCCCGCCCCCAATGTCACAATGGAGGCAGGCACAAAAGCCACAGTAATCAGCACGTAAAGGCCAATAAACACCAACGGTGCAATCACGCCCAGGCTATTAATCCAGTCGAGAATGCCCGTGAGCCAGCCCTGAATACCGCCCCCGGAGCCTGCCGCATCCTGAGCCATTGCCGGGGCAACCGCAAGCAAAAACACGCCCGCTGCAGCTAGCACCGTGAGCTGTAGCAGTCGGTGCAGGGCTTTAGGTAAGGCCTTACCCCAAGCGGTAACGGCCCCGGTCATCGATGAAATCGTGCGAAAAACGGATGGTTTCATGGGAGTCTCTCTTTCAGTCAACGGTTTCAGTTTGTGTTGAAATATTCAAGCCTGAACAAAATCCAGATTTAGGACGATAGCCCCAACGGGAACTCTCAGGCGACAGATAGACAGCGCAGATTGAAGCTTATCTCACTCGACAAGAAGAGAACGTTAAAGGTTCTCTAGCAAAATTTGAAGCGAACAGATTTAAGTTGTTCTTAAACAAGTAAAAAGAACAATGATCAGGTTCTCCTAGCCTACAGCAGTGCGCCTCCACAGCTAGAACCACTACCGGCAGTACAGCCATAGCAGTAATCAGCCGTACGGACAGTCGCGATCTCATCTAGCGTACCAGCTGCCAACAGAGACGCCACAGTGACCGGCTGTCCCTGAGCATCTAGAGCAGGTAGGCCAGCCATTTGGTTAAAGTCGCAGTCGTAAATGTTGCCCTCGTAATCGATCGACAGTTCGCGACGACACATCAGATGCTCAACCGTAGAGGCGTTGTGATGCTCAGACAAAAAATCTAGATAGGGACGATACAGCCCCCGGTGCTCTAGCTGAAAGCGCGTGCGGCCGATAGGCAAGTTTGTAATGGTGTAGAGTTGGTTGAAAACAACTTCAAAATGTTCTTCTAAATACGCTTTGTAGTCTTTTTCAAGTCCGGCCTGCCCCGGCGTCAAAGAGAATGACGTTGATTTAGGAATCGGTGGGTTGTAGACCAGGTCAAGAATCAGATCTGGATCGGTGCCGTACCCCTGCTGGTTAAGGAGCTGGAGGGCACGGACAGAGTCCTGATAGACGCCTTGGCCCCGCATTTCATCGACGTTGTCTTCGAGATAGCAGGGCAGCGAGGCAACAATTTTAAGCTGATGGGCAGCAAAGTAGGCTGGCAAGTCTTCATAGCCTGGCTCAAAAAAGATTGTTAGGTTGGAACGAACAATGACCTCTTTGCCCGCTGAACGAGCCGCTTCCACAATCGGACGAAACCCATAGTTCATCTCCGGTGCACCACCGGTTAGATCGACGGTTTGAATCTGTGGAAACCGCTGGATAACCTCAATCAGCTGCTCGCAGACTGCTGGTGACAGCTCCTCGGTACGGTGTGGGCCTGCCTCAACATGGCAGTGGCTACAAGACAGGTTACAGCGACGCCCGAGGTTAACTTGCAGAACTCGAATGGACTGTTTAGTCAGCGGGCCGCCCAATCGGGCCTCAAATGCAGTGGGCGCTGGTTGAAACGGGGCTTCAGACTGAGGCGGGGTAGAAACGGACTGGACCATATTGATTCTGGAGTGGGCGATGGACTAACGGCGTTGCACCTACTCAGGGATGTCCTGATTCAGCGCGGGATAGATTAGGCAGTGTTGGTTAAGCAGTGTTGGTTAAGCAGTGCTCATTAAACTGTCCTCATTCAACGATGATTTGCTGAATTTTCCCTTAGAAAAAAACGGTAAGTCGCTGAAATCTTAACGATTTGGTTTAACCACCGCTATCAGCATCTTTTAAGGTTGAGCCTGTAGAGTCAAAACATCACTCCTTAACCTGCGTCATCTGACTCGTCCACGCTATGAGAATCGATCCAGCTTCTATCCAATTTCGACTGACCAGCGGTCTGGTCGCGGCTACCGTTTTAACAATGGGCAGCATCACCGGTTGGACTGCGCTGCGCATGCGGGGCATTTTGGTGGACGGGCACAAGCGTAACGCGGTGAATATTGCCCAGCGGTTTGATGAGGATGTCGACCTCTACCTCTACGAAGAGATGATGCCCGAGACCGAGGCCCTGACGAGCGTTATTAATTACCGCTCAACTGACAGTATCGCGATTTGGATTCGCTCCCCCGACGGCACAATCTTGGCTCAGTCAGAGGAGCTGAGTATGGGATCTTGGCAAGAGAACGATTTGGCCCAAGACCTCTTGGCGTTGGAGTCCGGCACAATGCCACTGCGGGTCGAACAGTTTGGCGATCGCTACTTGGTGGTCTGTGCCAGTCCGCTGTCCGTTAACGACAGTCTGCTGGGGGAGCTATTTATTGTCGATGACGTGACCGAAGACTACAAAAGCTTTCGGCTAGTCGAACGCACGCTCATCGTATCGAGCCTTCTGGTGGTGAGCTTAGCGGCTGCGCTGATCGCCCTCTATGTTCGGCAGTCCCTCTCACCCATTCGTAAGCTGAACCGGCTCGCGGCCAACGTGTCTGCCGAAACGCTATCGAACACCCATCTGGAACTCGATAAGGCTCCCACCGAGGTGCGGGAGCTCGCGATGGCCTGCGATCGCATGCTCTCTCGACTGTCCGACGCTTGGGAGCAACAGCGCCGGTTTGTGGGCGATGTCTCCCATGAATTACGCACCCCGTTGACCCTGGTACAGGGCTACCTGCAAAGCACGCTGCGCCGGGGCCACAACCTCAGCGAGCCCCAGCGCGAAGGACTGGAGATAGCGGCTTCTGAAGCGGACCGCACCATTCGCCTGCTGCAAGACCTGCTCGACCTGGCCCGTGCTGACGGCGGTCACCTACGCTTTAACCTCGAGCCGGTCATGCTAAAAGATGCCGTCCTAGAGGTGGCCAACCTACCCTGCTACCGGCAACGCCAAATTCAGAGCGACATTCAAGCGCCTTACGTCGAAGCCCGCGCCGACCGCAATCGCCTCAAGCAGGTTCTGATCAACCTGCTCGACAATGCCAACAAATACTCCGACCCCGAACAACCGGTGATTGTCCGGCTAAAGCACCAGGGGGAGTGGGCCCACATCGAAATTCAAGACCAGGGGCGCGGCATCCCTGAAGCTGACCTAAACAAAATTTTTGATGCGTTCTACCGCGTAGACGAAGACCGCTGCCGTGCGACAGGCGGCACCGGCTTAGGACTGTCGATTGTCAAAACCCTCGTCCAAGGGATGCAAGGTAAGCTTTCTGTACAGTCCAAGCTGGGGAAAGGCAGTACTTTTACCGTTAGCCTGCCCGCGTAACCCCCTGCGTACCATTCGGCGTAACATTCCATCACGGCTGGCCTTGATTAAACCAACGGCAACTTTATAATTCCAATCGCAGCGCCGCCCTACCGAAGGAGTCCCCATGTCCACTACTACTGACCAACCTGCCGCCAAAATCTTGGTTGTCGAGGACGAAGAGAAGCTGGCCAAGTTTGTAGAGATGGAGCTGAACTACGAAGGATACAAAGTCACCGTTGCTAACGACGGGCTTTCAGGACTGATGGCCGCCCGAGACAGCGAGCCTGACCTGGTCCTGCTGGACTGGATGATGCCCGGACTCTCGGGCGTTGAGGTCTGCCGCCGCCTGCGGTCGACCGGGGCAAAGATGCCCATAGTGATGATGACGGCCAAAGATGACGTGGCAGACCGCGTCGCTGGACTGGATGCGGGGGCCGACGACTACGTGGTCAAACCCTTTAGCATCGAAGAACTGCTGGCCCGCGTCCGGGCCCATCTGCGCCGCAGCGATCCCCAAGATGCGGAAATGCTGCAGTTCGATACGTTATCACTCAATCGCAAAACCCGCGAAGTATTTCGGGGCGATCGCGGCATCGAGCTCACAGCCAAGGAGTTTGACCTGCTGGACTATCTACTGGCCCACCCCCGACAGGTCCTTACTCGCGACCAGATTCTCGAAGAAGTCTGGGGCTACGACTTCATGGGAGACTCCAACATCATTGAGGTTTACATTCGCTACCTGCGACTGAAGCTAGAGGCCGAGGGCGAGCAGCGCCTGATTCAAACAGTGCGTGGGGTTGGGTACGTCCTGCGGGACTAGGTGACTAGGTGACTAGGTGACTAGGTAACGCCCGAGGGCTGAGGGAGAAGTCACGTCCCCGTGCGCATTGCCCTAACGGTCCTGCCCAGTCATACCCCGCTCAGCCATCCCACGCCTAGTCATCCATTCAAGCAGCTGCGCGGCAATGCGCGCTCCTGCCCCCGGATCGCCCATACGCCGACAGCCATTGTCGTAGATGAGTCGCTGCCGCTTGGCATCGCTGAAAATTTCGTCCAGAGCGCCCCCCACCTGCTCCGGTGACGCCACCAGCGTGACCGACGGGCCCAACAGCCGAGTCTGGGCCCGGGCAAAGGCTGGGGTAAACTGCGGCCCCCCACCCGGCAGAATAATCGCGGGCTTACCCAAACCGACAAACTGTTCAGTGGCAGTCCCCGCCATGGCAATAGCCCCCGCCGCCCGCTGGGCCATTGCCCCGAACGCCGCGGCAATCTTGAGCCGTGCCTGCCCCTGGCGATAGTCGTCACTGTCTATGGCCTCCCAGCCCGCCACCCTCAACACCTCACCCAGTACCGCGTGCTCTAGCGCAGGTGCAGCCGCCACTAAGAACTCAGCTGCGGGATATTTGGCCAAAACACCAGGCAGCGCTGCCACAATCTGCACCCAGTTGCGGTACGCCTCCGGCGTGCGTGACCCCGGCAACAGCAGGAGGGACAGCGGCGGCTGTGCAGCTGCCAGCACCGCCTCAAAAGCGGGAATCTCAAATCCATCCATCATCGGATTACCCACATCAACGGCCTTTACCCCACGCGCCTGCAACTCCTGAGTCGTCAGACCGTCTCGGGGGAACACGCCCAGGCAATTGGGCCGCCGCATGAGCCAACGCTCCCAGGGTTCATAGGCCGTTGGCCGTTGACCCGGCGTTGCCGATCGCCCAGGCTTGTAGGCCCCTGCCTCATCCCTCAGGTAGTAATCCGACTTGGCGGTACCGACAAAGGCATAGGACTGGCCACTCATCCACCCAAACAGCAACGGCACAATATCGCCCACGGCTAGCACCACACTGGTCGGGGCTAGCGAACACCAATGGCGGACGGTCCGAAGCTGAGCCCAAGTCAACCCTGCCAGTCCGCCTCGCAAATCGCGCAGCAGTTCTCGACCATCCATATAAATAAAGCCGCCCGACGGCATCGCCTGGACAGGCCCCACAATTTCAATACCGAGTTGGCGATAGCGATCGCCCGTGCCCACAATGGGCAACGCCGCCAGTGCCACATTCTGCGATTGCTGCAGCGTCTGGAGAATCTTAACCGCAATGACATCTTCACCATGACCATTACTGATCACGAGTATTCGGGTAGGCGTTACGGTAGGCATTTGGACAGATACTCAAGCACGCGGGGAGCAGATCACATCAAAAATTCACGCTAAGGCAGTAGATAGACCAAGATAAATAATGGTAAACATAAAGAAAATCTTAAGTTTCCATGGACCCTACCTTACTCCGTCAGCTCTGGTCAGTGGTCGAAACGAGCCACAGGAGCATCTTACTGAGCTTAGACGACAGCCATCTGGTGGAGTGGCTGATGTCCCAGATTGCCGAACAGAATGGCGTTGATCCATCTGATGCCGGTTCCCTTAGCGACTATATCCGTTCCAAATTATCGCTAATTCGGGACTTGGCCCAAGGCTGACAGCTCGGGCAGGCCAGTGTTTAGGTAATGCAGGCTGCACTTAGCACTCATCTAGCCGCTGTCATGGGGCCGCTGTCATGGGGCCGCTGTCATGGGACTAGGTGAATGCTTATGATTACGATTTTTTTAAGCCTAATTGTCGGGCAGAACACAGAACAGTGGTATGAATGTTATTTTGAATGCAAAATTAATTTGCATTGCAGTGGACTGTTAGAAAAGCGAGACAACAAAAACCCAGAATGAGCCTACCCTCGTAGCCAATTTGGGTGCCTCGTTAGCAGATCACCATTGGATGTGACACACCACAAGCTGTGCCGATTCGGCTTACCAGCTGGTTGTGAAACCCGTGTGTACGGTGAATCGCTCCAAGATTTATGCGCAAAGTTATGCGCAACTGTTCTCAAGTTGATAAGGATGTGTGAGGTTAATTATGTCTAAGCGGGGTTTTTGGACGATGGCGCTGCTCGGCGTCATCGCTCCCCTAGCAGCCTGCGGTGGTGCTGCCGACGTAGCTAGCGATGCCACAGATGCGGCTAGCGATGCGGTTGATGGCGCGGTCAGCGCGGTCACCGGTGGTAGCCGTCTGCAAACTGTTCTGGATCGCGGCTCACTGGTTTGCGGTGTAGACGGTGGCATCCCAGGCTTTAGCTTTGTGGATGAAAGTGGTGAGTACTCGGGTCTGGACGTCGACGTGTGCAAGGCTGTTGCCGCTGCGCTGTTCGACGATCCTGAGGCCGTTGAATACCGCCGTCTTGACTCTACTGAGCGTTTTGAAGCGCTCAAGGGTGGCGAGGTTGACATGCTCTCTCGTAACACGACCTGGACAACCAGCCGCGATACATCGGTAGGTATGGAGTTTGCGCCGACGACGTTCTTCGACGGTCAGGGCATGATGGTTCGCGCTGACAGCGGCGTTGCCACGCTGGAAGACATGGAAGGTCTATCCATCTGTGTTGAAACGGGCACGACTACTGAGCTAAACCTGACAGACCAGTTCCGTCAGCGCGGCATCAGTTTTGAGCCGGTGGTCTTCCAGGATGCAGACGCAGGCTACGCTGCCTACGACGAAGGTCGTTGCGACGGCTTCACCTCTGACAAGTCTCAGCTGATTGCCCGCCGCAGCACCTTGAGCGAACCCGAAGCCCATGTGCTGTTAGAAGTCACCATGTCTAAGGAGCCCCTTGGCCCGGTGACCATCAACAACGACTCTGCCTGGTTTGACACGGTTAAGTGGGTCACTTACGGCCTGATTCAAGCTGAAGAGTTCGGCCTGACGGCTGACAACGTTGCTGACGCGACGAGCAGCGAAGATCCCAACATCCTGCGTTTTGTCGGCGCTGAAGGTACGCTGGGCACCGACATGGGCCTGCCCAACGACTTCATGTTGCGGGCGATCACCCACGTGGGCAACTACGGCGAGATCTTCGAGCGCAACCTGGGTAAAGAGTCTCAGTTTGAGCTAGACCGCGGCCAGAACGCGCTATGGACCGAGGGCGGCCTGATGTATGCTCCCCCGTTCCGCTAGAGCGATTACGTACGGCTTTTACTAACATCTGCTAGCAAAAGCAGCTACCGATAGTAGTTGAAGCCAAGGAGGTCAGTTGCAAGGCTGGCCTCCTTTCGTTTATGGGGTGTTTTGCAAGGCCCAGCGGCCCCACCGAGCACAGCAAACCAAAAGTGACGCATTACACCACTGTCGTTGAGAATTTCTACTAGGTTGTAGACAGCCAAACACTGGGCAATACAGCCCGTCTACGCACAATTTGCTTTTGGCAAAGCAAATTTTTGTCAATCCTCGTGGTGAAGGGTGCGATCGCACCCTGTTCCCGTGGTAGTCTGTCTCAAATTGTCAGCATTTCAAAACAAGCCAGCGGTCCCAATAGGCGTGGCTTGTCCAATTTTTTACGTTTCATCCCCCAGCGTCAGCCCCCTATGACCAGCAACAGCAGTCGCAAAGCCTCTGGAATTGCCGCCCTCTTGCGGGACGATCGCTTCTGGAAGGTAGCCTTTCAGGTGATTGTACTGGGGGCAGTGATTTTGGCCTTTCTGTACCTGGGGGGCAACCTCAACCGCAACCTGTCGGCGCGAGGCACCGGCTTTGGCTTTGGCTTTATCGAAAACCCCGCTGGTTTCGGCATTGGGGAAAGCCTGATCGACTACCAGGCTCAAGACCCCTATGGCAAGGTGATCCAGGTGGGTTTGGCCAACTCGTTGCGGGCCATGCTCATCGGCATCATTCTGGCACTGGTGGTGGGTATCTCTGCGGGGGTGGCCAGCTTCTCAGACAACTGGCTGGTGTACAAAATCAGCCGCGCTTACGTGGGCCTGGTGCGCAACGTACCACTGCTGCTCCAGCTGTTTTTCTGGTACCTGGCGGTCTTCTTTAGCCTCCCCCTCGATGCCATTACCCTCCCCAACAGCAGCCTCAGCTGGTTTGTACTCAGCAAGCGGCGGGGCATTTTCTTGCCGGGGCCAGAGTTTGGCGGCCCCCTGTGGATTGGCCTGATTCTGCTGGTGTTGGCACTGTTGCTGGTGGGCCTGTTTTTCCGGTCGCTCAACGTAGTTCGCAAGGGCGTCGATACCAAGAAGTTGGGCTCTATTCTCAATTTTGTCGTCAGCCTGCTGTTGATTCCCATCATTTTGGTAGCTGAGTTCTTCTTGCTGTTCAATGGTGGCGACGACGGGCCGCTGTTCTTTAAAGGAGCGCTGCCGTCGCTATTCTCCAGCGCCCAGGGACTGTGGGTCCTGGTGCTGATTGTGTCGTTGCTGCCGCTGGTGCTGCTGTTTCGCTGGCGCACCAAGATCATCGTTGAGCAGGGCGGCAGTGGGCAGACGCAGCTGATTGCGATCGCGGCCATCTTCCTCATCAACATCGCTATCATTCTCTTTGCCTTTGGCTGGCAAACGCCTACTGTCAACGACAATGGCAGCGTTACGGGTGGCCTGCGCATGTCTTTGGAGTACAGCGCCCTAGTTACGGGTCTGGTGTTCTACACCGGCGCCTTCATTGCCGAGATTGTCCGAGCAGGCATCCAATCCGTCTCCAAGGGGCAGTGGGAAGCGGCCCGGTCCCTGGGCTTGGGCACCAACAAAGCTATGCAGCTGGTCGTCTTTCCTCAGGCCATGCGAGTGATTATTCCACCGCTCAACAGCGAGTTTGCCAACCTGGCCAAGAACACGAGTTTGGCCCTGGCCATTGGCTACCCTGACCTTTACTCCGTGGCCAACACCACCTTCAACCAAACGGGTCGCCCCATCGAAGTGTTTTTGATCATGATGGCCACTTACCTAGTCATCAACATTTTGATCTCGGTGAATATGAACCTGCTCAACAACGCTGTTCAGTTCAAAGAGCGATAGCGAAACGCCTCAGACGCGTTCTCGTAATTTCCCAAAACACCCAAATCTCGACATCTTAAGCTCAACGCCCCTGCCAGTAATCCATGACCACGATTAGCTCTCGCCCTGTTGATACCCGTCCGCCCATCGTCCAAACCGGACCGACGGCTTGGATGAAAAAGCACCTGTTCAACACCTGGTATAACTCACTGCTGACCGTGGCCATTGTGGCCATTCTGGCTGCTGTGGTGTGGGGACTGGTGGTATGGGCGTTTGGCATAGCTGAATGGGCGGTGATTGCCAACAACCTAGGCCTGTTTATGACCGGGCTCTATCCTCGCGAGTCCTACTGGCGTGCGTGGGCCATGTTGGGCGTCATTGTGGCGTTAGGTGGCTACAACTGGGGGGTGCTAGCCCGTCATCAGTCCACGCTGTTTGGTCGCAAAGTGCTCATCGGCATTGGCGTTCTGTGCGCAGCCTTTGTCATCCTGCCCTTTCTGCCCCTAAGCGAAGCCGCCACGGAAGCAGCGGCTGAGGCAGACCCAGAAGCGGTAGCGTCGTTTCCGACCGCGGGCCTCAAGCTGGTGGGCATGGTTGCCCTCACCTGCGCCACCGCCTTTGCGGGCCGAGAGCTGGGTCGCCAAGTTAAGTGGATGCCCAAAGCCCTCACCTTTGCCTGGTTTGCCAGCTACTTTGTGCTGTTGTGGCTCTTGGGCGGTGGTCTGGGGCTTGAAAGCGTCCGCACCACTTCCTGGGGTGGTATGACGCTAACGCTGCTGCTGGCGATTACCGGCATTTCCCTATGCTTTCCCATCGGGGTGGCGCTGGCACTGGGGCGGCGTAGCGATTTACCCGTGGTCAAGGGCCTCTCAACCGCATACATTGAGCTGGTGCGGGGCGTTCCCCTGATTTCCATCCTGTTTATGGGCCAGGTACTGATTCCGCTGTTTTTGCCCGAGGGTGTCCGTCCCAACTCTATTTTGCGGGCGGTGATTGGCCTGACCATTTTTAGTGCCGCCTACCTAGCGGAAAATGTGCGGGCCGGCCTGCAAGCCGTGCCCCGAGGGCAGTACGAGGCCGCCGCATCTATGGGCATGAACAAGCCATTGACCATTGCGCTCATCATTTTGCCCCAGGCCATCAAAACTGCTATTCCGGCCATTGTGGGTCAGTTTATTAGTCTCTTTCAGGACACAACCCTGCTAGGCATTGTCGGCCTGGTAGAGCTGCTGGGCATCAGTAACAGTATTCTGGCGAACCCCACTTACCTGGGCGACTACGCCGAGGTATACCTGTTTATTGCCGTGCTGTACTGGATCTTTTGCTATGCCATGTCCCTGGGCAGTCGCCGCATCGAAGAATCGCTCAATACGGATCATCGCTAACCTTTATGGTTCGATGTCCACTGACCGCGACAAAACCGTTACATCCCGTGTACTCGCACACAGCAGCCCCCGGCGATAGTGCCAAAATAGAAGAACCTTGAGCCGGTCCAGGCTCCCTCAGAAAATCGACCACACCACTCACGCACACCGAGACAGGATCATGACTCAGACACAAACTGAAACCACCAGCAACAATGGGACCGGCGCTGAAACGGTGATTGTCGCAAAGGACGTTGAAAAGTGGTACGACAACGGCTTTCACGTGCTCAAGGGAGTCAGCCTCAACGTGTACCGGGGCGAGGTGGTCGTGGTGATGGGGCCGTCCGGTTCCGGTAAGTCTACGTTTATTCGCACCTTTAATGCCCTGGAGCCCTACCAAAAGGGCAGCGTGGTCATCGACGGCATTGAAATTGCCCACGACCTGAAAAATATCGAAGCTATCCGCCGCGAGGTGGGTATGGTGTTCCAGCAGTTCAACCTGTTTCCACACCTGACCGTCCTACAGAACGTTACCCTGGCACCGATTTGGGTGCGCAAGCGCAAAAAGCGCGAAGCCGAAGAAACGGCCATGCGCCTGCTAGAGCGCGTTGGCATTCTAGAGCAGGCCCAAAAGTTTCCCGGTCAGCTGTCGGGCGGTCAGCAGCAGCGAGTGGCCATTGCCCGATCCCTAGCGATGCAGCCCAAGGTCATGCTATTTGACGAACCCACCTCTGCACTGGACCCCGAGATGGTGCGCGAGGTGCTGGACGTTATGCGCGGTCTGGCCGGTGAGGGCATGACGATGGTCTGTGTAACTCACGAGGTGGGCTTTGCCCGCGAGGTAGCCGACCGGGTGGTGCTAATGGACGGCGGCGTTCTCGTCGAAGAGAATACGCCCGACGCCTTCTTCAACAATCCTCAGGAAGAGCGCAGCCAGAAGTTCCTGTCACAGATTCTGTAGAACGCTGAACGGGTTAAGGGAAGAAAGGGAACAGGAGCGCTGATTGGTGCTCTGCTGGTTGGCTATGCCCCTCCGTCAGCAGACTGACGTGTCTTGGCTTTTGCCCATTTGGGCCATAGGCTACGGCTATATCTGAGCATAAACAATGGTGGCTAAGGCAGACCCGCCAGAGCTGGTCAAAGGCAATGACGGGAAGATGCGCTGTGGCTGGAATATTGACGACCCTGACTATCGCCGCTACCACGACGAGGAGTTTGGTCGCCCCGTAGACAGTGATCGCCGCATCTTCGAGAAAATCTGCATAGAAGGATTTGCGTCGGGCCTGTCGTACATTATGGTGCTCAAAAAGCGTGAGGCGCTACGGGCAGCGTTTGACAACTTTGACATCGACACAGTCGCCCAGTACGAAGAGAACAAGATTGACGCCCTGATGGCGAACAAAGCCATCATCAACAATCGCAAAAAGATTGCATCGGTAATCAACAACGCTAAACGGGCCAAAGAACTGATTGCCGAGGTCGGATCGCTTGCCGCCTTTGTCTGGAGTTTTGAGCCGCCTGAGCAAGATCGTCCAGACCACATCGACATGGCAACGCTCAAAGAAATAACAGAAACCGCCCAATCCAGAGCACTAGCCAAGGGCCTGAAGCAGCGAGGTTGGTCCTACATCGGCCCGACTACGGCCTATGCCATGATGCAGTCCCTAGGTATCGTCAACGATCATTTGACCGGCTGTGACATTCGTAAGGCGTGTTTGGCAGAACGCAAGCAGTTCTCCCCACCACAGCGGCAGGATCAGTCCGTAGGGTGAGCCTCCCGCTCGCCCGGTCACAGGTTCTAGCAGGCTATCGGTTCAAAGATAGCCTGCCAAGATGGCTGCCCTACACGAGGGGATCAACTCTATCGTAAGGAACAACTCAGTGGCTTGACCTGCGATCGCACAGTACCCTGGCAGAACATCTGCCCACCCAACCTCATGCCTGACCTACTGCCCGCTGGCGCCCTCCAACAGCGAATCTACACCCCAACCCCAAAACCGCTGCAAGCGGCGGGGCGCTACGTGCTGGCTATTCTGCATCGGGCACTACGGGTAGAAGATAATCCAGTGCTGGATGCGGCGGTTGCTCAGGCTCAGGGGCTGGGAATAGGGCTGCTGGTGTATTGCGAACTGAACGAAACAGCAAAATACGCGTCGGATCGGCTGGTCTACTTTGAGTTGGGAGCCTTTCGGGAGGTGGCACAGGAGCTAGCCGCATTGGAAATTCCATGCGTACAGCGAATCAGGACAGTCGGCGAAGCTGACCCACTGAAGCCATTGGTTGCTGAGGCAGCGGCAGTCTATGTGGACGAAGAATTTACGGTATGGGACCGGGAGCGGATGACGCGGGTGATTGAAGTCGCCCCCCAAACCGTCTTTGCTATCGACGCCTCTCGACTGGTGCCCGTCCGCCAGCTCCCTACAGGGCTTACCACAACCCCTGCCTTTCGACAGGCCCAAGGTGCCCTGCGGGATCAGTACGCGGCCCTGCGTAAGAATGTTTTGCCACTTTCTGTTACTGCAAAAGCCCTAAAACAAATGAGTGAACTTCCACAGGGCAACAACAACTTTGCAGACTACACCGATGCAAAGTTGCAGGCTCTCGTGGCCCGGTGCCAGATCGACCATACCTTGCCGATTTCCGTCGAACACCCGCCCACCCAAACCGAACTTCAAACCCGTCTAGACACCCTAAAGGCGAACATTCTGCCCCGATACAAGTGGATTCGCAATAACGCCGCACTGACCTATTCAACCTCGCAACTCTCGCCCTACCTGCACTTTGGCATGCTGAGCCCGCATCAGCTTCTGGCCGAGGTGGAATCGGTCGATATGCCCAAGGCCTACACCTGGAAGTTTCGCGACGAGTTTTTGACCTGGCGGGAGTGGTCCCACTATCAGGCGTTTTATACGCCCAACCTACACGAGTTTGAGTCTTTGCCTGACAAGGCCAAACAGACGCTGATGGCCCATGCCAGCGATCCCCGCCCTGAGCTATGCACCTTCGAAGAGATTTTGCAGGGCGACACGCCTGACCCGACCTGGAACGCTGCCCAGCGGGAATGGCGACAGACCGGCTGGCTGCACAATAACCTGCGGATGTACTGGGCCAAGCAGATCCTCCGCTTCACCGAAAGCCCGCAGCAGGCTTGGGAAGCGGCTTGCCACCTAAACGATGCCCTGTCGCTAGACGGACGCGACCCGGCAACCTATGCCTCGTTGCAGTGGGCCTTTGGTCGAGCTAAGCCGGGGTATAACGAAAAGCCTATCTATGGCTGGGTCGCCCCCAAGTCGGACCGGGCCATTTTGAAACGGTCGGGTATGGCAGACTGGATTGGGGCGCGGGCAGGAACCGAAACCCAGCTGGAGATGGAGCTGTAGTCTTGGTCACTTTGATTGAGCCGCCTAGTAGGGCTGTTCGCGCACAGCGCTCCGTGACTCGCAATCCGGCTCAACCTGTTCGCGGATTGCTACAGAGCAATAGCTGAAGTGGGTACTCACGCTTGCCAAAGCGGGCCTACGTCAAACCCTGACTGAGCGCCCATGTCAGGGAACTTTCATCAACATATCTATTTATTTGGTTCTGTAGCTTGCAATACGATTCGCAAACTTGTACAACTTTAGTAGACACACAAGCCCATAAGAAGCAGCGCCTCAGTTTAGCAACGCAGCAATGCGACATATCTCGTTTGAGGCATTGGCTCGAATAAATTGACCGAGAAATTGACTGAGAAAATAAAAAACAGTTCTAACCGTTTGCCAGTTCTAACCGTTTGCTACGTGTCCAAACAGATTCAGCCTTCAGGTTGCTTTACCATCCACTCAGATCAACAGATTTCGTCAGATCATCGCTCTAACCCCCACATGCAATAGCATCACCGCATTGGGTGCTTTAGACTGGGCAGATCTGTTGTTCTTTGTCGCCTTATTTTGCCGAAATCTGCTCAAATTGTTATCCCTCAGTTCTCTAGAACTTCTCCAGAACTTTAGACAATCGTGTCACCTGTCCCCCACATAGGCTAGTTCTCTTGTCATGACAACATCTGATACTTATCTCATTGATTTGCTCAGTCAGCATAGTTTGCAGAGCGATGATTTACAGCTCATCTGTGAGCTAGCGGCGGTCAAAGATCTCGTTTCGCAAGCCGAAAACTGGAGCTTTGAACAGTTTTTTGGCCTGACGGTGTACATGTTTGTAACCACCGAGTCGTCGCAGGTTCGCCATCAACTAGCCGACGTGATCCCCAAGTTTGGCAGTCGCGCTGTTTTGTCGCTGATCAAGATTGTGCATCAGCCAACGCTCCCGGCTGAGCTACAGATTTTGGCTCGTCAGTGTTTGGACCAGATTGCGCCCTACGGTTTAGCCTACGGGTTAAGCCAAATTTTGGCTGCTGGCAGCGAGTACGAGACTTTTGTACTGAAGACGCTGGCTGAGCTTGCCCACAAGAGCGACGAGTCAATTATGCTGCTGCTGTCGCAGCTGGTTACTCCGGCCCGCTGGCGGACGCTAGAGCGTCAGTTGCTGACGTGGACGCCTGCTGATGAGGTTGAGGAGCCGATTAAGCGATCGCTCCATGCCGTTCAGGATATTGCGCAGGCGGCTTAGAACTGAACACCCTGATATAGGTCAGCTAGGGCCAGGTCTACGGTAACTGAGGCTAGGGGTATCATGTCTTCTAGGCTGCTGTACTCTGTCAGCAGCCATTGCCGTGCCCCCTGTCTAAGATGGTGTTCGACGTAAGGGCGGTACTGATCGATGAGTAAATACTCCTGAAACGTGTCGATGGTGCGATAGTGGGCGAACTTCTCGCCCCGGTCGTAGCCTTGGGTTGAGTCAGAGAGAATTTCTGCAATCAGAACCGGATTCATTACCGTATCTTTTCGGTCTGGTTTTAGCTCAACTGGCTCAGCAATGACCATAACATCTGGGTAGGTGTATAGATTCGCTTTGGGAATCCAGAGGCGCTGGTCGCTAGCAAATACGCCGTAGGGCTGGGTTCGTAGCTCGAACCAAAGTAAAGAACTTAGCGCAATAGATAGCCTGTTATGCGCTGGGGTACCGCCAGCCATTTCGATAATCTCTCCGGCTCTAAATTCGCTGCGGATCACCGCATCCACTTCTCTCGCTAGATACTCTGCTTCTGTGTAGGTTTTCGCGGTTGGGGTGGCGGCGGTCATTGTTTAACAGGTGCTCGTCTGTCTGGATCTTGTCACTACAGCAATTATGGCATTTATAGCGGAGCCTCACCGAGACCCCGCCATGCGACGCTAATTAACCCTGACGCGTCGGGTCAAGATCGCCATAACTTCGTTGGGGCGTCCGGTGGAGATGGGTTTGCTCCAATCGTTGGGTTCGGCGTAGCGTTTGCGGTGCAGGTCTTGAATGACAAGCCGGACAGCGGTGAGGCTGCCGAACAGTAGGTGACGGACGGTTTCGTATTCGGGAATGGGCGCGTTTGCTTGGGTAGGGCAAGCTGTGGACGCTTGGGCGTCCGGTTGAGTATTGGTAAACATGAGATCTGGCCTCCGGGTTAGGTAGGAAAGCCAGAACCCAATGTGCCCAGCCAGCCCACGAACTGGTGCTAGACGGGGTGGCTAAGGCATAATGACCAAGCCGCCGCGCTGGTACTGTCAGCGTTGGGGGAAGTCGTCGGCTAGGTGGTGCAAACACCTACCGGCGGCGCTAAGCAAATTAGGTTCTGAACGAAACGACCGCGCAAAACAGCCGTTTGATTGAAGGTAGGACGATTTTCTTTTGCTGTCAAGCTACAGATTGTCACGGAGTGGACGAGTTCGCTGAAACAGCGTCTGTTAGGTAGAACCGCTGGAACAGAGGCTGCGTCTACGTAGGATGTCCGTAGCGTTTTGTGTTGTTGCAGAGAGAGAAAGATAACTCTGGTTTGGGTTAGCGCGGATGGTATACCGTTACGGTCAAAACTGGATGCAGTGGCGAGGTTCCTGATTTTGGCAGGAGCGTCGTTTTTTGCGTAGGTTTGCGAGGTGGGGATGTTGCCGCTTGGAGTGGAGTTGTTGGCAGATGTTGGCGATTGTGCGGAGGGTGTGGGTGATGAAACTGCTGCTGAGACCGAATCAGTAGTGATTTTGAAAGTTTCTGTAGCAACTCCGGTTGATGTAACAGCAGCTGCTGGAGTTCTTGCATCAACTCCCGTTGTTATAACAGCAGCCGCAGAAGTTTCTGCATCAACTGCGCTTGTTACAATAGCAGCCTTCAGAGTTCTTGTAGCAACTGTGGTTGATGTAACAGCAGGTTTTAGAGTTTCTGCAGCAACTGTGGTTGATGTATTGGCTGCTGTTGGGGTTTCTGTAGCAACTGTGGTTGATACCTTAGCGGCCGTAGGAATTAGTGCAGGGTGTGATCGTAGTTGGGGATTCGTATAGTTTTGCATAGGTGCGATCTCGAACATCAAGGAAAGGAGCACAAAGCGAAACGCTTGTATGTCACGCAAGAGGTCGCTCATCCTAACTATTAGACCGTTAATGCTACGGAAGATATGGCATATGCGGCCGTGGGACAGTATATGGTACGGTTTTTTCTCTTTCCTTGAAATAGTCCTCTCTAACTCCTGCTTTCCTACTTCCAACGCTGAACTTCTTCGACAGGCAACAGAGCCGTTTCTGCAATTTCCCGACGGGTAGATTTACTGATATAGCAATCGTTTTTGAGGCAGTCAGAGATAAGCTTGTTTGCATAATAGTATTGCCCAATTTTATTTTTCCGCATACTTACAGATTGCCAATCATAATCAATGTCACGATGGTTCATAGCAACTATACGTAGCTTCTCCAGCTTTTGTTTTTCATGTCCTTTATATCGTCCTTCTTCATCATCAACTTGCTCAAAGCCGAGCAAGTAAGACTTGAGACTATCCAGCTTAAAATTTAGTTCTAAATCAAAGTTTGTAGACAAAGACAAGCAGAGTTCTAAGGAGCGAGATGGAGAGAGAGTATTACTACAGGAATGAAATAGAAATTCGAAAGGAAAAGCTATTTCTAGGCAGCATGAATTGTTACGATATAGAGAAACAGCCATAACGAGGATGCCTTCACGCTTGTGGAAGGAAAGATAGCGCTCATAATCGCGATGATATGCTGACAAATAGTGCAGGGTCTTGAAAAGGTGGAAATAGAGCTCAAAGTAGAAAGCGCGAATGGCTACTGACTCATAGGAAGCCTTGGCAGAGTTAGTTTTCTCATTAATCCAAGTTGTTAGTTTCTGTAAACTCTCGTCGTCTACTATTAACTGGTCTACTTGTTTTTTTGTTGCCAACAATAAATCGTCGGCTTCGGGTAGCATACTAACAGACAATAAAAAAATCTCTCGATAGCGTCTATCAGTAACACGAGTCGCTAGCTGCTGTAAAGTTGTTGATAACTGTGCGGTAGACCGAGTAATGTACTTAGCGGTAAAATACTCTTGAAACGTAAGATGAGAAAATGAATAAATGCCATTAGCACGAGCTATGAGCAAGCCATGCTGGGCACTAATAGACTGCAATACAGCTTCGCTGTCTAATTGTATTGTATCCTCATCTTCACTAGCACCAGGCAGATTTCGGATATAGTCGATGATTTGTCGTTCAATCATCTGCTGCTTAAAGAAGTATTCTCCTTTCTTGAAAGTTTGGTAAGCCAGCCAGCTCAGCAAATCCTCTTTTCGCCTTAAAGATAATTTCTTATAGGCCTGATATCGCTCGATATTACGACTAGCGTCCCACTTTTTCAGCAAAACGTCTAATCCCTCTTTGTACAGCTCCGCTCGGTTTCTCGGAAAATCTCCGGCTTCGCCAAATACTAGACACAGCAGCGTCAGCAGTAGCGGATTCGTCGCTAGCTCTTTAATCGGCTGGTCGCTCTCAACCCGTTCTACAAACTTAGAGCCTTTTTTGACATCGTTTCTAGCCTTAAACCACTTTGCTGCAAAATCAGCAATCTGCTCTGAGTCAAAGTCTGCTATCTCTACCTCAGTAAATTGCTGAAAGGTATACTCCCTAGCCGCAATGCGACAGGTCATGACAAATTGACAGGCTCGAAACTCGCGGGTAAAATCTCGAATGTTTCGCAATACTCGATCATGGTCTTCTTCTCGCACCTCGTCTAGGCCATCGAGTAGCACTAGTGCGTGTCCTGCATCTAGCACATTTGCTAGCGTGTCTGCACCTTGAATATTGCAAGATTGCCACTGCCTAGCAATATAATCTTGCAATTCTGGCTTAATAGCAGCCTCAGCAAACTCTTTTAGCGTCACAAATACCGGCACCCGCCCCGCCTGAAACCTGCCATGGTTGCACAGTGTTGCCAGCCGCTTCATAAAGGTAGTTTTACCCGCTCCGGGCTTACCCAGAATCATCAGTCGGTCGTAGCGCTCTACCGCCTCTAGCCCTGGTACACGTTTTTGCTTCACCTGCCCCAGCATAAAACGATCAAAGTTGGCAGGGTCACAGTCACCTAGCAGCTCACTAATCTCTAACCGTCGTCGCCCAGTCAGCCGTTCCAGAATGTTGACGCTCGTGTAAACGTCATCTACGCCAATGGCCTGCTCCATATCCAGCACGCGCATGGTGCCGCAGCGGTACTGAATGTCGTCTTTGACCTTTGCCCGGACCTCTTGCACCAGCGCATCAATATCGTTATCTGGCTCAGGCTTAGGCAGGTCAGCCTCAACAATCTCAAGCCAAGGCAGTTCCAACGCCTCACAGAACCTAATAAACAAATCTCGCCGTACACGCTTTTTTCCAGAGCAAAAGTTGACGGCAGGCTGACGGCTACAGTGACACTGCTCGGCTAGGTCGTCGCGGCTCCACTCCTTATCGGCCATTGCCAGATTGATTCGGTTTACGCCCTCCGGGCTTGCCTTTAAGGATTTTGCCGCCATGCCACTGGTGTGTGAGTTTCGTACATTCTACTCAACTCATCCTGAACTCATACTCAGCGCATTCTGACGGTATTCGATGGCAAACCTTTGTAGCGACTGACTTTCAGTAGTTTCCCTTGCATTATGAAGCCATACAAATCGAGCAAGGAGTTCGGCTCATGCGTTTTAACTTCATCTTCGCTACTGTTCTTACCCTCACCGTTGCTTCTGGTGGCACCGCTGTTGACCTGGGTAAGCGTCCTAGCCTTACTGAACCGCAAAGTCGTGTTTTTATTACGGCTTTGGCCACGTGGACAGCGGGGACGACTACTCTGTTTGGTCTGCTTGGTATTCGAACTGGGCAGAACTCTAAGGGAAAAGATCGTTAAAGGTTCATCGAGTGGGTCAGTGGAGAGGCTTAAGATCCTGCGCGGGGGTCCCTCCGAGTTCCCCCGCTCCCCCCTGGCTAGGGCGGGACGCCGCCCTAGAACCCTCGTAAGGAAGATTGTCCCATTGAGTTGAAGGCATTGCACTGGTCGTCGGCTAGGTGGGTTTTATTTTTCTGGCCTCGCGAAAGGCCCAAAGATAAAGGCGCTGAGTGAGGGGCCAGAAAAATGAAAAATCAATGTGGGTTGCCCTGCGGTTTAGCTTGATTGGGCTAGGGGATTTATTGGGGGTTTTAACCTTTTGCTTACGCTGGTAAGTAGATAGCCATAATTATTTGACGGCATGTCATTCCGAGCGAAGTCGAGGAATCTCCCAGTGTCTAATGCTCTCGCCGAGATGCTTCGACAAGCTCAGCATGACACAGGCCATGATTTACTTACGGCCATATACTTAGCGCAAGCTTCAGAGTTTCAATGTCAGTATTAGCAGGTCTGTGAAGGGGGATAACTATCGCTTTCAGAATGCGCCCGAGCGCATTCTGATCCACCCCGCCGATAACCCAAATCAGCACCATTTGCTATCTGTCAGTGTCTTCCTTAAACCCTTTCGGGGGACGCCCAGTATGCAAGTTGGCAGAATAGGTCGGTTCCGAGGGAGGAGCCTGGGCCCCACATAGGAGGGGAGCAGGGAGGAAAGCCCCGCGCAGAATCTCTAACATCCCACCGATCACCCCCACAAACCCATTAATTCATCAGTACAACCTTACGGGTGTTGGGTTTCGTACCTCAACCACAACCTACGCTCAATCCTCATTTAATTGAGCCGCATAATCAATTCAAAGCGTTAACAAAATCCGCCTGCACATCTCTCGGAATCGGCCACTCCTC
>CAWUKV010000068.1:0-23408 GCA_963923025.1 uncultured bacterium
TGATGCAGGCCATTGCCGTTGAGATGAACCTATCGGAGACGGCCTTTGTCCAGCCAACGGGCGATCGCTACCATTTGCGCTGGTTTACCCCGGCTGCCGAGGTCAAGCTATGCGGCCATGCAACGCTGGCATCTGCCCACGTCCTATGGACGGAGGGGCACCTCGATCCTGACAAAACAGCACGGTTCGACACCCTCAGCGGCGAACTCACCGCTCAAAAGCAGGGCAGCTGGATTCAGCTGAAGTTTCCGTCCCAGCCGCCGCGTCCGGCCACGGTGATGCCCCATCTGATCGCCGCCCTCAACCGGGCCGACGTGCACCAGGTGATGCGCAACGATTCAGACTACCTGATCGTGCTCAAGTCCCAGGCTGCGGTAGAGGCGCTAGAGCCCAACTTTACTGAAATGGCAAAGCTTCAGGCCCGAGGCGTTATCGTCACTGCCCCGGCCGACAGCAGCGAGTACGACTTTGTCTCCCGCTTCTTTGCCCCCGCCTTTGGCATTCCCGAAGACCCCGTCACCGGCTCAGCCCACTGCGCCCTAGTCCCCTACTGGGCCGAGCGGCTGGGCAAAACCGAGATGATGGCCTACCAGGCTTCGGCCCGCAGCGGCGTACTCAAGCTGAGTACAGACGGTCACTGCGTCTTCATTAGCGGGCAGGCAGTGACAACGCTCCGGGGTGAGCTAGCAGTGTAATCGCAAGACTCAATCACGGCTGAGATGACCAATACTGCGCTAGAGTTCGTCGATCAACTCACCGAAAGTCATATCGGTGATCTGCTTCGGCTGTATCAGCAGACGGCCTGGTGGGGGCAAGATCGACAAAGAGAAGATATTGAGACAATGCTGGCCAACACCTCCATTGTGATTGGGTTTCAAGACGCAGCGACAAAACGACTGGTTGCCTTTTGTCGGCTGCTCTCCGACGGGGTTTATCGGGCCACAATCTACGACGTTATGGTGGCGCAAGACTACCAAGGTCAGGGCTTAGGGCGACGGCTGATGGCTGCGATCGCAATTCACCCCCAGCTCCAACAGGTTGAGTATGTGGACCTCAACTGCCTGCCCGAAATGATGCCGTTCTACAGCAAGTTTGGCTTTCACCCCATTACGCAGGTCAACTTCATGCGGTGGACGCCGCCGGGAGACCAATAATGGGCATTCAGCTCAATCAGGTGGTGCCCTGGGGACGCTGTCTGGCAGAGTACGTCAGCATGTTTGCCCTAGACGAGGCGGACGACCTAAAGAAGACAATGCTCGACTGCGGTGGAGGGCCAGCCAGCTTCACCGCAGAGGCCAATGCTCTGGGATATTCCGTCATCGCCTGCGACCCGATCTACGCGTTTAGCGCTGAGGACATTGCTCCTCGCATTGAGGCCGCTCGCGACCTGATCATGCCCCAGGTCCGGCAAAAGGCCGACGCTTACGTCTGGCGGTCTATCCGAGACCCTGACGAGCTAGAGCGCGTTCGCATGGCGGCGATGCGTCAGTTTTTACAGGACTTCTCTAAGGAACAGCAGGTCGGGCGCTACGTCGAAGGCAGCGTTTTGAACCTACCCTTTCCTGACGGACACTTCGACCTGGCGCTCAGCAGTCACTTTCTGTTGTCCTATTCTGAGCAGCTTGGGCTGGACTTCCACCAGCAGGCCATTGCCGAACTGTGTCGCGTGGCGCAGGAGGTCCGGATCTTTCCACTGCTGACGGTGTCTGGTGAGCGGTCACCTTGGTTAGATGCGATTTCACAGCAGGCTGCTATCCCCGGGCGGCAAACCCAGGTCGTCCCCGTCGATTACGAATTCCAGAAAGGCGGCAATCAGATGCTCAAAGTTACGCCCATCTGAACCTGCCGTCTGAACCTGCCATCTGAACCTGCCGTACGAACCTGATAGTCTGGTTAACCAACCCGTACCCGTTCTACCGTTATGACCGACCTGAGCGTCAACCTCAACAAAGTGGCCCTGCTGCGCAACTCTCGCCACCTCAACCTACCTAGCGTCACCTGGGCTGCCCAAACCTGCATCGAAGCTGGAGCCTACGGTATCACCGTTCATCCTCGCCCCGACGAGCGCCACATTCGCCGTAGCGACGTGTACGAGCTAGCCGAGCTGCTGCAAGACTATCCCCACATCGAATTCAACATTGAGGGCAACCCGCTCGAACCCGGGTTCATGAAAATTGTCCAGGATGTCAAGCCCAACCAGGCCACGCTGGTGCCCGACGACCCCACCCAGTTCACCTCAGACCACGGCTGGAACGTGGAAAAAGATGGCGACACCCTAAAGCCAATCATCCAAACCCTGCACGACATCGGTGCCCGTGTCAGCCTATTTATGGACCCGGACCCTACCCCCATGCCCCAGGTCAAAGCCTTGGGCGCAGACCGCATCGAACTCTACACCGAGCCCTACGCCACTGCCCACCGAGAAGGAAACGGCGACGCCAGCCGCGATGTCTATGCTGCGGCTGCTAAAGCCGCCCAAGACCAAGGACTGGGCGTCAACGCCGGACACGATTTGAACCTGGACAACCTGCCTCAGTTTTTAACCATTCCCAATATTCTAGAAGTCTCCATCGGCCATGCCCTTACAGCAGATGCTTTGAAAATGGGACTGACTGATTCGGTCAAAGCGTATTTGAAAGCGTGTGGGAAGTAACTATCTTAGAGCGCGTGAGTTGCTTACTCGTCAAAGTAGAACATGTCTAATCGTTGAGAAGATAGCGATGCCTGAAATTAGCCGTTTTTACGGAATGGTCATCACGATGTACTACAACGACCATAATCCGCCTCACTTTCATGTCAAGCACGGTAGACAGAGGTGTCTAGTTTCAATCGAAGAACCGAAACTTCTCGAAGGCGATTTAAGCCGTAGAGCCTTGCGGATGGTTGTAGAATGGGCAAGGCAGAACAAAGTAGGGCTATCTGAGAACTGGATTCTGGCAAGATCTGATCAGCCGTTGAACAAGATTGAACCTCTGGAATAATTATGCTGAAAGACGTGGTTGCCGCCAAAGCATTGCCAAACTACCAGCTATATCTTCGTTTTGAAGACGGGACAGAAGGTCAGGTAGACGTCAAGGAGCTAGTTAAATTCAATGGCGTTTTTGAGCCACTTAAAGATCCTCAGTTTTTCTCAAGCGTTGTTGTCGATCCAGATTTAGGAACTGTCTCGTGGCCTAATTCTGCCGATCTGGATCCAGATGTACTCTATGCACGGATAACAGGTGATTTTTCTAGGATTGAAAACTTAGATGAAAAGAAGCCTGCTAAGCCAGTGATATCTTCTAGGAGTAACGTACATCACCAGAGATACTTCACTGGAACAAAATGGGAGCCGAAGGTTGGCTACTGTCGCGCGGTCCGCGCCGGGCAGCTGATCTTTCTCTCTGGTTGTGCGCCTGTTTCAGAGGATGGCAGTACCTACGCACCGGGTGACGCCTATGCGCAGGCTAGACGCTGTTTTGAAATCATAAAAACAACGTTGGAAGCGGTAGACGCCCAGCTCTCCGACGTGGTTCGTACCCGCATGTTTGTTACCGACATTAGCCAGTGGGAAGCCTTTGGTCGAGCACATCAGGAGTTTATGGGAGAGTTTCCGCCCGTTACCAGCATGGTTGAAGTGCGGCGGCTAATTGCACCCGATATGCTAATCGAGATTGAGGCAGATGCGGTAACAGAAGACTAAAACTATTCAATCTCCGTAGTGAAGGGTAGGCGCATATAGACACCGTTAGGGTCATTCAGCGCACCTAGGGTCGAGAGATCGTCTCGCAGCTTTAGCAGCTCTTCTGAGACCGGGTCTTTAGCCCAGGGCAGACGCGACACGACACCGCTGCCAAATAGACTTTCGATGATTTGTTCTTCCAGGCTCTGCGGACGAGGGAACTCTTGTACCTGCCAATCTTCGAGTTCGGCGGCTTCGGCAGCAGCTGCGATCGCATCATTCAGCCCCCCCATTTCATCCACCAAATCGACCTCCAGGGCATCACTGCCAGACCAGACCCGACCCTGCGCCACCTCGTTAATAGCCGCCTTATCTACCTCACGGGCATCAGCCACTAGGCCAATGAATCGGTCGTATAGGTCATTGACAAAATCCTGCTGAATCTGGAGTTCTTCTTCGCTTTGGGGACGACTAACCGTGTCGATGTCAGCAAACTTAGCCGTCTTCATGACATCCCAAGTGATGCCGTTGCGGTTGGCAATTTCTTGGAAGTTCAGCAACAGGCCATACACGCCAATGGAGCCAGTGATGGTACTAGGCGACGCAAAAATTTTGCTGCCCGGTGCGGCGATCATGTAGCCTCCCGAGGCGGCAAAGTCACCCATCGAAATCACCAGCGGCTTCTCTTCTGCCAGCAGGCTCACCTCACGGGCAATAATCTCAGAAGCTAGGGCACTGCCGCCGGGGCTGTTGACTCGCAGCACCACTGCCGACACGTCGTCATCACGGCGGACCTGCCGCAGGGTTTTAGCTAGCCCCTCTGACGTCACCAGTCCCGGAGACACGCCGTCGCCAGAGACAATTTCCCCCTCGGCATAGACAACCGCTACCGTATCGTCCTGGAAGAACCCACCGTCATCAGCGGCGGCCATACGGCTGTAAGCCTGTAGGGTCACATTGGGGAAACTGTCATCATCGAAGTCCTCGACGTCCGTGTCATCGACTTCGGCCACGTCCACCTCATCTTCAAGAACATCTGAATTGCTGTCGCTGGCGGATTCAGTATCCTGCTCCTCAGCATCCGTTTCGACGTCTTCGTCCGCCGACTCATCCCCTAAGCCACGGAGCTCGCGCAGCACCTCATCAAAGAATGCCACCTCATCGATCAGACCGGCGGCTTTGGCCTCCTCGGCCATCAGCAGTCCGCCGCCATCCGCTATGGTCTGTAGCGCCTGTGGAGTCAGGTCTCGATTAGTACTTGCGGTCTGCAGAAAGTCCTGCCACAGGTCCGTGAGCAGTGCTTCGGTCTGCTGCTTTTCTTCAGGGCTGCTGCTCTCACGAATGAAGGGCTCCACCGCCGACTTGTACCGGCCCACCCGCAGCACCTGAACGCCAACACCATACTTTTCTAGTGCCCCGGCCAAAAACTGAATCTCGGCGCGGAAACCGTTAAGCTCCATCAGGCCCGCCGGGTTGAGATAGATTTTGTCGGCCACCGACGTCAGATAGTAGTCTCGCTCACCCCAGCCGGTTTCGTAGGCAATGATTGGTTTACCGGAGGTTTTCTTGAAGTCCAGCAGCGCATCACGAATTTCTTTGAGCGTTGCGAAGCCCTCGAACGTGTTGCCCGTCAAAAAGATGCCGGTAATATCTTCGTCTTCGGCGGCGGCTTCAATAGCGCTAATGGCTGAATACAGGGAAATAGCCTCGTAGCTGCCACCGTAGAAGGCTTCCTCAAACACCACACCTGCCCCGGAGTAGGGCACCGCGTCCATGATGTCGGTGGACAGGTCAAACACCAGCACCGACGCTTCGTCTAGCTCCGGTTCACTTTCGTTAGAACTCGACGCCAGGATAAGGCCAACCATACCCATAGCGCCCAAGCCCAGCAGTGCGACCAGGGTAAACAAACCCACCAAAGTGCCCACAGCGCTAGCGGCTGCGTACTTCAAAAAATCTCGCATGGTGTTCTGGGAAAAGACGACTTAGACGAGCCTCAGATGCATCAAGTCCGGTGACTATGACCTGAGACTATGATATGCGCTCTAACAGAGAACTGCTTTTCAGGGCTGGGATAGTCGACTGGCCCGTGCAGAACAGCACCGTCTTAATTTCAGCAATCAGAATCTCAGTCAGCTCAGCCAGGGCGGCCTCGGAGTGATCTGCAGCCTTAAGAAACGGTAGCGCTAACCCCGCCAGGTCTGCCCCCAGCGCTAAACACTTCGCTACATCGAGACCGTTGCGCAGGCCACCGGAGGCAATCAAGGGAATGTCAGGTGCGATCGCACGTACCTGAGCAACGCACTCCGTTGTGGGCAGGCCCCATCCAGCAAAAGTATTCCCCAACCGGCGCTGGATTGGATCCTGGGCGCGTTCGCTTTCTACCCTGGCCCAAGAGGTACCGCCCGCCCCAGCAACGTCAATCGCCGCAACGCCAGACTCGATCAGCTGCTGCGCCTGCGGCCCTGAAATGCCGTTGCCAACTTCCTTGGCAATGACGGGCACCGGTAGTTGCTGGCAGAGCTGTGCGATTTTGTCGAGCAGCCCTCGAAAGTTAGTATCGCCCCGGCTCTGGACACACTCTTGCAGCGGATTCAGGTGCAAAATCAGCGCATCGGCCTCCAGCCAGTCCACCACCCGCTGGCAGTGATCGAGTCCATAGCTATAGTTCAGCTGTACCGCGCCCAGATTCGCCAACAGTAGGGCATCAGGAGCCCAGCGCCGAACGGCAAAAGTGGAGTTCAGGTCAGGATTTTCGACCGCAACCCGTTGGGAGCCAACACCCATTGCCAACCTAAACTGCTGAGCGGTCTGGGCCAGACGTTGATTGATCTGCTGGGCCTGGGCCGTTCCACCCGTCATCGAAGAGATCAGCAGTGGTGCCCCCAGGCGCTTGCCCAGGAAAGACGTCGTCAGGTCAATGTCGGCAAAATCTAGCTCGGGCAGCGCACAGTGGGTAAACCGATAGCGTTCTAGCCCGGTGGTTTGCTGCGCCTGCACATTCTCGTCCAGGCAAATGCGTAAATGATCGGCCTTACGAACTTGCGTCTGGACAGCGTTCACGTTGAGACCTCAGATTGATGTGCGTCTCTTCAGAGTACGCCCAAACGCCCGCTCAATATCGCCACTGCAACGTCTCACCGCAGTCCCATAGCTGACCTCCAATCATCGCGATCGCATTACACCAACTCGCATCAGCCTGCCTCAAACTCGTTCGAGACATCCTGGGGTGTAAGGCATGGGGGATATGACGGAGGTTTCTCAGCGATTTACCGTATCTTCAAGCTCGCCCTCTCCATTAATCAGGCGATTTTTGTTCGCTTTGCAAAATTTTCGACAAATACCGCCGATCCTTCACCAAATTCACATGCCATCCGTCCGGGTTTATCGCCAAGATGCAAAGTGTGGTCTTGGGCTTGAGTTATGGATGCGGTTAACCCTGAGACACCAGTAGAGACTTTACTAAAAGTTCATTTCTGATCGGATAGGTCTAAACGCATCTTTATAGAGATCGGGAGTCTCAGTAGTTACTTTTAAGTCAAGTAATAAATAGTTTGGCTTAATTCGTGTTTGCACGGATATCTCCACTGTGGTGCCCCCCTGTAATTTCAGTTTCGTGTCGGATGAAACTGACGGCTGCAACGCTGGTACCGCATATTGTCTAGATTGGCCAGTCGCTGTGTCGTTTTTATCTCAGTATCAAAAGGTTGGTTAGGTTGAATTGTATGAGCTTCTCAAAGTGTTTATTGTCGTCCAGTGCGATCGCAGGTGTGGTGTTCACAGCCTCACTCGCACCCCTTGCACTCTTTGGTCATCAGCCACTGACCGTACAGGTAGGGCAGCGGCCCATCTTCTCCGGGCAGTTGCGCGATCTCTCAACGCCTTACCTCGGTTTGGCAGTATCAACCAGCGTAGGGGCTGGACTCATTGCGCTGGCTTTCTCCGGCTGGCGGCAGTCCAATCGGCAGGTTAGCCAAGTCGAGCGGCAGCTGGCCGAACTCGATCAGCAAGTCCAAGAAAAGTCAGCCCTGATTGAAGATTTAGCTTTCTCTGAGGCCAAGCTCAAGGCGCTGGGCTTGGAAGCTTTTCTGCAGCCTGAGGGCAGCCCAGACCTGACACCTGCGTCACTACTGAAATCGGTTGAACGGCAGGCAGCGGCCACTCAGGCAGCTGTCTCAACAGAGCTGCTGGCAGGCATCCAGTCCTAGCCATCGGTCCAACGCTACCCTGGCTAGGGCTACCGAAGGTAGGCTTCAGGCTGCAACGGCGGCGCATTGTCGGGCGTTGGGGCAGTTGGCGTTTGGGGTGGGACAACGGCACGGGTTTCAACTGGGACAGCCTGGGACTGGGCCGGTGGGGTCCACTGCGGTGGGTCAACGGTAATCGTCTGGGTTGCGATCGCGTACAGCTCACCGTCATCGCTCACCCGAACTACACCCGTCTCAAACCCAGCCTCATCACGGCGCAGCTGTTCCCGTAGCGCGTTGGTCTGCTGACCGGGTTCCAGCGTTACTGTAAACGCGACCTCAGACTGGGGTTGCCAAGGCGCAGGGCTGGTCGCGGCCTCAGCCTGCCACTGTTCGCCACCGCCTGGGTCAGTCTGTAAAAGCTGTAGGGCTGCGGTCCATTGCTGGTTTTCGATCACGACCTGCTGGCGGTCAAGAATGGCGTAAAAGGCGGTTTGTAAGTCCGGCTGAGATTGTCCTGATAGCGCCCCTGCTTCTACAGGCTGAGTGGTAATCGCACGCGTAGCCGATGCAACGACCACCGTCTGGTCAGGCAGTCGGGCTTGTCCAGAGAGGGTATAGGCCCCAAGCTGACCAGCCGATTCTACCGAGTCAATGCTTAGGAGGGGCGAATCACCTTGAGGTGTACCCACTAGACTGGCCGGTAGTATGCCTCCGGCTTGACAGCCAACAACCAGCAGCAGCACACCAACCAGCAAGAGGCGTCGCAGGCCGACAGACACACTGGCGAGTATAGGGTGCAGCAGCTTTCGGTTCAGTAAAGCGTGGGCAAAAGGAGTCAACATTGGCAGCAGCAGGTCAGTTGAGACAAGCAGGACTGAGCGCGTCTGGACAACGCTAGATAAGGGGTCAGTTCTCGTTGGCAAACGGTGGCCCCATCTAAAGCTGCCCTGAACCACATTAACGGTCTCAGCCGGTTTCAGCGTAAAATTACGCAAAAAAACAGTTGGGGAACCTCACCGGGCCACCCAAGGATCCATTAGGGCAATCCGCGCGGCATCCCCCAGAACGAGCCGATCAGGCGCTAAAGCAGCCTCGGCAGCAGGTTCGGTCCACCCTCACTTACAGACAATACATACAGAACCGCAGCATTCAGGGCTTAATAAATAAATAGCTCCACAAAGACCGACTGCAGCCGTTGGGTTGCTGAAACGTTAGCTCGCTCAGACGGTACTGACGTTCTAGCGCACCAGGAGTTGACAACGAGTTGGCCATGTCATTACCCAAAATCGCTCCGCGATAGGTGGGTTGCCCAGCAGTCAAGGTTATTTGAGCGAACACCATCAAGGCAGAAGCAGCACCGTTAGGACGCAGAACACCGATGTCAAAAGCAGTTGGGCCCGGAAGGCAAACCATGAAGAAATCCCGTTGGATGATGCGATGTGGCCTAGTCATTGGCACCCAGAGTATTTGCGGGTTGAGCACCGTCGCAGCGATCGCGCAAACTGCGCCGACCCCGTCCATTCCGACAACCCTGGCACCGCCTTCGGCTTTAGCTGCTGAGCCGCCCAGCATTGACTCGCTCCTCGCCAACCTAGCACCGCTGGCCCCAATCGCAGAGCCGCCATTGCCCGTCGCAGATACCTCATTGGATGCGGGCACGGCAGGGGCAAATACGCCGTTTCAGTTCGTTCCACCGGCAAGCCCAACGGTGCTCAGTAGCGACCCCATGGCGCCCTTAGTACCGCCCGCTCTCAGCCCAACCGTCCAGGAGACCGCCATTCCTGAGATAGCCGAGGCGGACCTAACTCAGCCGACACCAGCATCAGCCCCTGCCGTAATCCGGCTTGGCCAGACCGTCCCCGACGAGACTGATGCCATTGACATTGCGATCGATCGTCCCATTGCTGACAGTCCCAATACCGATAGTTTTAGCGCTGCCAGTCCCAACGCCAATATTCTGACCGCAGATGCACTAGCCCCCCTGGCGCCGCCTCCGGCTATCGAGTCTCCGGCCGCACCGTCAACCGCCGCAACTAGCGCTGCGCCACTGCTGAGCAGCGATCCGGTAACGCCCCCATCGCTCAACCTGCAAGGCTCGATCATCCAAGTTGGTGACGAGTTTTCCGCCCGAGCCCGGCTGATGGGGTACATGTATCTCTCGTCTAACGTGCTGGTGGGCGCAACCGTCGACCTCTCAACTGGCGATGCCTTTTCGGATACGGACGGCACAGGGCTGAGCATTAACGAACTCTATGTGGCGGCCGCCCCCAGCGGCGCGCCCAACCTACGGTTTGTGGTGGGGCAGCTTGACCTAACGTCTTACTTTGACCGCAATAGCTTTGCAAAGGACAGTCTGACCCACTTCTTTAACCCCGTCTTTCAAACCAATCCAGCTCTGGCGGCCACCCAGCTAGAGTCCCAGCCTGCAGCCTTAGTTAACTGGCGCGCCACTGACAATTTGACCCTCAAGGCTGCAACCTTCTCTTCCGGCGGCATCGACGACTTCTCTATCGATGGGTTTGTGGGAGAAGTGGGATTGCGACTGGGTGATTTAATCCTGCGTGGTACCTACGTTTCAGCCACCGATGCGGGCTCTCGCAGCAGCTTTCCAGAGCTGTTCCAGTCCAATCGGGGCAACGGCATCTTTGGCACCCTCCCTGGTGATCGCGAGGTCTCCTACGGCGTCAATGCAGAATGGTTTATTCCCACGCTCAACATGGGCGTATTTGGCCGCTACGGCTACCAGGAAAACCAGGCCCTGAACCTGTCTGGTCAAACCTACAGCGGCGGCATCAACATCTTCGACCTGTTCATGGACGATGACCGACTGGGCATTGGCTATGGCTGGGGGCTAAGCAACGACACCCTACGCCAGGAGCAGGGCGGTGACACGCCAGACGTGTTCGAGGTCTTCTACGACGTCAGACTCGCGCCCAATATTCGAGCGGCGGTGGACTTTCAACAGCGCAACAGCTTTTCTGAAACCTATTTAGGCGTGCGTATTCGAGCCGATGTGGAGCTGCTGAATAACGATTGAGGCAAGCAGGCGGAAGGCAGAAGGCAGAATCTGGCCTCGATAGCGCAGTTTTTGGTAGTAGACGGGTTAAAGCAGGAGTGGAGTAGGTGCCGATGTGGGAATTAAGCGACACGGGAAGACAACCGCAGCCGATTCGGGTGGCACCGCTGCTAGCGGCGGCGGTATTGGGGATAGGTGGACTGGGAATACTGCCCAGTCTCAGCCAGGCTCAGTCTAGTTTGCCGTCCATACCGTCTCCGGCATCGCTGCCGCGTGAGGTGCAGTTGGGCTATCAGCGACTCGAAGAGGGTCGCGTGGAGGAGGCAATTGCTCTGTTTGAGCGAGCATTGCAAACTAACCCAAACCAGCTGGAAGCCACGCTGGGTATGGCCATTGGCTACCGCCGGGCCGGTCGGGATGCCGACGCCTTTACGACCTACCAGCGGGTTGTCGCGCTGGACCCAAGCAACACAACCGCGCTGACGGCACTGGGGGTACTGGGCGGGTTTCGCCCCGAGTGGCAGGCCACTGGCATTGAGGCGCTGAGCCAGCTGCTCGTCCTTGAGCCCGGAAATTTGGATGCCCTGAGCCAGCGAGCGCTGTTGCTGTTTTATCAGGGGCAGTTTGGCGCTGCGATCGCAGATTACGAGCAGGTTTTAGCTCTGCCCCCGGTAACGGATTCAGCGCTGATTGGGGCGGCGCAGGTCTATGCCTACGGCGGGCGCTATGGCGAGGCCATTGATCTGTTTGCCCAGTACCAGCAGCGGGGGGTGGCGCTGACGGGCTACGAAGCGATTGCCTATGCCCTAGCGCTGCGGCAGCAGGACCAGGCCGCAGCGGCTATAGACGTCTTACTGCCCCAGCTGCAAGATATTGCGCCCATTCCCGCGACCGCAGACCCGCTCCAGCTCGACCTGCGCAGTGCCCTAGCGGCAGCCTACGCCGCTAACGGTCAAACCACAGCAGCGCTAGCCATTATTGACCCACTTCAGGGACGACCCGAAGCGCGGCTGAGTCTGGCCCGCGCCCTCAACGAAATTGCCCGCTACAGCGATGACGAGGCCGTAGCCGCGGAGTCCGTTCGCGTTTACCAGCAGGTTCTGGCCGATCCAAACCTGACGGTGGGCACGGCCCGCGAGGTGGCAGCGGCACTGAGTGCCTACCCCGACCAGCAGGCCACCACGCTGGAAATTTACCGCCAGCTGGCCGCGCAGAATCCCGGCGACCTCAGCCTGAACGTTCAAAAAACGGTATGGGAGCGCCGTCTGGGCGAAATCTCGGCCACGGAGCTGCGCAACCGCCTCCAGCCCTTGGCGACTAACTTACCCACCGACCCCTCCCAACTGCGGGCAGTGGCCCAGGCCCTATCTCAGCTCGATCCGCCCGATGCAGAGCTGTTCGATTTATATGTCGCTCTGTCTGAGCGCACACAGGTTGACTTTCTCGATTTCCGCCTGGCTCAAATCTACCTCCAGGCCCAGCAGCCCGGTCCGGCCCGTACAGTCCTCAGCCGCTACGCTGACGCCGACACCGCTGATGAGGCGACGCTGTTTCTGCTACTGGCTGAGCTAGAGCGACAGGAAGGGAATCTTGCCTCCAGTGAAGCCCGCTACCAACTGCTAATCGACCGCTACCCCGAGCGTACTGATATTGTGATCGGCGCATTGCAGGGGCTGGCGGGCCTGAAAGAAGGAGAAGGCAAAATCGAAGAGGCTCTGGCGCTGTATGACCAGTTGCTCACTCTGACTGATGACCCTGCGAAGCCCCTGGGCCGAGCCAGCATCGCCTACCGGGGCGGGCTGATGAGTCAGGCCGCGGCCGAAGCGCTACTGACCCAGTGGCTGACCACGCAACCCGCTGACAACACCCCACCGGAGCTGTTTAGCCTGGTGGCTAGCCTGCCACCGGAGCCCGGTCGCCTTAGCCTTTACGAACGGCTGCTTGTGGTCAATCCCCGCTACCTGCCGGTGCGCCTGCGGCAGATTCAGACCATCGCACAAACCGATCCTGACCAGGCCCAGCAGCTGGCGGCTGCGATCGTTGCTGCCAATCCCGAATCCTTCGAGGGTTACCTACTCCAGGGGCAAATTGCCCAGGACGTCGATGACCTGGACACGGCCAGCGCTGCCTATCAGGCCATTTTAGAGCTGGACCCAGCCCAGCCCGATGCGCTCATCGCCCTTGGCGGCGTTCGGTTTGAACAGCGCCGACTCCAGGAGGCCCGACAGCTATACGACCGAGCCTTGGTCGTTGTGCCAGAAAATTTGGGACTGCGGCAGGCCTCTGCCAGCCTGACGGCGGCGCTCGACCGTCCCATTGCGGCATTGCAGGAACTAGAAGCGCTACAGATAGAACTGGCGGCATCGGGTTACCCCAGCGCGGCCGTGGCCCAAGAGCGTCGCCGCATTCAAGAAGGGCTACTGCGACAGCGGGGCTTCCAACCCGAGTGGGAGCGGTATTAGCTGTGTCTACCGGGTCGGTCAGAATGCGTGTGCGATCGCGCCGGGCAGTGGGGTGGCGACAAGGCTATGGCGTTATCTGCGCCCTGATGATTCTGAGCTTGGGGAGTAGCTGTACCGCTGCGCCCCCTTCCCCTGCCAACTCAGCCCCCGCTAACTCGGCCCCAGCTGACTCAGTCCCGGTTGACTCAGCGGCTGCCGACTCGGTATCTATCGCCGCAGCGGCCGAAACACTAGACCGCGACTTTTTCGAAGACAGCTGGGACCAATACCGGCAGCGCTTCATCCAGGGTGATGGCCGAGTCATCGACTGGGAAACGGACGACCAGCGAACAACGTCCGAAGGCCAAGCCTACGCGATGCTGCGAGCCGTCATGATTGACGACCCAGAGACCTTTGACCAGGTCCTGCGCTGGGGTGAAAACAACCTGACCCGCATTGGCGCAGACGGCGAGCCCTTAGACCAGCTCTGGGCGTGGAAATGGGGTCCTCAGGGGGAGGAGACCGACGCGGCCACCCAGACAACTAGCCCCGGTGACGCTGAGTCTTGGGGCATCACTGACGCTAACTTCGCCAGCGATGCCGATATCGACGTGGCCACGGCCCTAATTTTGGCGGCCCGCCGCTGGAACCGGCCCGAGTACCTAGAACTGGCCCGGCAAAAGCTTGCTGACCTGTGGACCTACTCAACAATTGCTTCCACAGATGACAGCAGCGCCCGCTACCTGCTGCCCGGTCCACTGGCGGCCTTTTCCCCCGAGCCCAATACGGTCTATCTGAATCCGTCTTATTTCGCCCCCTATGCGTTTCGGATGTTTGCTCAGGTGGATCGCGATCGCGACTGGCTGAGCTTGATTGACAGCAGCTACGACGTCCTCACCGCCTCGGCAGCGCTGTCGAGTCAGGCCCTGCCCAGTAACTGGGTCGCCCTCCAGCTAAGCGACAAAACTTACCAGCCCCTGCCTGCCGACATCCCCATTCAATCCGTCTACGGCTTTGACGCGTACCGAGTGTGGTGGCGCATTGCCCTAGATGCGGCTTGGTTTGATGCGCCTGAGGCCGAGGCCTACCTGCAGGCCCATTTGCCCGCCCTGGTGACCCGCTGGCAGCAGGACCAAACCATCCCGGCCGAGATTGATCTGGCGGGCAACACGCTCACCCCCTTCGAATCGACCGCTCAGTACGCCATGCTCTATCGCGGACTGGCCGAAGTAGACGTTCAAACGGCTCAGGCCCTGCGCGATCAAAAGCTTCTACCCGCCTACCGCGATGGCTTTTGGGACAGTGCCTCGGCCTACTACACCCAGAATTTGGCTTGGTTGGGCCTCTTTCCGCCGGAATGGGTTTCAGCGGATTGGCTGAAGTCAATGTAATGAACAATCCGTCAGTTTAGGTAATAACGCTAGTATTTATGCTTATGGTCTTCCTCAGGTCTCTACTCCGTCGCCTACAGCAGCGACCTGCTCAATGGTTCATTATTGGTGGTTTCGGCCTCCTGCTAAGCCTGAGCAGCGGCCTGGTACAGGCGGCAACACCCGACGCTAGCGCTGTCGTCAATCACACTGAGTCAGCTCCAGTAACGCTCCTGGCACAGGCCCCCGCGCCAACACCAGCCGAGCAGCCGGACGCACCCACTGCCAACACGCCGGATGACAGCGCAGACAGTGCTGAAGCAGCATCCGCCGATCCGGCCGCGGCCGCACCAGCTAATCCAGCAGTGACGCCAACACAGCCTGCTAGCCAGTATGTAATGGAGTTTAACCGCAGCCCGATCGTGGGCAACCGGCTCCGGCTCTCAGGTGTTTACCCTGAAACGCGGCTGGGCTTCACACGACCCCAAAATTGGCAGGTTCAGTCAGCCACCGCCGTGATTCGCTACCAGCATTCTCCATCGCTACTGAGCGATCGCTCGTTTCTGACCGTGCGCGTCAATGACACCAGCATCGGTAGCGTGCCGTTGGATGCAACAAACTCCAAAATTGTCGAAGCGACGTTTCCCGTTCCACCCGAGCTGATTCAGGACTTCAACGACCTGACGATATTGGCCGAACAGCAAACCTCCGAAAGCTGCACCAATCCCGCTGACCCCACGCTGTGGACGGAGGTGATGCCGGACTCGAAGTTGATTCTAGACTACGTACCCCAGGCGATCGCGCTGGACTTTAGCCAGTATCCCTATCCCTTTATTGACACCCTGCGGTTAGAGCCCAACCGGCTGGCTTATCTGGCCCCTGCGACCGTTAGCACACCACTGCTAACCGACCTGGCCCAGCTGCAAACCCTGACCGGACGGCTAGCGACCTACAGCGAACTGACCACGCAGCTGGTAACCGAAACCGAAGGGCTCCGCTACAACGACGGTTTGGTGGTGGTGGGGACGCCCGCCGAGCAGCCCTTTCTAGCTGAGCTGGCGCTGCCCTTTGCCCTCGAAGCAGGGGAATGGCTAGACGGTGACGGGGCTCCTATAGAAGGCGAAACCGGCATCCTGATGCTGACTAGCCTGCCCCAGGGTAGCCCCGTGCTGGTGGTCACCGGCAACCAGCACGAGGGCGTAACCAAGGCCGTGCAGGCGCTAGTGCAGGTGCCCAACCGACAGCTGGGTACCGGACCGGCGGTACTGGTCCAGTCCGTCGCTGAACTGCCATCTCCCATGCCGCGTCAGTGGCCAGGGTATTTACCCGCAGAAGATGCCTTTAGCCTATCCGAACTCACTCTGGCCAACGGTGAACCGGTACCCGATAGCATCATGGTCCGAGGCGCAGACCCTCAGCCGATTCGACTCAACTTTAAGGCGCTGCCCAACGACCAGTTTATTCGGGGTAGCACCATGACCCTGGACTACAGCTACAGCCCCCAGGTCAACCCCCGCACCTCCGCAGTTGAGGTCAAGCTGGACGGCACCACTGTTGCAGCTAAGCGCCTCAAGGGACAGGGCGGCAACCACGAACGCTTCCGTCTGGAGCTGCCCGGTGAGCTGATTCAGCCCGATACGCAGATGGAAGTGCAGTTTGTGCTCCAGCCGCGCGAAGCTGACCTATGTGGGCTCAGCAGCGATGACCAGCTGTGGGGTGAAGTCCATAGCGATACACAGTTCTCGCTCAACCGAGGGATTTCAGCAGAAATCCCTGACCTGAAGCTGTTTCAAACGGGCTTCCCACTGACCATGCCCCAGGACCTGTCCGAAGCGGCGGTAGCATTACCCGATGACCCTACCCCCAGCGACTTAGAAACGCTACTGGCCCTGAGCGAGCGGCTGGGTCGGCTGACCCAGGCAGAATCGGTCAAGCTGGTGGCCTACCGGGCCAGCGACATTCCCGAAGCAGAAAAGTCAGCCAAGCACTGGGCGGCGATTGGCACCCGCGATCGCTTCCCGCTGAATGACATTTTTGCCCAAGGGGGCTTTGAGCTTGCCGCGGACCAAACCCGCCAATGGCAGGACGCCGCCGTACAGCCGCTGATTGACAATCAGGGACTGGTGCAGGCCGTGGTCTCCCCCTGGAATGAAGAGCGCATGGTCGTGGCCTTCACTGGCCAGACCGATGCGGGCATGGCCGAAAATCGCAATCTGCTGCGCTGGGACCAGCTCTTTTACCGCCTCGAAGGCGACACCCTGCTGCTGAGCCGGACCCAGCCCAATCCCTCTCGGTTTAACCCCGGCGACTATAGCTTGGTTAGCCTGACTCGGGCCAAGACCGTTGAGCTAGCCCAGGTAGGTTGGACTCAACGGCTGCTGACCTGGCTACAGACCTACTGGCTGCTGGTGCCCTTGGGCATCGTCTTGGTGACGATGCTGCTCTACGGCATTTCCCAGCTCTATCTCAACCGTTCGGCCCAGTTCAGGAGCGAATAATCATGACTCAGACGACCTACTCTCCTGATCGTCCTCTGCCTCAGGGGGCGGCGGGCTGGCTACTGCGCTGGCCCCAATGGCTGTCTCGACTACTGCCCAGTCACCGGCCGCTGCTGCTGTTTTTCATCGGCCTACTGGTAGCCCTAACGCTGCCGCTGATTGTGGTACCACTGAAGACCTGGCAGCAGGGCGTTGTGGCCACCGTATTGGTGGCGCTGGGCTGGGGCATTGTGCGGCTAGAGCAGCGGCAGCAGCAGCCCGTAGCCAGCGAGTACCTGCACCTGCTGCTGGTCTGGCTCAGTGTGGTGACCACGCTCCGTTACTTCTACTACCGCACTGTCTACACCCTCAACCTAGACGGCTGGGTCAACGGCTTCTTTAGCCTGCTGCTCTACGCAGCGGAGATCTACGCCATTGGCACGCTAGTGCTGGCCTACTTCCAGACCTTGAAGCTGCGGCAGCGACAGTCGGTCGATATCAGCGCGATCGCGACCGACCAAATGCCCAAGGTGGATGTCTACATTCCTACCTATAACGAGGATGTGGAAATTGTCCGCAAGACGGCCCTGGCGGCCCTAGCGATTGACTATCCAACGGACAAAAAGCAGGTTTACGTCCTCGACGACGGGCGGGCTCCTAAGTACCGCAACCGGCGACGTCAGCTCCACCAAATGTGTGCCGAGCTGGGCTGTACGCTGCTTACCCGCGACAACAACGAGCACGCCAAGGCGGGCAACATCAACACGGCGTTGAATCGCACCCAGGGCGACCTGATTCTGATTCTTGACTGCGACCACATCCCCACCCAGGAGATTTTGCAGCGTACGGTTGGCTTCTTTCTAGACCCGAAAGTCTCGCTGGTGCAGACGCCCCACTGGTTTTATAACCCCGATCCGTTTGAGCGCAACCTGTTGACCGAAGGTCGTGTGCCCGTAGGCAACGAACTGTTCTATAAGGTGCTGCAAAAAGGCAACGACTTTTGGAACGCGGCCTTTTTCTGCGGCTCAGCCGCAGTGATCCGCCGCGATCACCTGCTAGAGGTCGGCGGCATTGCCACCGAAACCGTCACCGAAGACTGTCACACGTCCCTGCGGCTGCATTCGCTGGGCTACAAGTCGGTCTACTACGACAAGGTGATGGTAGCGGGGCTCGCCCCAGAGAAGTTCTCAGCCTACGTAGGCCAGCAGGTACGCTGGGCCAGGGGCATGGCGCAGATTCTGCGACTTGAAAATCCACTATTCAACCGTAAGCTGAAGCTCAGCCTGCCCCAGCGACTGTGCTATTTGTCGGCGACCTCCCACTTCTTCTTCGGGTTTCCCCGGCTGATGTATGCGATCGCGCCGGTCCTGTATCTGCTCTTTGGCATCAACTTGGTGCGCGGATTGGGCGTGGAAACCGTGGCCTACGCGCTGCCCCACATCATCCTGGCCCTCAACGCCAACTACATCACCTACAAAACCGTCCGCTACTCGTTTTGGAACGAGATCTTTGAATACGCGATGGCCTTTCAGGACGGCTTGGTCACCTTCCTGGCACTGCTCAACCCCAAGCTGGGCAAGTTCAACGTTACTGACAAAGGCACATCCATCACCGAGCGCAGCTTTGACTGGTCTTCGGCCCGAATATCAGTCTTGATGACAGCGCTGCTGCTGCTGTCGCTATTTGCCATTCCGTTTCGACTCCTGCTCCAGCCCGAAACAGCTGAGGCTGTCTTTATTAACGGCTTCTGGAGCATCTTTAACCTGCTGCTGCTGATCGCAGCGCTAATTGTTGCCCTAGAGCAGCCCCAGCTACGCCGCACCCACCGGCTCCAGCGCCAACTCCAAGTCACCCTGCGCGGCCCCCAACAGCAAACCTGGCACGGGCAGACGATCGACATCAGCGAGAGCGGTGCCCGCATCCAAATGTCGAGCTGGCCCAATCTGGCCGACCGGGCAGAGTTAGTCATTCACGGAGACTCTACCCGACAGGTCGAGCTAATGGCGGACGTCATTCGGGTCGATCCGGTCAGCAATCAGGCAGTAATTGTCTCGGTTGACTTTGCCGAACTGACGCAGCCGCAGCTTGATGAGTTGGTGCTGGTCCTCTACTCCGATGTTGACACCTGGTACTCCCAGGCTCGCACCATCATCGACCGTCCCTTGGCCTCACTGCGGTTTATTTTCACGGCAGTGCAGCGGGCGTTCCGCGCGCCCCAGCCGGCTCAGCGTATGGCCGTGCGCAAACAAATTGCCGCCGCTGCGCACCTGTACTATGGCGGTCAGTTCCACACCGGGCTAGCAACCACCATCAACTCTCGCCAGCTCCAGCTCCAGCTTGACGGGCTCGTCCCCGAAGCCTTGGACATGGCCCAGAAAACCAACCTGCCGCTGGGTGTGGTGATCAACCAAACGGTTGAAGCTGACGAAGCAACCCGATTAGTGGTGCAGTTAGAAGACGTTCAGACCGTTTCTGGCAGCAATACGATCCGCCCTCGATTGCAGCTGACGCTGGCCTTCCCAAGACCGCTAGATGCGCGTCAGGGGCAGGCGATTCAGCATCTGATTGATACGTTGGAATAGAAAGTCAGAATTTAGGAGTCAGGGGTCAGGAGTGAGAATTTAGGAGGCAGGGGTCAGGAGTCAGAAGCCGTCCTCCTCCTGACTCCTCTCTCCTCTCTCCTAACTCCTCTCTCCTAACTCCCCCGAAACAGCTGCACCTCATCCCGCCCATCGATATCCTTCAGCAGCACTTTGACCACTTCTTCTCGCCCAGTGGGCAGCTGCTTACCAGTGAAGTCTGGGTGGATGGGGAGCTGGCGGTGGCCTCGATCGATCAATACGGCTAACTGAATGAGTTCTGGGCGGCCATAGTCGAGGACAGCATTGAGGGCAGCTCGGATGGTGCGGCCGCTAAAGATGACGTCGTCGACCAGCACCACAGTTTTGTTGGACAGATCAAAGGGAATCTCGGTTTTAGCTGGGGTGCGGGGGCCGATCTTGTCCAAGTCGTCCCGATAGAAGGTGATGTCGATCGCGCCCACGGGTACGGCCACCTCCTCTAACCGCAGCAGCTGCTGCGCGATCGCATGGGCCAGGGGAACCCCCCGGGTATGGATGCCCAGCAGCACCAAGTCAGAGAGGGACTCCGTGCGTTCGATGATTTCTGAGGCCAGCCGATTCACTGTCCGGCGAATCGCCTCTTCTGACAGAATTTCAACAACTTTAGCAACCATAGGGAAGACAACTCTGAAGCAGTTTGGCGAGGGGGAACCCACGTGAAGGTCCGGCAATCCACAAACTGTACCCCGTCAACAGCACAATCAACCCGCCCAGCCAGAGGTAAAAGCTGAGTCGCGTTAGCCGTAGCGCCTGAGCAATGTGGTGTATTGCAATGGGTTCAGTCGCCTCGCCCAGGTAGGGCTTGAACGTCGGCTGCCCTTTGTACTGATTCCACCCGCCCAGCTGGACACCGAGAGCGGCGGCGTAGGCGCATTCACTCCAGCCCGCATTGGGGCTGGGGTCAGCGCGGGCATCTTGCCAGCACAGCCGCCAGACTCGACCGGGCTGGCCCGACAGCAGCGCCACGGTCAGCACGGTCAGCCGGCAGGGTAGCCAGGTTAGCCCGTCCTCTAGGCGGGCACTAAACCAACCTACGTGGGTGTAGGGTGCCCGTCGGTACCCCACCATCGAATCTAGGGTACTTGCGGCCTTGTAGGCCATGGCCAGCGGGGCCACCCCCACCCCCAACAGCCCGCCAATGCCAGCATAAAACAGCGGAGCCAGTACCCCATCGGTGGTGTTTTCGCTCACCGTCTCTAGCACGGCCCGAAGGATATCCGGCACCGACAGGTCCGCCGTATCGCGGCCCACATACCGCGCCAGCCGCTGCCGTGCCAGGGGCACATCATCTGCCATCAACGGTCGCAGCACATCCTGAGCCGCATCTCTGAGGCTGCGCTCTGCCAGACAGCTGGCAAGGAGTACCGTTTCGCCACCCAGCGCCACCAACGGCTGCCAGCGCGCAACAGCTGTAATTACAGCAGCAGTCAGGAGCCCGCTGCCAACAATCAACCCCAGGGCCAGTCCTACACCCCATAGCCGCTGCACCCAGGGCGATTTGAACCACTGCCAGCCGAGTTGCCCCCATCGCTGAATCAGCCAACCCATGGCCTGCACCGGGTGAGGCCAGCTCCAGGGGTCACCCAAAATCGCATCCAGCCCCGCAGCTAGCAACAGAGCCAAGATCGCCCCACTACGCCCCCCACTGAGGCTTAGGTCTAGCACACCTGCATGCAGATAACCGGCTTGCCCCATCACGTCAGCGCACCTCATCCATAACTAGGGCAGCCCCAAAGCTGTTCCTTGGGCAAGGTTGCTTAAACAATGAAGTTTGTCTCCTCGCCTTGGGCGGCTTGCCAGCTCCGGGCATCATAGTACAGCTCCTCTAGGGAAATGCCGTAAAGCGAGACCTTTAGCCGCTGATGCAGCCGCTGCCATAGGGTCACGGTCACCCAATCTGCGGCGTTGCCCGGTTCCGAGCTGGACTCAGCGTTTGGCTCCGGCGGGGGTGGGTAGACAATTTTGAGCAGCGCTGCAGACTCCCCCACCGCTTCTAAAATTTGACCTAGGGAAATCTGACTGGGGGCTTTTGCTAGGGTGTATCCGCCTTGAGAACCGCGAACGGCGTTGACCAAACCGGCTCGACGCAGGGCAATTAGCAGCTTTTCTAGGTAGGGCGCAGGCAGGTTCTGCCGCCGCGCGATCGCACGCACGCTGGCCAGCTGCCCAGGCGGCTGCAGACTCAGATCCACCATGGCTTTAACACTGTAATAGCTGCGAGTTGTCAGCTTCATGCGTCAATAGAGATTAATTGGATGAAGGTTTATGGCATTGGTCAAGCAAAGCATCAAGCGTAGACCAGCCCTATTTCTATCCTCAATTGTCCTGATTACGAATTTAGGTAGACTGCCAATAAACTGCCGTTCAGGGTGTCCAAACAGCAAATGTAAGACTTCGACAAAAGCCGATCTCTTTAAACAAAAACAGGGACTATTCGGTGTACTATTTTGCTGATTGGGACACCTTTAATGGGAGGTGTTATCCACCCCCTTCCGTCCGTTAGAAACTCATTAGAATTACTGATTCTCTAACGGAAAGTAAGCAAATATTAGCTGATAGGCCAACCCTATTGGGTCTGCTCTTAGCCGCCTTACAGGCAACGAGGAGCTAGCGAACCCACAGCAACCCAACGGCGACCCCGGAGTCATTCAACCACAGTGACATCTCTGTATTGCCGTCTAGGTTGCTTTTGGCCACTGCTTTCTGAGCGGGTACGATAATTTACCCAGCAGGGCAGTACACGATTGCGGCAACACTTTCGTGGAGCTTTACGCGTCACTCTATGGGCACAATTATTGTATTGTTCAGCGGAGTGATTGCTCAGCCTCAGCTATTTACTCTGCTTAGCCCTTTAACGATCAATTCATAGATTGACGCCCTTAGATTTAGAGACCTGTGTGAATGGCAAAAGAAACGAACAAAGCCCCATTGACGGGCAAAGCGCTACTCAAGAAAGTTAAAGAACTTGAGCATGCCCCTAAAGAAGAAAAAGCCAAAGCGTGCGGTTACTACACCCGGACCAAAAAGGGGGTCATCCGCGTCAATATGATGAAGTTTTTGAATGCGCTAATCGAAGCAGAGGGCATTCAACTCGACAGTACCCAAACGGCCAACGGCAGAGGCGGCCGCAGCGCCAGCTATCGCATCACGGTGCAGGCCAACGGCAACCTGCTGATCGGCTCAGCCTACACCCGTCAGATGGGGCTCAAGCCAGGCGACGAGTTCGAAATTTCTCTGGGTCGCAAGCACATCAAACTCAAGCAGTTGGATGGGGAAGCGTTTGACGAGGACGAATACGACGGCGATGAAGAAGAGTAAACCGACGGCCCCGGTTGCCAGGTCCTAAGGCGCTAGGTTTTCAGTCGTTAGATTTAACCGCTTAACGGTCGCTGTTGTGTCCTAAATGTGTCCTAAAGTGGGTAGGCTGGCTTCGGCGCGATAGGGAGTGCTGACGTAAACAATGAGCCTACCAGTTGTCCTCGAAATTGCCCTCGGGCTAGTTTTCGTTTATCTGACGCTGAGCCTAATTGCCAGTGAGTTGCAGGAAATTTTAGGCACGGTCTTCCAATGGCGGGCCGAACACCTCAAATACTCCATCGAGTCTTTGCTGGCCGGTCGGGGGAATGGCAACC